>PWEK01000080.1 GCA_003553445.1 Elusimicrobiota bacterium
ATCCCCCCTCGGCTGTGGACAATTTATATGCTTCCCCTGTACAGTCATATGGGGTTATCAGGCTTACATGGACCGCAGTAGTTGCAGATGAGTATAAAATCAAAATAAGCACCGATTCCGAAGATAAGTACGGAAGCGGGGATGACTGGTGGGACAATGCCCCGGAAAAAACAATGGTTGCGATTGATGAAGCAACAGGTGGTGGGGAAGAAATGGAATATCAGATTGAAGGGCTTGAACCTGGCGCAACGTATTATGCAGGAATAAAGGCTTATGAGGGGGGGGATCCTTCTGAATGCTCTAATATTGCGATGGTGGTAACAAAACATGAGGGGCCGGGAATTTTTACTTTTGACCACATAACTACTACATCAATTTTGTGGACATGGGAAAAAGAACCCGAAAGCGAAAAGTTTAGGATATACAGCGCCACGGATACGAAGTTAATTGATACATTAGATAATGTGGAAGGGGAAAGAACTACTTATGATGAGGCGGGTTTATCCACCAACACTGTTTACGGGAGGTTTGTTCGTTCGGTCAAAAATGGAGTGGAATCACTTGACTCCAATCATTCCACCTGGTACACACACGCGGCAGAGCCGAAAGATTTGGAACTTTCAGAGATTTATGTAAGCTCGGTATCCTTGAGCTGGAATGCAAACGGCAACCCCGAAGAAACTGAGTACGAGATAAGTTATCATAAAGAGGGGGAAATACAGGGGGGCGGTTTCGATTCTGTCATGGGAATGATAACGGGATTAAACAAGAAAGTGACGAAGAGCTCCGCTACGGTGAGAAACCTTGACTCTGGAAACACATATTTTTTTGAGGTTTGGGCTGTTAACGGAGATGGTAGAAAAACATCATCAGTTTCGGAAAAAGGAACCACGGAGCTGGCGCAGCCGCCCCAGCTTCATTCTCCCGAGAAGGTATCAAACAGCGATATCCGGTTCAAATGGTATGAGTCAAAAACACCTGAAGCGAATTACATAATCGAGATTTCTGAAAGCGATGAGTTTGAGTCCGTTATCTACAGCACTCCGGTTGAGAACACCGAAATTCAGATGGATATCAATCAGCAGGGTTATTATCACTGGCGGGTCGGGGCAAGAACAGGAGAGGGATTGTATAACTACTCCCAGCCGTGGGAGCTCAAGGTGGATACCACTTCGCCTTACGGGGTGTCGATGGAGGTTGTTTCTGTTTCAACGGAAAATGAGGTTCTTTTTAAAACATTTGCCGAAGACAATTATACCGAAAAATCGGATATTGAGTTTATTGTGGAAAAGAGCAGTGACGCGTTTGAGAATGATATCTCCACCGGAATTTATTTATCAACGGGTGTTCATTCGACAGAAGAGCTGGGCGTTAACACACCCTGGTGGTTTAGAGCAAGGGCGGTTGATGAGGCCGGAAACATTTCTGAATATTCATCTGCGGTTTCTACGGTCACTTATGCCAGGCCTCCTGAGAATACTTCGCTTGATGTGCATATATCCAGCGTAACAGTCTCCTGGGAACACGGGGAGAACCCTGCCGGCACCGTATGGAGTCTTTTGCGCTCCACCGATAATTTCAAGACCAGCACCGACACGCTCAAGTCATTTAAAGACGGTTATACATCAACGGAATTTACCGATACAAAAGAAACCGGAATAAGAAAAGGTGAGAAATTTTACTGGAAAGTCGCTGCTTACAATCATGGGGGGGTAATTACCGAATACGACGTTACGGTATCTACATTAATGCCAAACTGGCCGAGGCTGAAAGAACCCCCGGATGGGTATATTACGAATGAAACTTCGTTAGATTTTGAATGGGGGATAGTAAGTCACCCATACAAAACTGTTGCTGAATATCATTTTGGATACACCACCTGTCCTGATTTTGACAATTATGATTTTGAAAATGTGGGAAAAACACGATCTCATACCTGGAATAATATTGAAGAGGATGTTTATTACTGGAGTGTAAGGGCTTATTATGGGGAGGGAGAGGGGTTTTCCGAATGGTCACCGCTATGGAGTGTGATTGTTGATACCACGCCTCCGGATAATCTTGAACTTGAAGTCACAGAAAGTGGGAGGCACAGCATTGAAGTTAATGCCTTTGCCGACGATAATTTAAGCGGGCTATATATGGAAAACGGCTCTACCAAAGCTTTTAAGTACACGTTAAGCACATCCAGTGATTTTGAGGAAGAAGAGTCTGTAACATCACCCTGGGCGGATTCAGTGTATCGATGGAATGAGCTTACTGCGGATGCGACGTACTGGATAAAGGTGAAGGCAAGGGACATGGCAGAAAATGAGAGCGAGGCTGTAGATAGTTCCACAAAGACGCTGAGTGTGGAATATTACGTGGGAGAG
Source organism: Elusimicrobiota bacterium (assembly GCA_003553445.1). Taxonomy (GTDB): domain Bacteria; phylum CG03; class SLGR01; order SLGR01; family SLGR01; genus PWEK01. Next base: position 2,373 of record PWEK01000080.1, read on the forward strand.
GCCTATGAGATAAGCGATGCTGACGGCAGGGCAGTTCTTAAAGTGCCCCCTTCGAAGATTGAAACTTATGGGGTTGTAAGCTCCACCCTGACGGAGGAGCAGGAACATAAGAGAAGAACTGCAGACAGAGCGCTTTCAGAAAGTATCAGAAGAGATATAATAAATCCCAGGCGTTTTTCAGTCAGAAAGAGACTTGACGGAAGAGAGATAGACTACAGCGAAGATATTGAAGATTCGCAGATTTTGATCCGGCTGTACTTTCCGGATAATCTGCCTATATCCGATGTAAGAAAGCTGAGGGCGGCCAGACTTAATGAGGAGACATCCAGGTGGGAATATATATGCGAGGATAAGACCAGTGTCAACAAAGGGGAAAAATATGTAGATATCTTAGTTTCCGGGCTTTCGGTATATACGCTTCTCTCCGGAAGCTATTCTGATGTAGACAGGGTGTATGTTTATCCGAATCCGTATATGCCCGGAGATGAGAAATACGGAGAAGCAGATGGCGGCGGTATAAGGTTTGCCAATTTACCGGAGGGGGCGGATATAAGAATATTTAATGTCGCAGGCGAGCTGGTGGATGAATTTACCCATCCGGGCGGCACAACCTTAAACTGGGGCAGGGCGGATGAGATTGCTTCCGGCGTTTATATGCTGGTTGTAAACCATGGCGGTGATGTTAAGTTAAAGAAATTTTCGGTGGTAAAATAATATGGGCAGAAGGTTAACTTTTTCAGCTTTTATATTCTGTTTTCTATTCTTTGCGGATAATATATATGCAGATGTGGGTGAGAAAAGCGGTTCGTTTATGAAAATATGCCCGGGAGCGAAACCGGCCTCCATGGCGGGGGCTTATGCAGGAGTAAGCGGTGATATGCTGAATTTTTATTACAACCCGGCAGGATTGAGCAGTCTTAATGGATATAAGTTTTCTTTTTCTCATGCCTTCTGGCTGGGCAGCATGAATTATTCAAACTTTACTGCAGGTGCTCCTTTAATTGACGGCTATGTAGCCTTTGGAGTAAACGGACTTTTTGCAGGAGAGATAGACAAGTATGACAGGCACGGCTTAGAGGTAGGAAAGAGCTACAGTCCGAGTGACATTTCTGTCGGATTGTCATATTCCAGAGACCTGGAGAAAATATCAGCCGGAGCTGCGATAAAATACATTACTTCGGAAATAGCCGGATGCCGTGCGGAAACTTTCGCGCTTGATATGGGAATAATGAAAAGGTTTGGTTTATTTAATACCGGTTTCTCCATCCAGAACATATCAGGTGAGATGAAGTTTCGAAATGAGGGTTATTCTCTGCCTACGGTGGTAAGATTGGGAATAACCTATCCCTTTGAATACCTTGATTTTAGTATGCTGTCATCGCTGGAAGCGAATATATCCGATGATGCGGGTTTTAAGATGAATGCAGGGTTGAATGTTGATTACCCGGTGGATGAGATGGTTTTTTCAGTGAGGATTGGAGTTAAGTCATATGCTGAGGGGCTGGATCTCTTAAGTCATTTTACCGCGGGGTTCGGGGTTGAGTATTCTGATGTTGTTTTTGATTACGCTTTTGATTCTTATGAAGACCTCGGTGGTACTCACAGGCTTTCTTTTGGGTATCGAATAGGGGCATGAAATGGGCAGCCTTGAAAATATCAGACGGAAATTATATTATTGAATTGTTAGAAAATTGAAATGAGGAGACATTTAAAATAATGAAAATGGTACAATTTAGGAAAAAAAATATGGTAAAAACACATGCGGGCGCATGTGTCTTTTTTTTGGTTAAAAATACTCGCAGTATAAGTATGAGTTTTTTAAAAACTATATTCTTTTTTTTAATTGCAATAACTTTGCTTTCTACTAACGCATCGGGGGATTTTGCGGATGGTGACGGTTCCGATGATGACCCCTACGAGATTGAAAACTGGGAGCATCTGGATAATGTAAGGGATTATAAAAATGTATATTTCAGACTTAATAACTCGCTTAATTCAGATACTGACGGTTATGAAGATATAGGAGATGACTGGACTCCTATTGGCTCCCTGGAAGAACCTTTTACAGGTAATTTTAACGCAAGAGGATATACGATTAAAAATCTAGTGGTTGATAAGGGAAGCGAAGATAATACTGGTCTCTTCGCCTTTGTCGGCAGCGGGGGAACGGTAAGAAATCTCAATCTGGAGGATGCAGATGTCTCCGGCGCAGATAGAGTAGGAAGTCTTGTCGGTACTAATAGCGGAACAATATCCAACTGTTCTTCAACCGGGAATGTCAGTGGAGATTCTCAGGTGGGGGGTCTCATAGGTTTTATTAAAGGCGGAAGTGTTTCAGGGTCGTCTTCCGAATGCATAGTAGAAGGGCAGGAATATCTGGGAGGATTTGCCGGGGTGAGCAGCGGAACTGTTTCGGGGAGCTATGCAGCCGGCGATGTTTCCGGGGATAACCGGGTAGGTGGATTTGTCGGTGAAGTATCGGCAGGAGAGATAAGCAGCTCTTATTCATCCGTGAATGTTGATATTCAAGGAAACAGCATAGGAGGTTTTGCAGGAGTAGTAGGTGGAGTCGTAAGCAGGAGCTATGCAACCGGAGATGTTTCCGGGGGAAACCGTGTTGGTGGATTTGTAGGGGAGGTAACTGCTGAAGGAAATATCAGCAGGTCTTATGCAACCGGAAATGTTGATGAAAGCGGAGAGGACATCGGTGGTTTTGCGGGGGTCAACAGTGGGGATTTGTCGCATTCATACGCTAAAGTGCAGGGGGTTTCCGGAGACAGCAATGTCGGAGGACTTGCAGGCCGGGTATCTGAAAGCGGTTCTGTGAAAAATTGTTATGCTGTTGTAGAAAATATTTCAGGAACCAATTCAGGAGCTCTCATTGGGCTAAATGAGTCCGGTGAAGAAGATATTGCAGGCAGTTTCTGGGATGAAGATTCAACCCTTGAGACAGAAAGTGACGGCGGCGTTGGTTTATCAACAGAGCAGATGATGTGCGTATCCACATTTACGTTAGCGGGCTGGGATATAGACGAGGTTGGCAAGGATGAAAGAAAGTCAGGGTATGAATGGAATATTGTAGATGAACTCAGCTATCCCTTTTTGAGCTGGGAGAGCAATCCTTTTGGTTCCGGGTATTTTGAGAGCGGAGACGGCACTGAAGGAAACCCCTATGAAATAACAAGCTGGCATCAGCTGCAAAACGTAAGACACAATGACGAGAGTTATTTTATTTTGGCAAATAACCTGAGTGAAGAAAATTACGGGTATGACTACAGGGCCTCAGAGATTTCGGCCGGCGGCAGGGGTTGGCGTCCCATAGGCCGCTTAATGGGGAGTTTTGACGGAGACGGCAATGTAATAGAGGACCTTTATATTGACAGGGCTAATTCTGATAATATCGGTCTTTTTGGAAGAGTTCACCGTGAAGGAGAGATTAAAAATCTAGGGCTGGAGAATATTGAAGTTACAGGGGGTAACTATATAGGAGGCCTGGCAGGCAGGAATGAGGGTGTTGTGGAAAACTGCTATGTGCATTCGGATATAAAGGGAAGTTTTAGCGTGGGGGGACTTATAGGTTTAAACAGCGGTAATGTAATCGACAGTCATGCGGCAGGGAATGTGACTGGTGAGTCTTCACTGGTGGGGGGACTTGTAGGAAGAAACCGGGAAGGCGGTGAAATAAGGGGTTGTTATGCCGAAGGAGATGTAAAAGGGTATATGGATATAGGGGGATTGGTTGGAAGAACCAACGAAGGCACTCTTATTGAAGATTCCTATTCAACCGGAGATGTTAAAGGCGCTTATAATATAGGGGGGCTTGCCGGGGGTAATATGAGGGGGGAAATTAAAGCTTCATATTCTTTATCAGGCGATGTGCAGGGAAGCGAAAATTATATCGGGGGCCTTGTTGGGGCGAGCAGCGGATTGATTGAGGACTGTTATTCGGAAATGGATGTTTACGGTGAGGGCGCTGGTACCGGGGGTCTGGCAGGGTATATTTTGAAGGGGGACGGAGAAGGAAAGGTTACCGGGTCTTATTCAAACGGCAGTGTTATTGGAGAAAGAATGGTTGGGGGTTTTGCCGGCATGCTACATATCGAGTCCAGAATTAGAAATTCCTCTTCTGAATCAATTGTGACGGGGGATAGCGGAGTTGGCGGTTTTGTCGGAGATATCCGGGGCGGAACGGTTGAAAACTCATTCTCTGCCGGACATGTCAGCGGAAATGAAGAAGTGGGGGGATTAGTTGGATCCATAGATAACACGGGTGAGGTTAAATATTCTTTCTGGGATATTGACAATTCGGGTCAGTTTGAAAGCGCCGGAGGTGAGGGAAAAAGCTTTGGTAAAATGACTTTACATGAAACATATTCTGATGCCGGATGGGATATTGAATCCGTTGAGATAGGCAGCACTGACGAGGATTCAGCATGGAATATTGTTGACGTTTTGTCATATCCGTTCCCCAGCTGGGAGGAAAATGCAATAGATGAATATGCAGGCGGGGAGGGCACAGAAGAAAATCCGTATGAGATAGATAACTGGCATCAATTAAGCAACGTTAGGAAAAACCCCGGAGCTTATTACATTCTCACATCTGATTTTCGGGAAACGGATTACGGGTATAATTACCACGCGGGAAAGATGGCTAATGATGGGGCCGGTTGGGAGCCGATTGATAATTTTTCGGGAAGCCTTGACGGAGACGGGCACACAATAGGCGCTCTTTATATTAGCAGGGGAGGAGAAGATAATATTGGGTTGTTCAGTGTGCTGTCGGGAGAAGTAACAAATATTGGTATATACAACGTAAATATAGCCGGTCAAAATAATGTAGGGGGAGTAGCCGGTGAAAACACAGGAGATATTTCAGGTGTATATTCAACCGGAGAGGTTACGGGAGAAAGCCGGGCGGGTGGAATCACCGGAGAAAATTCCGGTGGGGAGATAATATCTTCTTATTCAACCTGCAGGGTTTCTGCAAGTGATGTGGTTGGCGGGCTTGTCGGTAATCTGAGCGCGGGAAAAGTAGAATACTCTTACGCTGCCGGACACGTAGCGGGCGATAGCGATGAGGGCGGGCTGGTCGGGAGCGGTTCCGGTTCTGTTACAAATTCATTCTGGGATACGGAAGAATCGGGGCAGACAGATTCCGCCGGCGGAGACGGCAAAGACACAGATGAGATGATGCAGCTGGGAACATATGACGGTTGGGATATAGCCGGTGTAGGAGCCGGAGATGTGAATAAAGATAACAGGTGGAATGTTGTAGAGAACTTTTCATATCCCTTTTTTAGCTGGGATGAGCCGGTTCCGCCCAAACCGAAGACTGTTTTTCCGGAGGATGATGGTTTTGCCAATACGGAAAAAGTGAATTTCAAGTGGGAGTCTGCTGGCGGGAAGGTTGAGTATTTTATCCAAGTATCTACAAAGGCCGATTTAAGCGAGGTGATATTCAGTACTGTAACCGAAAATACCTCTTTTGAAATTCCTATTCATGAAGAAAAGCAGTATTACTGGAAAATCGGTTCAAGAAGAATTATGGACAGAGTTTTCAGATACTGTGATATTAAATCTTTTAAGCTGGATCTTGGGCTTTACCGGTATGATGAGTTTACATTCAGTGATGAAACTCTAAATTCGGCTGTAATAGGCATTCCCGAATCCGCATACGGTGATACATTTGTGGAGGGAAGAATTAGAAGTCTTGAAGATGCGGATAAAGAAGAGGAAAGGAAGAAGGCTGATGAAAAACTTCCCGAAGGAGCCAGGCATGTTTATGAGCCCCTTGATTATGATGTGGTAGATGGCAATAATAGTCCGGTGGAACCGGAGCTTGAGGAAGGCGAGTTTATATCCATAAAGTTTAAATATCCCGAAGATCTGACAAGACCTGATGAGAAAAAACTGAGAATTGCAAAACTTGAAGACGGTCAGTGGGGAATTCAGGATGATTATAGCATAAATAAAGAAGAGCGCTGGATACGCGCCCGGGTTTCAAGTTTGTCGGTATTTGCGCTTGTAATATATCCATATGAAACACTGGATAATGTTTTTATTTATCCGAGTCCCTATAAGCCGGGCGACGATTTATACGGTGATGTAGAGGGAGGAGGAATAATGTTCGGAGGGCTCCCAGATAATGCTGATATAAGGGTTTTTAATATCGCAGGGGAGCTGGTTGATGAGTTTACTCACCGGGGAGGAACCAGTTACCGGTGGGAGGATGCGGAAAATATGGCTTCAGGGGTTTATATACTGGTGGTAAATTATGAAGGGGATTCAAAGACAGAGAAATTTGCGGTGGTGAAATAATTATGAATAAAAAAATTGCATTTATGGTATTTTTGGTGATTATTGTTGTTGGAGTATATGCCAAGGCGGGACCCGGCTCCAGCGGAGCGGCTTTTCTGCGCATAGGTGTGGGAGCAAAACCCGTTGCCATGGGCGAGGCGTATGCGGGAATGAAAGGAGATATCCTGTCTCTATATTCAAACCCGGCGGGTCTGTCTTCAATTGAATATAGAGAGCTTTCATTTTCGCATGCTTTCTGGATAGACAGCATAAATTACTCAAACTTCATAGCCGGCACTCCGGCTCTGGAAGGCTATATGGCTGTCAGCCTGAGCGGGCTTTTCGCAGGTGAGATGGATAAGTTCAGCAGGTTCGGAGATGATATGGGGGAGACCTACAGCCCCGCGGACATGGCGGTTATGACGTCGTATTCCAGGAAATTTGGAGATGTTTCTGCAGGAGCGGCAATAAAGTATATTACCTCCAGGATAGATGATCATACTGCAAGCGCTTTTGCTGCCGATATAGGGGCGATGAAGGAATTAGGCGATGTTAACCTGGGAATGAGTGTTCAAAATATTGGTACTGAAATGGAGTTCAGAGAGGAATCAGATCCCCTGCCCCTTACGGTTCGTTTAGGGGCATCATATCCTTTCGAGTTTTCGGGAATGGACTTTATTGCCGTTGCAGAAACGAGCTACTCCGAGGATGTGCCTTTTCGGGTAAACGGCGGTGTGAACGCAGATATAGAAATAGACGAAATACTTCTTTCTTTACGTCTTGGAGGAAAATCTTATGCCGAGGGGCTGGATTTCTTAAGTCACTTAACCACCGGTATCGGATTGGAATACCGGGATATAAATTTCGATTACGGGTTTGCGTCAATGGAAGATTTGGGGCTCACCCACAGGGTCTCAGTTTCATATAAGTTGAACTAGAACAAAGGCTGTCTTATGAAAAACGGGGTGTTTGAGGCTGCGCCTTTTAAAGGCTAAAACTATTCTTTTTTTCTATTATGACTAAAAGTAAAAAAACTGGGTTGGCAGTGGGATGGGTGTCAATAATTGTCAACCTTTTTCTTTTTATATTTAAGCTTTGGGCTGGGGTTGTGTCCGGTTCCGTAGCTATGATTGCGGATGCCTGGCATACTGTATCGGATTCTGTTACATCTGCTGCTGTTTTAGTGGGGTTTTGGGTTTCAGGTAAAAGCGCGGACGAAGAGCACCCTTTTGGACACGGCAGGGCGGAGAATATTGCGGCAATTGCTATTTCGGTAATAATAGGGATTATAGGTTTTAACTTTTTGATTAAGTCTATCGGAAATATTTTGGAATTCAGAGAGGCAAATTACGGTGTTTTTGGTCTTGTGGTATTTGCGTCAGCAGCTTTTTTAAAAGAGGTTATGGCTAGAGTTTCAAAGTGGGCGGGGAATAAGATAAACTCAAATTCACTGAAGGCGGACGGATGCCATCACAGGATTGATGCGGCGACCTCTTTTTTAGTTGTTTTGGGAATATTTCTTTCGGGCAGATTCTGGTGGATTGACGGATTAATGGGAATTGTAATTTCAGGGGCGGTTATATACGCCTCGTACGAGTTGCTAAAAGATTCTTCAGATTCAATTTTAGGAAGAAAACTCAGCCCGGATATTGAAAAAAAGATAAGAAAAACTGTTGCTGAAATAGCCCCGGAAATTAAAAAAGTAAACCATTTTCATATACATAGATACGGCGATCATTCTGAACTGACCTTTCATATAAGTTTACCGGGAGATATGAGTTTGGAAGATGCTCATAAAATAGCTGACAAAATTGAAAAAGAAATAAGGCGCAAATATAAATACGAGGCAACTATTCACGCCGGCCCTTTGAGCGATCACTGATTCAAAACCACACATGAGAATTCTGCTTGTTAATCCCTATGTAACAGACTTTGCCTGTTATGATTACTGGCTAAAACCACTGGGGCTGCTGTATCTTTCTTCAATTCTTAAAGAAAAAAAATATTATGTTGATATTCTTGACTGTATGGACAGGTATCACCCTTATATGAAAAGACATAAGACTGATATTTACGGAACGGGCAGTTTTCGCAGCAGAAGAAGACAGAAACCACTTCCTTTGAGAAAATATCCTAAAAAATACAATAATTACGGGTTGTGCGGGAGCAGGTTAAAAAAAGCAATCCAAAATCACAAGAAACCTGATTATATTATTATGACCTCCGGCATGACATACTGGTATCCGGGGGTTAAAGAGACGGCTGCTATAATAAAAGAGGTTTATCCGGAAACTCCTTTGCTTCTGGGAGGGATTTACGCTTCGCTTTGTCCGGAGCATGCAAGGGCAAATGTGCAGGCGGATTATGTAATAGAGGGGGGCGGGTTTTCGGATTTATTTAAAATTATTGGAGGCAGCGCTCCGGAGTTTGAAAGCTGGCCTGCTCCTGACTATTCTTTTTATGAACAGGCGCCTTATGTTGTATTGAGAACTTCCCGGGGGTGTCCGTGGCAATGCGCATACTGCGGAATAAAAAAGATATTCGGCGGCTTTGAAATAAAGAATTCGAAAAAGATATACAGAGAGGTTGATTTATTAAAAAAAAAGTATAATGTAAAAAATATTGTTTTTTATGACGACGCTCTTTTAAGAAATCCTTGCTTTAAAGAATATCTGGAAAATCCGGTAATGGGCGTTCGGTATTTCACCCCGAACGGCCTTGAAGTTTCAGCTGTTGATAAAGCTGTGGCTTCTTTGCTGAAAAATGCCGGATTTGTTGACCCGTGTATTTCAGCGGACAGGTTAATTGAGTATAAAACGGAAGGAAAGATGAAGCAGGCAGACCCTGAAGAAGCAGCGGATGCGCTTAGAAGCGCCGGGTACGAAGAGGGTGAGTTTTCTGCATACCTGATAATGGGGCTTCCTGGCCAGAAATTAAGTGAGGTATCCTCTTCCGCTGAATATCTTCATAGTCTGGGTGCCAGAATAAATTTGGCCGAGTACGCAGTCGTTCCGGGTTCTGCAGAGAGTGAAAAACATGACTTAAGTATTTTAGAAGAGCCGCTACTTCATAATAATTCGATATTCCCTTCGTTCGGTTTGCGGGAGTGGGGAGATATATATAAGGTAAAAAGACATATTAATAAATTAAATAAAAGAATTGAAAAATGATTATGATATGTTCAGCAAAAAAAACTAAGGGTTGCATAACGCGAATGATTTTTTGGAAATGTAATAACGTAACCTTGTTTCGGATGAATACAAACAGGGACGTCATAAAGCAAATGCATATACAGGAAAGGTAGAAATGAAAGGACTTATAAAAGATGAGGGATAAGATTGGATAACTCTACAGTACAGGTTTTATAGTTATGTGGTTTATTTTTGCGCTTATTACTGCGTTTTTTTATGCATTGCAGGGAACATGGTCAAAAAAAATTATGTCTGCAGTAAATCGCCGTACTGTTACCTGGTCAATATTTGCTTTTTCGGTGCCTTTTATTATTCCTGTTTTTCTTATTTCAGGGGTACCGGAGGTGCAGAGTGATTTTTACTGGAGCTGTTCTGCTTCGCTTGTATTGAATATGGTGGCTTACACCATGTTTGTTAAAGCAGTTAAAATTTCCCCTCTGGCTCTTACTTATCCATTTTTATCCTTTACTCCTGCGTTTATAATTCTTACAGGTTTTCTCTTTCTTGGAGAAATTCCCTCAATTCAGGGGATGATAGGTATTTTGTCAATAGTCCTGGGTGCGTATGTCATAAATTTTGAAAAAATTGGAGAAGGTTTTTTTTCTCCAGTTAAGGCGATTTTCAGGGAAAAAGGCTCTCTTCTAATGCTGGGAGTATCTCTATTGTGGAGTTTTGCCGCTACCTTTGATAAAGTTGCGGTTGTTTCTTCAGACCCGTATTTTTTTATACTGGTTCTTAATACAGGGTTTTTTGTGTTGTATATTCCTTTTCTGATGAAATCGAATCCTGGCATAAAAGGAGAACTCAGGCGGCATTTTTGGGAGCTGTTAGTTTTAGGGTTGTTTTCGGCATTAATAGGTATTTTTCAGATGACCTCTTTGCAGACAGGTTATGTGAGCTATGTTATTGCAATAAAAAGAAGCGGGATGATTTTTGCGATAATATTCGGCATACTTCTTTTCAATGAAAAGCTCAGTTTTTTTCGACTGGCGGGGACAGTATTTATGCTTACAGGTATTTTTATTATTGCCGGCGCTTAGCAGAAACAGGAAAAAATAATTTTCTTTAAGTTTTACGTTTTTTTATAATTATGTAAAATGATTTTACAATTAAGGTTAAGGAGAAGGTTTCTCTTGGCTTTATAATACAGCGTTGTGATAAGCCGGTGCTTATGAGATTTAAAGTAGAGATGGGAATTTAAAGAAGAAAAATAAGGCAACTTTAAAAATGAATATATTCAATATATCAGGATTGGGTGTGGAGGAGCTGAAACGATTAAAGGGTATTGTTTCGGTTCTGGCAAATTATGGTTTTGGTGAACTCTTCGTACATCTTTCTCTACCCGGTAAATTTATGCTTCCTAAAGCAAGAAAAGAAAAGCTTGAGCATCCCCGGTCTGTTCGCCTTCGCATGGCATTAGAAGAGATGGGAACTACTTTCATAAAGCTGGGGCAGTTTGCATCTACGCGGCCGGATTATGTTCCGCGAGAGTATGTGAAGGAACTTTCAAAATTAAGAGATGAAGTTAATCCGGTGGAATTTAGTGAAATAGAAGACATATTTATTGATGAATGGGGAGAGCAGTGGCGTGAAAAATTTATAACTTTTTTTCAAAAGCCGATAGCTGCAGCTTCAATAGCTCAGGTTTATAAAGCGCGTCTTAAAAACGGCCGGCTTGTGGCTGTTAAAGTCAGAAGACCAGGGGTGGAAAAGCAGGTAAGTTCTGATCTTAAAATAATCAGTTTTATCGCCAGGTTCGTAGAAAAACGTTATGAATGGGCGAAAGTTATCCAGCCTGGAAGGCTTGTTGAGGAGTTTTCAAGGGCGCTGAAAAGGGAGCTGGATTTAAAGAGAGAGTCTGTAATTATAAGAAAGTTCAAGGAAAATCACAGGCAAAATCGAGAGGTGGTAATCCCCGGGGTTGAAGATGAAATTACTACGGAAAAAATACTTATAATGGATTTTATCGAGGGGGTCTCTCTTGATAAAGCAGACTTCAGCCCGCAGGAGAAAAAAAGAATTGCCAAACTTGGTGTGAATGTCATGATGACGCAAATACTGGAACATGGATTATTTCATGCCGACCCGCATCCGGGCAATCTTATATATACCAAAGACGGAAAACTCTCTTATCTGGATTTTGGTTTGATAGGGCGCTTAAGCACAAAGATGAAAAACGGGTTAACGGGGCTTATGCTGGATGCCCGCAGCGGTGAACCCGAACTCGTCCTGCAGGAAATGATGATCCAGGTTAATATTGAAAAGGAAATAGATAAGGAAACAATGATAAGGGAAATAATGGAAATAATGGATCGTAACCTGATGGTTACGATTGATGAGATTTCCATAGGGAAGACACTGATGGATGTTTTTGATCTTTTTCGGCAGAACAGGATAAAGATACATCCGGCATATACTATGGTGGCAAAGGCGATACTTACTTCAGAGGAAACGGCAAAGTCATTAGACAGAAGCATGAATGTTATGAAAGAGATAACACCCGGGCTTAAGAAGCTGTATTTAAAAAAATACCGCCCGCGCAATGTGCTAATAGCTCTTCGGCTTCTTTCTAAAGATTTACAGAGGCTTTTTGAAGAGATGCCCGGACAGATGGCGCAGATATTAAGAAAACTCAAGAGCGGCCAGCTTGAAATAGAGTTCAGGCATGTAGGGCTTGAAGATCTCATCAGGGCCCTGGACAGGGTTTCAAACAGAATTTCCTTCGGGTTGATTATCGCTGCGCTTATTGTGGGCTCATCCCTGGTAATTCAAAGCGAAATGGAGCCAATGATATTTGATGTTCCCGCTGTAGGTTTCATAGGGTTTGTAATTGCGAGCGTTATGGGTTTGTGGCTATTGTGGTCAATTATAAAGTCGGGAAGATTTAAGTGAACCAATTGGTATTTCAAAAGCATTCCGCTTAATTTGATTATTTTCCTTAAATTTGTAATTATTAAACGATGGAAATATTTAATAAGTCATAAAGTATAAGTCCGGCTTAGTGAGGAAAAATGGATAAAAGGGAAATTATAAAAATAGCGCTTGAAAATACAAAAATTCTGAAGATGCCGAAACAGAAGCTTTCAACTTTCGGAACTACAAATATGAATTACTTTCTGCTCAGCAGGCTGGATGATTCCACCAGGGTAAGAGAAGGAAAGGTTATATCAAGAAAGCCTGAGATTATTTCTCCCGCGGAAATATCCGAGCTATTTGAGGGGTTTGATGATTACGGCAGAGAGTATGCAAAGGAACTTTTTGAGTACAGCGGCTCAAGTCCCAGGATGCTCAATTACAGGTTTAAAAACATTCAGGAAAAGACCTCTGAGTCGACCTCGGGGCTGTATGATGTGTATAAAAAAATAAAAGAAGACATAGAAAAAGGCGGAAATGGATTAACCGCCGTAATAAAAGGCGATGAAAGCACATGGCAGATATCTATAATGAAATTTATAATAGATATGACAGTAAAATCATCAGGTGGAAATATATCCGACCTGGAAGAAAGGGGAATGTTTCCTGATGAAACCGGAATACCGCAGAATATACGAAATAAAATTGATTATCTTTTTGAAGAGGCCCGAAAGGATCGCTCTCGTATAGACGAGCTTGGCACACTTCTTAATAAGCACAATCTTTTTAGGGAATATGAAGACAGATTTTTCAAATTGTTGAAAGAGTAACTAGGGAAAGAGGGAAAAATTGGTAAAAGGAAAAAGAGCAAAATTAAAAAAAATAAGAAAGCATAAGCTTAAAAAACGCCGCCGTAAAAACAGGCATAAGAAGAAAAAATCCTAAGCGGGATTTATCTTAAACTGTAAATGAACACCACAGGCGAAAAAGAATTAATACGGAAATTAGCAGACAGCAGAAGAGCCATAACTGAGCAGCTTGAGAAGATAATTGTCGGTCAGAAGGAAATAATAGATCTTATATTAATTTCTATGTTTTCAAGAGGCCACTGTCTTATTGTCGGTGTTCCCGGGCTTGCAAAAACAAAGATTGTAAGGACTCTTGCGGAAATACTGGATTTAAGCTTCAGCAGAATACAGTTTACACCCGACCTTATGCCTTCGGACATCACGGGTACAGAGGTGGTAGAGGAAGATCAGGTTACAGGCCGTAGAAATTTCCGGTTTGTTCCCGGGCCTGTCTTTGCTAATATTATACTTGCAGACGAGATAAACAGGACCCCTCCGAAAACCCAGGCCGCGCTTCTTCAGGCCATGCAGGAATACTCAGTAACAGCCGGCAATAAAACATTTGAGCTCGAAAGGCCGTTTTTCGTTCTTGCTACACAAAACCCCATTGAACAGGAAGGAACGTATAATCTTCCCGAGGCACAGCTTGACAGGTTTTTCTTTAACATAAAGATTGATTATCCAAGTGCGGATGAAGAAAAACAGGTTGTTAAACTTACAACATACGGGGAAGAAGAAAGGCCTGACAAGGTTCTGTCGGCTGAAGAGATAGTACAGCTTCAGGATATAGTTAGAGAGATACCCGTATCAGACGAGGTGATTGATTATACCGTGCGTCTTTCATCCGCTTCGCGGCCGGGGGTAGGTGACAGGTTTGTAGATGATCATGTTTCATGGGGAGCCGGTCCCAGGGCTTCGCAGTATCTTATTCTGGGCAGTAAGGCCCGCGCCATATTAAGGGGCAGTTATAACGTTTCCATAAATGATGTAAGGGCCCTTGCGCGGCCTGTACTAAGGCACAGAATAATACCTAATTTTAATGCGGAAGCAGAGGGGGTTGACTCCGAAAAGGTAATTGATCATCTGTTAAAAAGTGTCAATTAACATAGAAGCCGCATTACTTAAGAAACTTCAGACAATGACGCTCAGGGCCCGCTATATAGCCGAAGGGTATGTAAGCGGGCTTCACCAGAGCCCACTCAAGGGTTCCAGCCTTGAATTTGCTCAGCACAGGCAGTATGTTCCCGGAGATGAGTTCAGAAATCTTGACTGGAAAGTTTACGGGAGAACAAACCGCTTTTATGTAAAACAGTACCAGGAAGAGACAAATATAAGGTGCTACAATGTAATTGACAGGTCAAAATCAATGGGTTTTTCCTCCGGAGAATTGACTAAACTTGAGTATGCTTCATATTTCTGCGCAGCCCTTACTTATCTTCTTATAAGTCAGGGAGACTCGGCTGGGCTTATTTCATATTCAAGAGGGTATGACGATATTATACCCCCGAGGAATTTCAGGGCTCATATGCATTTCATAATGGACAGGCTTGAAAATTTAAACCCTTCCGGAAAGACCGATTTTGAAAAACCTTTCTATAAAATAGGAAAACTCATTAAAAAAAGAAGCCTTCTGATTGTTTTCTCCGATTTACTTGACGATCCGGACAAGGTTATAAAATCACTTAAGTATTTTCCTTATCTGAAAAATGACCTTATAGTCATTCAGATTCTGGATCCGGCTGAGTTAAAGCTGGAAGAACACGGAGAAGTGGAGTTTGTTGATATGGAAACAGGAGAAAGATTAAAAACAAGGCCGGATGTTATAAAAAAAGAGTATAAAAAAAAGATGGAAGCTTTTCTTGAGAAACTGGAGCGGGGACTGAAAGCGCACAGCATTGATTACTACAGGTTTACAACCGATATGTATATAGACAGGGCTTTAAGTAGATTTATTGAGGGACGAAAGAGGTTTAATTTGTGAGTTTTTTGGCCGGTTCATTTTTATGGCTGCTTCCGCTTGCCGCAGTTCCCGTGATAATACATTTTTTAAACCGGAAAAAAGCTAAGAGTATAAACATATCCACACTGAGATTCATACAGCCGGCTACGAAAAATGTGCTTAAGAGATTTAAAATTCTGCAGTTTATTCTTTTATTATTGAGGGTTATGGCAGTGGTTATGCTAACGCTTGCTTTCGCCAGACCGGTGTGGAGAGGGTATACAACCACGCGGGAAACCTCAAAAAAAGTAATTCTTATTGATAACTCATACACAATGGGCTATAGAAAAGGCACCGAAAACGCCCTGGACATTTCCAGAGAGCTGGCAAATGAGCTTGTAATGCACTTTGATGGGGAGTTTGCCGTGGGTGAATTCAACAGCTCTCTTGCACGGATAGGGCGCTTTAAAAGTAACGAAGAAGAGCTCTTAAAAGAGATTGAACAGATTGAGCTGACAAACCGAACTTCAGATTACGGTTCTGTGATGCGCGAGCTGTCAAGGTATTTATCAGAAGAATACCCGGGAGAGAAGATATCGGATGTGATAATACTTTCGGATTTTAACAGGGCGGCTTTTATGGGAACTGCACCTGAGGGCGGAAGGGAGTATAATCTGCTTTTAATCGACACCTGCAAAGGGGAGTCTAATCTATGGATTGAAGATGTTATGCCGGAAAGAGCCTTCAGCCGGAAAAGAACAGGGGTAAAATTTAAAATCCGTTCTGTAAAAGATGTTTCCGCCTCCGCAGGGCTTTATATAGATGGTGAGCGAAGAGACCGGAAAACCTTCAAGGATGCTTCTGAAGTAAATTCAGAATTTGTATATAATTTTGAAAGGCCGGGTATCTATGAATGTAAAATTGAAGTGACAGCAGAGCCCCGGAAAAACAGAATATACGCAGACAGCAAGAGGTTTTTTACCGTAAAAGTCTTTCCGCGCATACGGGTTCTGCTGGTTGACGGAGATGTTGGATATACTCTTATGAGCGGTGAAAGTTATTTTATGTCAAATGCGCTTTCACCAGGAACTTACGACGCCCCGGTTATATCCAGGGTGGTAACCCCGGATGAAATGAAGGAAATGGCTGTGGAGGAATACGATGTGATGATGCTTCTTAATGTTGATCCCGACGAGGAACTTGTGCGCCGGGTTTCTTCTTACGTGAAGGGAGGGGGAGGTGTCGCGGTATTTCCCGGAAGGAGGTATGATTATACCAGGTATAACCGGCTGCTCTCCCAAATTATCCCGGTTGAACTTGTATCGGAAAAAGCGCGGGATGTTCAGGCGGCGATGAATATATCATCGCCCCGGGGTTTTGAGGAAATATTTGAAAAGGGGGTTTCAGTGGACTTTGAGCGTATAGTTGAAACAAGAAGTGAAGTTATCGAGGAAAGCGAGATTAAAGCCGGGGGTTACCCGCTTTTATGGTTTTATGACAGTGAGCCGGATAGGGGTAAGACAGCTTTTTTTGCGACAACGGCAAATATGAGATGGAGTGATTTCCCGGTTAACCCCTCTTTTCCTCCCTTTGTTCAGAAGCTGGTGAAAAGGCTTGCTCTTGATGATGAGGGGGAATCATCTCAGCTGAAAATAGGAGATGTGGCAAAACTTTATTCAGGAGAGAGAAGGGTTGAAGAACCGGGGATTTATGAGGGAGAAAACGGACCCGTTGCTGTAAATCTGGATGTTACCGCAGGAGGCTCTGCATTAAGGTATGCCTCTGAAGATGAAATTGAGGAATTCTTTTCAGGCAGCGAGGTTACTTACCTTCCCTTTGCTGAAAATATGAAGAGGCAGCTTGTCAGGTATGTTACAGGGCAGGAAAGGAGTGGTTTTTTCCTGGGGGCATTTGTTGTTTTTCTTGCTTTTGAGGAGATTCTCAGGAAATATTTAGGGAAAAGGGAAAATGCTTAGAAAAATTCTGGCGCTTACCATTATTGTTATTATATTACCCCCGGTTTATTTAAGAGCCGGGCAGGGCGATGAATTTGTATTTGCTCAGCTTAAGTTTCAGGGAAACTGGGATCCATACCCCGGGGCTTTTGAACAAATGTATTATTATTTGACGAACACCACATCAATAAGCATGCTTCCGGAAAGGCGTGTGGTTGAATTAAACGATAAGGATTTATTTTACTCGCCGTTTCTGGTCTTTACCGGGAAAGGCAGCTATCCAGAATTCAGCTCAGATGAACTTGAATCATTAAGAAGATATGTTGAAGGGGGCGGAATAATATTTATAGATACATGCGGATGTGAGGCCTTTGAGGCAAGTGTGAACAGGACGCTATCCGGGGTTTTTCCGGAGGAAGATAACGGGTTTTCAAAAATTCCGGATGACAGCGCCGTTTTCAGGGCTTTCTACCTTGTTGATTATGTGGCGGGCAGAAAGATGAACGCCCCGTACCTGGAGGGTATGGAGAGAGGGGGGCGTATCGCAGTAATAAAAAGCAAAAACGATTTAGTGGGGATATGGCCCAGAGACAGGCTGGGGAACTGGGAGCACGAGCTTACTCCCGGAAGACCGGATCAGAGGAAAGAAGCTGTTAAGTTAATGTTAAATATAATGATATATTCTGTTTCCGGAACATACAAGGCAGATCCTGTTCACACCCCCCATATTGAGGAGAAGCTTGGAAGATGACTCTTAGTTTTCAGACCGTAACATTATGGCTGGCTGCCGCCGTGGTCTTGTTTTCGGTTTCTTTTCTTTTAAAACCGAGAGATGGCTGGTTGTTGTTGAGGATATTTATTTATCTTTCTGTTCTTTTTATTCTTTTAGGACCCAGTATTTCTATGCGCAGAACCCGCACCAGGGATGCGCGTTTGGGGGTTTATGTTGACAGGTCAAGGTCAATGGGGGTTGAGGAAAGATACATGGAGGCTTATAAGGAAGTCAACCGCATGAAAGAAGCCTTCGGTTCTGCGGCAGATCTGTCAATATACGGTTTTGACAGCGAGGTTTGGAGTATGCAGAAAGAAGAGTTAAAAACAGAGCCGGAAGGCGACAGGACGGATATTTCAGCGGTTTTCGATGAGGGGGTATATGATGCCAGGGTTCTAATCAGCGACGGAAGGGATAATTGGGGGGAATCCCCCCTTGCTCATGACAGGGTGAAAATGACACCTGTTTTTACCCTTGGAACCGGGAGCAGGTCCCCGGCGCCGGATTTGGAAATCAGCGGACTTAAAGTCCCGGGTTTTGCTTTTAGGGGCCGGGAGGTGGAGATAGGGTTCAAACTGTTAAATAAGGCCTCTGATACCGGCAGAACGACAGCTCTTGTAAGAAATGATGAGAAAATTGTCTCAAGAAAGCCGATTGAGCTGGGCGGGAGGGAAAAAATACCGGTGTCAATGAGCTTTGTCCCGGAGGATACCGGTCTTCACAGTTATACTCTCGAGGTTGAAGAAATTCCGGGAGAAGTAAATCTGGCTAATAATGTGAGAAATTTTCAGATACAGGTAAACAGGAAAAAAATCAGGATAATATATGTGGCTGGAAAACCTTCCTGGGAATACTCTTTTTTAAGAAGGCTGATAAAATCAGACCCGCACATAGATTTGGTGACTTTCCTTATTCTTAGGAACCCGGAAAATGTAACAATCGTTCCTGAAAATGAATTGTCTCTTATACATTTTCCCGCCCGGGAGATGTTCACAGAGAAAATATACGATTTTGACCTTCTAATCTATGATAATTTCGCGTACGGGAATTTTTTTCCTGAAAATTACCTTCATCATATAAAAGAATTTGTTGCAGAAGGCGGAGGGTTTATCATGACAGGAGGGGAGAATTCCTTTTTGAGGGGGGGGTATGCAAAAACCCCGATAGGGGAAATACTGCCTGTTACATTCAACGAAAATTTATCCCGGTGGCAGGTAGAAGAATATAAAATAGAACCGGCTTATTCACTGTCTCATCCGCTTTTGAATATAGCCAGAGATGAAGATTTAAGCAGGCAGATATGGTCTGAAATGCCCTCTCTTGAGGGATATGACCCCGGGCTTGAAGCAAAGGGAAGCGCTGATGTGCTTATGAAGAAAGGGGGGAAAACACCTATTATCGCGGTAAAAAATTACGGCGAAGGAAGAACAATGGCTCTTAACGCAAATACTACCTGGAGGTGGTGTATGGGGCTTGCGGGGCGGGGAAGAGGGCCGCATTACTACAACAGGTTCTGGCGGGAGACAATCAGGTACATGATAAGAACCGGAGATGTAGACAGGGTGCAGATCTTTCCGGCAAGAGACAGGGTGAATATGGGGGAATATGCAGACATAAATATCAGGGTTCTGGATGAATACCTTCAGCCTCTTGACAATGCCCTGCTGGAAGTGCGGCTGAAAAAACCCTCGGGAGAAAAAATATCTGTCTCAACTCCGGAACTGACCGATGGCGATGGATGGTATGAAACAAGCGTTTATGCGCCGGATAAAGGCGAATATGGAATAATTGTCAGGGCATCGCTGCATAACAGGTTAATCGGAGAAAACCGTGAAAGTTTCAGGGTTTCTGAAGCTGACCGGGAAATGATAAGGACTTCTCTCAATGAAGGCCTCCTTAAAGAAATAGCTTCGGTTTCAGGGGGCAGGTATTTTTCTGCAGGAAAAATGGACTATCAAAAAATACTTGAGAGAGCAAAAGAAAAAGTCCCTGGAGAGATTTCCAGAAATATAACCTGGAGCTGGTGGCCTTTTTATATTGTTTTAATCACCGCGCTGTTTACTGAGTGGTATTTAAGAAGAAAGAGGGGGTTGAATTGAATAAGTCTCCTGGATTAATAAAGAGCAGAATACGTGCCCTGCGGTTTCGTGTTTTTTTAATAACCTACGGAACTTTGGCTTTAAGGTTTATTTTTTATCTGTCTGCCGCTTTTGTTTTTATTTCCGGGATAAACTCCTTCGTGCTCTTTCTTCCGGTGTATATAAGAGCCCTGTCGGGGGTGATGTTTGCTGCGGTTTCAGTAAAAACAATAATAGATTACGGGAAAATAAGGAGGAGTCGGCCTTTATCCGTTAAATCCATAAACAGAATTGCCGGAGAAAAGAAACCCGCGCTGGAAGATTCTGTTGTTAATCTTTTTTCACTTAAAAAAGAGCAGGAATACTACTGCCGCAAAAGCCGCATTTCCTCCGAGATAATTAACGGCCTTGAAAAAAGAACCGCCCGGCAGCTTGCGCAGTTTAAACCCTGCATGATATCAATAAAAAAATTTAAGGCAGATTTGGTTCTCGTTCTGGCATTAATCTTAACCGTGGCTCTGTTTAACAGAGTTTTCCCTGATTTTTTCAGGGATAGCTTTGAAAACACTTCAAGGGTTCTGTTTTCATCCAGCGCATACAGCCTTGAGGTTTTTCCGGGCAGCGAAAGTGTAAAGAGAAACAGCGACCTTAAGGTATCTGTATTGACGGATTACCCCTCTCTGCCTTCAATAGAGGTAGAAAGATACGGAAGAGAGGAAACCGGTAAATTTGAAAGAACAGAGTCAGGCTTAATATATAATATAAATGATATCGGGTATCCGTTAAAATACCGGGTGTTTCTCAGAGGTGCCGGTATAAGAAGCCAGTGGTACGAGGTTGATATTGACAGTCCTCCGGAAGTGGATGAGATAACCCTTAAATATGAGTACCCCGCTTATACCGGAAAAAAAGACAAGGTTGATTCCGGCGGCTACATCGAGGCGCTGAGAGGAACAACCGTAAAAATTGATGTTAAGGCATCCGGAAGCGCTCCGCTGGAAAAGGCTTACATAGAAACCGGCGGAGAAAAAATACCGATGAGGATAAATGAACCCCTCAGGGCCACCGGGAGTATATTTCTTCAAAGTCAGAGAAGTTATACGGTGAACCTGGTTGATGAAAACGGACTGATGAATGAGGAGTCTGCAAAATATCAGATAAACGTTTTAAGGGATGAAAACCCTTCCGTAAAACTTTATGAGCCGACCGGGGATATGGATGTCCCTGAAGATGCCACTATAAATATTTCAGGAGAAGCTGTTGATGATATCGGAATAAAGGATATTGCGATAACTTATTATACCGGAGTGGGAGGTGAAAAGAGGGTAAAGGAAGTCAAGGCATTTGATGAGGCGCCGGAAAGAAAGAGATTCAGTTATGCCTGGAATATTGCAGAAACAGGGGCATTAAGCGGGAGCGTAATAACCTTCAGAATAAGGGCTAGAGATGTTAATGATTTGTACGGCCCAGGCGAGGGATATTCAGAGAGAATACGTTTGAATGTGAAGGGTTTCAGGCAAAAGCACAAGGAAATAATTGATGAATCGGAAGAACTTCAGGACGACCTTCTCTCTATGCTTGAAAAGGCTTATGAAGCATCAGAAAGTCTTAAGGGGGAGGATTTTAAGGAAGGCCTTGAAAAGCTTTCCGAATTGAAGGGGTTCTCAAAAGATTATGAGAAAGCCCTTGAATCTCTTATTGAAAAGATGAAGGAAGACCCTTATATGGATAGTTCAACCGTGAGGGAGTTTGAAGGACTTCTGGAGGGAATTAAGAACATAAACACATCTTTTATTGATGATGCCATAGACTCCGCCGCCTCAGGCGACACGGCAGCCGCAGAGAAGACAGACGCAATATCCTCTCGCCTGGAGCAGATGATGAGGGTTTTTGATGATGTTGTGGAAGAACAGAGGATGAGCGATCTTCTGTCATCTTCGTCGGCTTCTCTTGAAACGGCCAGAGATCTTGCGGATATGATGGGAGAAGATTCTTTAGAAAAAGAGGATTTTTTAAGACAGCTTGACAAACTTCAGTCGCTCATGGAGGAGATAAGAAGCTCCCTGCTTGAGTACCCTGACAGGCTCCCGGATGAATTTATTAATATGGAAAGCGTAGAAAGCCTGGATTTTTCCGAATCTGCGGAAGGTATGAGTGACCTGGGAGAAGCTCTTAAGGATGGAGATTATGACAGGGCGAAAGAAATTCTTGAGAAACTCACAAAATCGCTTGAGGGAATGCTGGATACTTTGACGGGTGCGGCCGGAGAGACATATGGTTCAAGACAGCAAAATATCAGGGAAAGGTCCGGGTGGATTCAGGAAATGATTTATGAAATAATCAAAGAACAGGAAAGACTTATATCCCGGACAGAGAAAATTAAAGAGACCGCACGGAGAAGAAAAAAAGATTACGATAAAGAAATGATAGAAAAAATAAGGGAAGAATATGAGGTCTTAAAATCCACAACGGGAATTTATATATTTGAAGTGGAGCGGGAATTTAGGGAGGGATACCTGTACAGAACCCCCGAACTTTTGAAACAGCAGAAGGATAACATAGACGAAGAATGGAAAAAGGAACGCATTAAAGGGTTTCTCCGGAATCTCGCAGACAGAAGAAAACTTAAGGAATTTCTCCAGGAAAAAGAGAAGAAAAAAGCAGAAGATATGTCAGGAGAACAGGATGATCTCCGTTTAAAATTAAAAGAGGTAATAAAGGGAATAGAATCCCTTTCACATTTAACAGCGATGCTCAATCAAGAAATAGTTGAAAACCTTGAATCTGCCGGAAGATGCATGAAAGATGCTTCCGCTGAACTGATGGATTTTCTTATTGACAGAGCACTTGCTTCACAGAGACAGGCTCTGTCATACCTCGTTCAGTCTGACTCTAAAATGCGGGAATTTATGGAGAAAATGGATTCAATCCCAATGGAACTGCAGGCCTCCCCCAGGTACAGTCATTCAATGCAGCCCGGCGGAATAGGCGGCAGCGGCGCAAGGGGGTTCAGTGAAGGGTATGTAGAGATACCGGGTCCGGAGGAATACTTTGGCGGTGAAGAGTTCAGGAGAAGGGTGATGGAATCGCTGAGAGGGGAATACCCTGAGAGGTACAGAAACCTAATAGAAGAATATTTCAAATCCCTAACCCAATAACCATGTCGGGGTTATACTTTTATACTTTTGGGCTAATGCGTGACAAAACAAATGCAATTTACCTCAGAGATAAAAGGGTTTTAAAATCAATTTCGGATGTTTTACTTATAATTTTATCAGCTTCTTTAAGCCTGTTTGGATTATTATATCTGTCAATTCCAATCACATATATTTGAGCTTTCTTTGCGGCTCTTACACCTAAAACAGCATCTTCGAATACCACACACTTTTCGGGGGCTGTTTCCAACTCAGAGGCTGCTGCCAGGAATATATCCGGAGCGGGTTTTCCCCTTAATTCTCTGTTTCCATCGACTACTGTATTTACTTTTGGGTAAATGTCTGTTTTTTTCAGTATGTTTAAACAATTTTTGCTCGAAGAGATAACCGCGATAGGAATAGCTTTCTTTCTTAGTTTATTTATAAGACTCAGTGTGTCTGAATATACATCCACTCCTTCCTTTTCAATGTACTCAAGAAAGTAGTTTTGTTTTCTTGAAGCAGCTTTTTCCAGTTCATCAGGTGTAAGTTCTGTAAGGATTGAGGATGCGCCCTCTATTCTTGGAATGCCGTCAACCTTTTTTTTATAATCGGAAAATGTAAAGTTTACTCCGTATTCCCCGAACATCTTTTTCCAGGCTTTGAAATGTAGGGGAACCGTATTTACTATCACGCCATCCAGATCAAAAATAACTGCTTCTGTCATTTTAAGCACCTTTTTTATTTACTATTATTGAAATAAATATACAATATTTTTGAAAAAACAACAATATAATAACATTTGAGAAGTTTAAAAAATTAAGTTTTTGTCGAGAGAGTAATTCCTGAATTTGGTTACTTGAAAAAAACATGGCTTTATGTTATAAGAATATGAGCAAATGTGGCAATTAGGTGCCACATTTTTTAATAAAAGTTAAAAATGAAAAGCATTACAGCAAAAATAAAAGAGATAGTGGGAAAAACTGTTGAAAACAACGGGTATGAGTTTGTGGATATGAATTATGGAAAAAAAGGCAGCCGGTGGTTTCTGCAGGTCTTTGCGGATAAAAATGGTGGAATCAGCATCGATGACTGCAGTAATCTGTCTAAAGAGTTAGGCTACGAACTGGACAGACACCCTGAATTATTCTCTCACTCATATACTCTTGAGGTATCTTCACCCGGGCTTGAGAGGCCTCTGAAAGGCGCGGAAGATTTTATCAGGTTTAAGGGGCATGATATGAAAATAAAGCTTTTCTCCCCTCTTGAAAAGAATCGTGTCTGGAGAGGAAAGATTATTAATTATAAAGATGATAAGCTTTTTTTTAAGGATCAGAACGGTAAAGATCGTATAGTAGAGGGAAGTAATATAGCAAGTGCAAATTTAGAGGTAAATATATAATGATGGATGCAAATTTAAAACCGGTATTAGAACAGATAGAAAAGGAGAAAGGAATTTCAAGAGCGGAAGTTTTTGAAATGGTGGAGAGTGCTCTTACATCAGCTTTCAGAAAGCATGCTTCGGATAAAGAGATGGAATATACGGCAAAAATAGACCCCGGTTCGGGAAAAATCAAAGTTTATGTTGAAAAAAAAGTAGTAGAGAAAGTAGAAGATTCTTCGAGAGAAATAGAAAAAACAGATGCCCTTGCTATAAACCCTTCTGCACAGGCAGGAGATGAGATAAAGGTTGAGATTCCGGCAGACAGGTTTGGCAGGATAGCGGCTCAGACTGCCCGGCAGATTATAATTCAGAAAATAAGAGAAAATGAAAGGGAGAATCTCTATAAACAATATAAAGATAAGGAAGGGGAGGTTGTAACAGCCACGGTTTACAGATTTACAAAGAATGCCTGTATATTGGAAATAGGTAAAGCCGAAGCTATAATGCCGGAGAGAGAGCAGATAAGAAGTCAGAAGTTAAACCGGGGAGACAGCATTAAGGTTTACATAGTTGAGGTTCTTCCAGGTGGAAGAGGTCCGAAAATTCTTGCATCAAGAACTCATCCCGGGCTGGTTTCCGGTCTTTTCAGGCTGGAGGTGCCTGAAGTATCTGAAGGTGTTGTGGAAATTGAAAAAATAGTTCGCGACCCCGGGGTTAGGTGCAAGGTTGCGGTTAAAAGCAATAATATGAGAGTAGATCCGATTGGCGCATGTGTGGGAATAAACGGCGTTCGCGTTCAATCGGTAATAAATGAACTGGGTGGAGAAAGAATGGATTTGATAAAATACTCTGAGGATATAAGGGAGTATCTGGCCAATTCATTAAGTCCGGCTGAAGTTGAAGAGGTTATTATTATTGATGAAGAGACCAGAGAAGCCAGGCTTGTTGTTTCCGATGAGATGCTGTCTTTGGCTATTGGGAAAAATGGTCAGAATGTAAGGCTTGCGGCCCGTCTTTTGAATTGGCATATAGACATACAATCCGAAAGCCAGATGAAGGATATTGAAAAAAAGAATTTTGAGGAAAATTATTCAGACATTTCAGCTTTGCCTGGAGTTGGCGAAAAAACAGCCCGATTGTTAATTCAAGGCGGATTTGATTCCTTGAAAAAAATAAGTAAATCAACTGTCGATGCAGTTTCTTCGATTGAAGGTGTTGGGAAAAAGA
The DNA here is from genome assembly GCA_003553445.1 of Elusimicrobiota bacterium. GTDB lineage: Bacteria > CG03 > SLGR01 > SLGR01 > SLGR01 > PWEK01. Next base: position 28,051 of record PWEK01000080.1, read on the forward strand.
CCGCTGAAAAAATCATAGAGGCGGCGTCTGAAAAATATGAGGAAAAATAAAAGAGCAGTAAAGAGCAGTATGTAAATGAGTGAAAATAAGGTAAAAGATGTCAAGCAAAATAAGAATATATGAGATAGCAAAGGAATTAGGGGTTGAAAACAGTGAGGTTATAGGTGAAGCCCGGGAACTTGGAATAGAGGTTAAGTCCCATTCATCTACAGTAACTGAAGAAGAATCAGAATTAATCAAACAGGGTGTTGCGGAGTTGAAAAAAGGTAAGGACTTAAAGACAAAAACACAGAAGAAAAGAAAAAAAGCAATGGAGGACTCTGCAGCTGAAAAAAAGAAAACCATTTTAATAAGAGAAAATACGGAGATTGAAGATATTGCATCTCAGGCTGAACTCGATAAGGAAATCATTGTAAAAAAATTTAAAAAAGCCGGATTTTCCTTCTCTTCTGATAAAAAACTGGATATTGAAGAAGCAGCCCTGGTTTTAGAAGAATTAGGTTATAAGGTTAAAATAAATACAGCAGAAAAAGAGAAAATCAAAGAAGTGGATGAAGAAAAAAGAAAGTATAAACTGAGGGCTCCTGTAGTGACAGTTATGGGTCATGTTGATCACGGAAAAACCCAGCTTCTTGATACCATAAGAAAAACAGATGTGATTAAAAGAGAAAGCGGCGGAATTACCCAGCATATCGGCGCTTCCAAGGTGACTGTGGAAGGGAAAGGGGATATTGTATTTATAGACACTCCCGGACATGAAGCTTTTACAGCAATGCGCGCCAGAGGAGCTCAGGTTACCGACATTGTAGTTTTGGTGGTTGCTGCGGATGACGGGGTTATGCCCCAGACAGTTGAAGCCATAAACCATGCTCGTTCCGCTGATGTTCCTGTTATTGTGGCCATAAATAAAATGGACCTTCCGGATGCTTCTGCAGAGAAGGTAAGAACCCAGCTTTCTCACAACAATATCATAACCGAAGAGTATGGAGGAGATGTGATTTCAGTTGAGATATCGGCCAAAGAAAACAAAAATATTGATGAAATATTAGAGATGATTATGCTTCAGGCTGAAATGATGGAATTGAGGGCCCCGGTGGACGGGCCGGCCAAGGGGGTTGTAATTGAATCGGAGCTGGATAAAAGAATCGGACCTACAGCTACAGTGATAATAACTGAAGGAATACTTAATAGGGGTGATGCATTTATATGCGGAATGGTTGCGGGAAAGGTCAAGGCAATGGCGGATTCTTCAAATAAAAGAGTGAAAAAAGCGGGGCCGTCAACGCCCGTTTCTATTCTCGGTTTTGAAGATCTTCCGCAAACAGGGGATAAACTTGTTGTGATGGAAGAAAGGACACAGGCCCGCGGGATTGCCCAGGAGAGGCGTGATGAAATGCAGAGCGCAAAGCCAAAACAGGCGGAGAAAATAACCCTGGAGGATTTGCGAAAACAGTTGATGGGGGAAGAGAAAAAAGAGCTAAATATAATTTTAAAGACAGATATGACTGGTTCGATGGAGGCGATAAAGGATTCTGTTATGAAGCTCTCCACAGATGAAGTGAAAATAAACGTTATTCATTCGGGTGTGGGCTCGGTTACAAAAAAAGACATAATGCTGGCATCCGCTTCAGATGCTGTGATAATCGGCTTCAACATAAGCGTTCCCGGGTCAATTAAAAAGGAAGCAGAAAAAGAGGGCATTCAGATAAGAAAGTATAGAATAATATATGATATAATTGAAGATATAAAGAAAGCGCTTGAGGGGATGTTAAAGCCTGCTGAAGAAGAGGTTTCCCTGGGCAGAGCAGAGGTTAAAAAGATATTTAAAATTTCCGGCGTGGGTACTATTGCCGGATGCGGTGTGTTCAACGGGGTAATACGAAGAAATGCTTCCGCAAGGGTTATCAGGGACTCCAGGATTATATATGAGGGCAACCTTGCAGCTTTAAAAAGGTTTAAGAAAGATGTTTCTGAGGTTGCTTCAGGGTATGAATGCGGAATGAATATAGAAAATTTCAATGACATAAAAGTCGGAGATGTAATAGAAAGTTATGAGATAAGAGAGAGAAAGAGGACTTTAGAAGAAGCCAGAAAAGATTAACTGCGGTAAATCCCGGGTGTAAAAAGATGTATATAGGGATAGAGAAAATAGAAATATACCTTCCTGGAGTAAGAAGCCTAAAAGAAAAAAGAAAATATACTCTCAGTTTGAAAGACAGAATAAAAAGAGAATTAAATTTTTCTGTTGCGGAGATTGATTATCAGGACCTTTTACAGCGCTGTAAAATCGGAGTATGCGCGGTGAGCGGGGACAGAAAAATTCTTGAAATAATGTTTAGAAAATTAGAATACTTTTTTAAAAAATATCCGGAACTGCAGTTTATGAGGGAAGGAGTTCACATTGAAAAAAAATAGAAGAACAAAAAGAGTTTCAAGTATGATAAGGAAAAATCTTGGGAATATAATCTCACGAGAAATATCAGATCCTGGCATGGGGCTTGTATCAATTACAGAGGTGGAGGTTTCGCAGGATCTGAAGACTTCAAATGTCTATTTTACTGTTATAGGGGGAACAAAGGACGCTGAAAAGCAGAAAAATATTGTAAGGGGGATGAGCAAGTTTTTTCAGCAGAAACTGGCCGAAAAAATCAGGCTAAAGTATACTCCAGAAATCAATATTATATATGATGACACTCCGGTTAAGGCGCAAAGAATCGAAAGTATTCTTGAAAAAATAAGAAGAGAACGGAAAATGAAAAGTGAAGAGTGAAATTGAAATCCCTGCTGCCGATCGCCTGATTGCAAAAGAAATAATTAACAAAATAAACGAGGCTGAAACAGCCTATGTTTCATGGCATGCCCGGCCGGATGGGGACGCTTTGGGAGGAGGGCTTGCGCTTTACGAGTTTTTGAAGAGTAAAAAAATAGATACAAGATTGGTCTCTCCCACACCGCCTCCGGAAAACTACAGTTTTTTAAAAAATTATGAAAAAATAAAGACAGAAATAAGCGATGAAAAAAGAGATATTGGAATAATCATTGACTGTTCGGATACTTACAGGCTGGAGGGTGTTTCACAGATATTAGAGCATTCGGGGTTTGTGATAAGTATAGATCACCATCAGCTTAATCATGAATTCGGAGATTTAAATTACATAAGACCTCATGCTTCCTCAGTATGTGAACTTATACTTAATCTAATGATGGAGTCTCAATATCCTATAAATAAGGATGTGGCAAGTAGTATTTATGTCGGCATTATCACCGACACAAACAGATTTCAGGAACAGAATACCACGAGCAGGGCACATAAGATTGCATCATTTTTGGTGGAAAAATATGTTTCTCCGGTAAAAATATCAATGCAGATTTATGGAAACGAAGAATTAAAGAAGCTTAAACTTATATCAAAGGCAATTGAATCTCTTAAACTGTCACCTTCGGGAAAAGTCAGTTATATTGCGGTAAGACCTGAAATGATACGTGAAACAGGGACTAATGATGATAACCTTGAAGGAATAATCAATTATGCCAGAAATATAAAAGGGGTTGAGGTGGGCCTTTTACTGAGGAGAATTCCCGGACTCAGGGGAATAAAAGTGTCTTTCAGGTCAAAGGGTAAAATAGATGTAGGGAAGATAGCAGACCGATACGGTGGAGGCGGCCATCACAATGCCGCAGGGTGCCTGGTGGAAGGTGGTTTTGATGAAGTTGCAGAAAAGATAATCAAGGTAATTGAGGATGAATTCAAGAAATTTAAAAATTAAAGACAAAGTAATTATGAATGGAATAGTCAACGTAAATAAACCGCTGAATGTTAGTTCATTCGATGTAGTAAGAAAAATAAAGAAGCTTTCGGGGGTTAAAAAAGCCGGTCATGCAGGAACGCTTGACCCCAGGGCGCAGGGTGTATTAATAATCCTGTTGGGCGAAGCCAGAAAAGCGTCAAATCTTTTCATATCCCGGGATAAAACATATGAAGCGGTTGTTAAGCTGGGAGAGAAATCAAGCACATGGGATTCGGATGGAAAAATCACTGTAGGAAAAGCTGTGAGCCCCTCAAGTTTAGAAAAGATTGAGGAAAAAATAAATGAATTTAGGGGGCAGTACATACACAGGGTTCCTGATTATTCCGCAAAGAAACATAAAGGGAAAACATTCTATAGATTGAAGAGAAAAGGAATAAAACCCCCTTTGAGAATGCAAAGGTCAGTTATAAGGAAAATTAAATTAATTGAAAATAATGAAGAGTCTTTGCGTTTAAGCGTGACTTGTACATCAGGTACATACATCAGAACACTTGCTGTGGATATAGCGGATAAACTTAACACCGTCGGTTACCTTAAAAGCTTAACCAGGACAGCGGTAAACGGTTTTACACTGAGTAATGCTGTCAGGCCGGAAAAAGGGGAGTGGGAAAGAGGTTTTAAAACAATAGACAGGGCTTTGACGGTTTTTCCATATGTAGTATTGAATAAAGAGGCTTCAAAAAAAATTAAAAACGGAGTTATGTTCAGAAAGGAAGATATAAAAAGAATTAAGGGGGAAATTAAAAATAAAACATATATCGTTTATGGTCCTGATATGAAAGCAGCGGCAATAGTTCGTGATTATGAAGGAGCGGCTAAATTTAAGAGGGTTTTTAACTGTTGAAAATAATAAGTGATTATTCGCGAGTTGCATTTAGTGACAGGCATTCTGTGGCAATCGGTTTTTTTGATGGATACCATAAAGGACATAGAGCCGTAACTGTTGGTGCGGTCAAAAGAGGAAAAGAGCTTGGTTATAATCGTGCTGTTCTTACGTTTGAACCCCCTAAGGGGCGGAAGGTTCTGACAACGACAGAGGAAAAACTGGAGTTTTTAAGTAAAGAGGGGTTTGAAAAAGCGGTAGTTCTTCCGGCTGATGGAGTATGGAGAAGATGGAGTCCGCGCAAATTTGCAGTTGAATTCCTGTGTAACCGAATGAATGCAGGCAGTGTTTTTGTAGGCAGTGACTTCAGATTCGGAAAAAATCGCGCGGGAGATATCGATGCGCTGAAACACCATATCGGAAAGAAAAACGACAGGGAGGTTAATATAAAGCCGCTGGTTTTTATAGAAGGGAATAAAATTTCTTCAAGCAGGATTAGAAAAATGATAAAGGATGGGAAAATAAAAACAGCAGAAAGGATGATGGGCAGGCATTATTTTTTTACCGGAAAAACAATTGCGGGCAAGGGCGTGGGAAGAGAAATCGGGTTTCCTACCATAAATTTTAGCCTTTCACAAGAAAAACTAATACCCCGCGGGGTTTTCACATGCCGCTTGTTGATTGACGATATTGAAGACTCTGCAGGTCCCCCGGGCGGATGCTTTATTGGAAAGCAGGGAGCGGCGGAGGTCCACCTGCTTAAATACACCGAGGGGATGGAAAAGAAGGCTCGCGGGGCATTGTTTTTGAAGAAAATAAGGAATGTAAGAAATTTTAAAACACTGTCAAATCTTTCGAATCAAATAGAAAAAGATATGAAAGCTGTGGAATTTGACATACAAAATACATACTAGTAGAATATTTTAATTACATGGAAAGCATTAACTATAAAGATATAATAATCATAGGGGGGGGCAGGAGAGGTCTTGCCGCGCTTGAAATACTTAAAGAATGCGAAAATGTGAAAATTAAAGCTGTAATAGATGACAACGGCAGTAAAGCCGGAATAAAACAGGCAGAGCACCTTGGAATAAAGACAGATACTGACTGGGAAAAATATATAGAAAGCGAACGACATCCTGCGGCAGTATTGAACCTGAGTGACAAAGAAAAACTTCAAAAGAAGCTCATTGAAAAAACAAAAGGAAAAGAGATTGAGGTTCTGGGAAATGTATCCAGAGAAATGATGATAAAGATACTTGCGGAATGGCAGGTTTATTCTGAATTTCACAAGGTGTCTAAGAATATGGCAACGGATATTGAAATGGATGAATTAATGGTTCTAATATTATCATCATGCGTAAAATCCGTTGGAGCAGATGGAGGTATAATAGCTCTTTACAATAGAAATACTGATAAACCGGAGGTGAAATCAACCTGGCAGGTTAAAAATGAAGAGGCAGAAAAACTTAGGGAAAAGATAACCAAATGGCTGGCACCATATAACAGTAAAAAAGAGAAAGGTCAAATTTGCGAAAGCGAATCTTTATCAAGTTCAGGCAAGCTGGGGTATGTTCTTTGCGCTCCACTGAGAACAAGAGGAGAAATACTGGGGGCAATAACAGTCTCATACAGAAAAAATAGAGAGCCTGATGTAGGGGCGAAAAGGCTATTGACAGCATTTGCGAATCAGGCTGCTGCAGCAGTACAGAACATAATTTTATACAAAAAGACCCAGCGGCTTTCCATGACAGATGGATTAACCGGGGTTCATAATTACAGATACTTCCAGAAACAGATGGATAAAGAGCTCTTAAGGGCGCAGCGATATGACCTAAATTTCTCAATAATAATAATAGACCTTGACAACTTTAAGAAAATAAATGATACTTACGGACATCCGGAAGGAGATAAGGTTTTAAAGGCTGTCTCCAAATTTATAAAAAAAATGGTAAGAAAAACCGATATAGTAGCCCGGTATGGCGGGGATGAATTTTCGGTAATATTACCGGCAACCCCAAAAAGAGGTGCTGTGATTCTGGGTGAAAGAATAAGAAAGAGGGTGATAAAAAACAAAGCGCTTTCTTCTAGATTTAAAATAAGCCTGAGTGTAGGCGTTTCCAGCTATCCTGAAGATGGGGTTCACGGAGAAGAAATTTTAAAGAAAGCGGATAAAGCTCTTTACAGGGCAAAAGAAAGCGGCAGGAATAAAACCTGCGCGGCATAAGACAGAATGTTGAAGGGAGAAAATAAATGTCAATAACAAGGGAAAAAAAGAAAGAATTGATAGAAAATTTCCAGAGAGATAAAAGCGATACAGGTTCTCCAGAGGTCCAGATTGCAATATTAACGGAGAGAATAAACAACCTGACGGAGCACATGAAACTGCATCCTAAGGATGTTCATTCCCGATACGGGCTTTTAAAACTGGTATCGCGAAGAAGAAAGCTGCTGGATTATTTAAAAAGTAAGGATAAAAATAAATACCTGAAAATTATTGGTGATTTGAAAATAAGGAAGTAATTAAAGAAGAGGAAAAATGACAAAAGTTTCAGAAAAAATTAAGTTAGGAGCAAGGGAATTAGAGATAGAGACGGGCGAGCTTGCAAAGCAGGCAGGAGGGGCGGTAAAGGTTTCATATGGAGAAACAGTTGTGCTTGCTACATGCTGCACATCCGAATCTACGGAGAATCGCGGATTTTTTCCGCTTACGGTCGATTACAGGGAAAGAACATATGCGGCAGGGAAAATTCCCGGTGGATTTTTCAAACGCGAGGGTAAGCCTCAAGAGAAGGAAATAATAACCTCGAGGCTGATTGACAGGCCTATAAGGCCTCTTTTTCCTGATAAGTATTTTGATGAAGTGCAGATTATAGTAACCGTGCTTTCTTCCGATGGGGAAAATGATTCGGATATTCCCGCCATGATTGGAGCAAGCTGCGCAGTTGCGCTTTCCCCTTCGCCTTTTCAAGGTCCCATAGGGACGGTGCGGGTTGGAAAGATTGATGGTGATTATATTATAAACCCCACCTTTGATGAAATTCAAAAGTCCGAAATGAATGTTGTGGTTTCCGGGAAAAAAGATATGGTTACTATGCTTGAGGGGGAATCCCTGGAGATTCCAGAATCGGAGATATTATCTGCAATAGAAAAAGCTGATCCACAGATAAAGGAGATAATAAAGCTTCAGGAAAAAATTATAAGTCAGGTTGACCCGGAAAAAATTAACTTTACTCCCCCGGAAGTTAATGAGGAACTTTCTGCGAAGGTAAGGGAGTATTCATCTGAAAAGATAGTAAGCGTGTTAAAAAGTGAAACCGATAAAAGGGAACGCTCAAAGAAGCTGGGTGAGATAAAAAATTCAGTTATAGAAATATTAAGCGATCCGGATAACCCTGATTGTGAAAAAGAAATATCTGAAATTGAAAAGGACCTCGAAAAAGAGCTTTTGCGGAAGCTTGTAAAGGAAGAACAAATTAGAGTTGACGGGAGAAAGCCAGATGAATTAAGACAGATAAGCTGTTCTTCGGGTATACTGCCGCGAACACACGGTTCAGCGATTTTCACAAAAGGAGAAACCCAGTCTCTGGCCGTAACGACATTAGGTACGGGTTCCGATCAGCAGGTTATGGATGAGCTTGAGGGAGAATATAAGAAGGATTTTATGCTTCATTATAACTTTCCGCCTTATTCAGTTGGTGAGGTTAAATTTATGAGGGGTCCCGGGCGCAGGGAAATAGGGCACGGACTTCTTGCAGAAAAGGCTTTGCTCAGCCAGCTGAAAATGGATGAAGATTTTCCTTATACAATAAGGCTGGTTTCGGACATACTTGAATCGAACGGCTCTTCATCTATGGCAACAGTCTGCGCCGGGTCTATGGCCTTGATGGATGCCGGGGTTCCATTAAAATCAACGGTAGCGGGAGTGGGAATGGGCATTATAGGAGATGTTATACTGACAGATATGGTAGGTGACGAAGATCATGCTGGAGATATGGATTTTAAAGTGGCCGGAACAAAAAATGGCATAACCGCCATACAGATGGATATAAAGGTAAGCGGCATAACTAAAGAGGTTCTTGAAAGGGCGCTTGAGAAAGCAAAAATCGCGAGACTTGAGACCATAGATAAAATTGAGAAAGTCATAAGCGAACCGCGAAAGAACTATTCGCCGTATGCTCCGCAACTTACAACTATCAAAATAAATAAGGAAAAAATAGGGAATCTTATAGGTCCTGGAGGAAAAACTATACGCAAAATACAGCAGGATTACGAAGTGAATATAGATGTGGATGATGACGGAACTGTTACCGTAAGCGCGACTTCGGCGGAAAATTTACAGAAGGCGGAAAAAGAGGTGAAGTCATATACGGAAGATGTTGAGCCGGGAAAAACATATAATGGGGTTGTAAGGAAGGTTCTAGACTTTGGCGCATTTGTGGAGGTTTTGCCTGGAAAAGACGGTCTTGTTCATATTTCCGAATTGGCTCCATACAGGGTTGACAAAGTAACCGACGTATTAAACGAGGGGGATAAGGTGACGGTCAAGTGTATTGAAATTGATGACAAGGGAAGGGTGAATTTAAGCCGTGTGCAGGCTCTCAATGAAGAGCAGCAAAAACAAGAAAAAGAAGAACATTACGGAAAAGGATAAATGGCTAAAAAAAAGAGAAAAACAGGAAAAAAAACTTTGGAAAAGTCTGTTGAAGAGCTTTACAATATAATGAAAGACGAGGAACTTTCAGAAGTAAAATGGGAAGAAGAAAACTTTAAACTTAAAATCAGAAGAAGAGGGGCGGTTTCATTTGTAGAAAAGAGGCCGTCTTCTTCAGCCGATACGGAAAAGTCCTCCGAACCGCAAAAACCTGAAACAAATAAAGATTATATAAGGTCTCCAATGAATGGTGTTTTTTACAGGTCTCCTTCTCCGGCAGAGCCGCCTTATGTGGAAGAAAATAAAGTGGTATCTGAAGGATCTACGGTATGCATAATTGAGGCTATGAAACTTATGAATGAAGTGCAGGTTGAAAAACCCTGCCGGATAAAGAAAATCCTGGTAGATAATGCTTCGGCTGTGAAAGTAAATCAAAAGTTATTTGAAATAGAAAAAGCATGACGCTAATATTTTATATAGCGGAATGTTCAAAAAAATTTAAGAAAAACAGAGAAAAACTAAATGGCCAAAAAAACCTCTTCAAATGAAGTAAAAAAAAAAGATGTATCCGGAATAATACTTTTAAGTGTTTCCATAATTTTAATAATATCTTTCATTTCCGGAGGAGAAGAAAGATTTGCCGGCGCAGTTGGCTCATTCATAAACCTTTTTCTCGAACGATATATAGGAGCAATCCGCTTTTTAATACCGGTTATTCTTATCTGGATGTCGGTAAATCAATTTTACCAAAAAAGAGGTTCTTTAACCCCGAGATACTCCGATTTCTGGGGTTTTATTGTTTTTATTGCTGGGGGATGTTCGCTTCTTAGCCTTATGTCAAATGCCGGGGGGGAAGCAGGAAGCTTCATAAGCGAGATTGTTTTAAGAAGACCGTTTGGAACTGTGGGAGCATACATAATATCAGTTACAACTGTATTGATAGCAATAATATTAATCACCGACCTTTCAATAAAAAAAGCCCTAAATTATACTGGCGCTAAATTCAATGAATTAATAGAAGCCGGAAAAAAGAAAAAATACAGTTATAGAAAAAAACGCAAGGTCGGAAAAGTTTCAGAAGAAAAAAAAGAAAAGAATTTTAACAAAAAAAGAAAACAGAGGGAAAAAGAAGAACAAAAAAGTGACATTGCAATACATAAACATCCCGCATGCAAATACTCTGTGCCGGCTGATTTTCTAAAGTCCGGAAAAAAGGCAAAAAAGAACACGTTTAAAGAAGAAGAAAGAGGTGAGAAACTTCTTGAGGTTCTGAGAAACTTTAATATTGATGCTGAAATTTCCAGCATTCAGATTGGTCCGTCAATAACCAGATACGAGGTTAGTCTTCCGATGGATATACAGCTTTCAAAAATAAGAAAGCTGGCTTCCAATATTGCAATGACAATGGCGGCAAAAACCGTCCGTCTTCTGACACCAATACCGGGAAAATCCACTGTCGGGGTTGAGGTCCCTGCTGTCGACCAGGAGATTGTTCCTTTAAGGAGTCTTATAGAAACACCGGAATTCAAGTCGGATTCATTAATACTCCCGTACTGTTTGGGGAAAGCTGTAAACGGGGAAATGAAAATAGCAGACCTTACAAAAATGCCCCATGTTCTTCTTGCCGGTTCAACCGGCTCGGGAAAAAGCGTTGCAATACATTCATTGATAAACAGTATAATATTCAGTTCAAAACCCGAGGATGTTCAATTTTTGCTGATGGACCCCAAAAGGGTGGAGCTTCCTGTATATAACGGCATCCCACATATGGCATATGATGTTGTTACCGATTCTTCAAAAGCAGTTGAGATGCTGCAGTGTATTGCCGCAGAGATGGACGACCGGTATGACAAACTTGCTAAATACAATGTTGCTAACATTAATGCTTATAATGCGGTTGATGAAACAGAAAACATGCCACGGCTGGTTGTTGTTATTGATGAACTGGCGGATTTGATGGCAATGGCAAAAGACAGGGTGGAAAACGCCATTATACGGATTGCCCAGATGGCCAGGGCGGTGGGAATTCATCTGGTGCTTGCGACTCAGAGGCCTTCTGTAGATGTTATTACAGGAATTATTAAAGCGAACCTGCCGGCAAGAATTGCCTTTAAGGTTCTAAGCGGTGTTGATTCAAGGACAATTCTCGACATGAACGGAGCGGAAAAACTTCTTGGTAAGGGGGATATGCTCTATCAACCGCCGGATATGCCTCAGCCGATAAGAATACAGGGGTGTTTTATATCAAGAAATGAGGTAAAAAAAGTTACCGGGCATATAGAAAACCTTAACTATGAATTCAACAGGAAAATTGACATTAAGGAAAAAATGGAGAAAATAAATAAAGGGGCAGAGTCTGAATATGAAGACGAGCTTTATCCGGAAGCCGTTAAGCTGGTTATAAAAGAGAATAAGGCCTCCATATCTCTCATTCAGAGAAGATTGAGGATAGGGTACAACAGGGCTGCGAGAATAATTGATACGATGAGAGAAAACGAGATTATCGGAGATGAAGCCGGGGTAAAGGGCCGCAGTGTGCTTGTAAGTAAGGAATATCTGGAGAGTATTAAATGAAGCTTTTTTTTATTTTATCGGTTTTTTTAATTTTGCCTTTTACCGTAATTGGAGAAGAGGTACGGGAAAGAAAAAATAAAGACTCACAGATGCCGGTTGATGAGTTTTCAAGTCTCATTGAAAACAGGATGAAAGAAATCAGGGATATATCGTTCAAATTCGAACAGAATACATATATGGGCGGGAGTACGCAAACCGTTTCTGCTGAGGTTGTTTTTTCAAAGCCTGATAAAATCAGAATAGATTATTCAACTCCAAGGGAACAAAGCATTATATACGACGGAAAACACCTTTATACTTATGTGCCTCAAATAAATCAGGCTACAAAACAGAGTAAAAAAGGATTTGATGGGATACTGGGAAAGAGCGCATCAGTGATTTTCTCTACAGATTCCGTCAGTAAAATGAAAGAGGAGTTTAAACTTGCCGTTTACACCGAGGAAAATAATATAGTATTGAGTGCAGTCCCGATAAATCAGGGTAATTACTACAAGCAGAAAATTATCTTTTCAAAAGATAGGATGTTGCCCGTGGAAGCCATAGTTTACGCGGAAAACCTTACATCGGTAACTGAGTTTTACGACTATGATAAAAATAAGGATATAGATGAAGAAATATACAAACTGGCAGAAAAAGAAGAAATAAGAATAATACAGATAGACTAAAAATGAACTTTAAAGAAGCCGGAAAACACTTAAAAAAGCTTAGAAACGAAAAAGGCTTAGCTATTGAATACATTTCAAGGGAAATTAAGGTTTCAAAGGAAAAGCTCAAAGCCATAGAAGAAGGAAATATGGAATCCTTCTCAAGCAGGTTCTACGCAAAAAGTTTTCTTAAGGATTATTCGGAATACCTGGGTTCAGATTTAGATGTTTCCCAGGTGATTCCGAATAAAAGGGAAGAGCCAATTTCTCCTGAGGTTAAACTGGCTCCGACTGATAGGCCGCGCCCAAGAATACGTAAAAGTTCTTCAAAAAGAATAGCAGTTGCGGTGTTGACCCTCATATTTTCAGCGCTGACTCTTTTTGCCCTTTTTTTGGCATATGAAAGAATTACAGGAAGGGTCCGGGTCGCTGAGCATGAGGATGAATTGCATAATTATTATGCCGCGGAGGAAGAAAAAATTACGGTTAGGGCATCAGCAGCTGGGAATGTCTGGCTGAGAGTAGAAAGGGACGATGTTCTTGCCTATGAGGGGGTGTTGAGCACAGGCACAACCAGGGATTGGGAGGCGGATAGCAAAATGAGGATAAGAATAGGATACGTTCCGGGTTTAGACCTTTATTGGAGAACGAGGGATGATGAGGATTTTCAGAAGGTGGATATAGTTCGCGGGAGTGTAAATGAGCTTAATGAGATTAAGTTTGATTTATCTTCGGAAGAGAAATATTCATCGACATTCAGATGACCCTTTCAAATAAATTGACAGTTTTCAGGGTTTTTCTTGTGCTTCCTTTTGTGGTTTTTTTATCACTGGAGGGTCGCTTGTATCTAATGGGCGCTTTTTTTATAATGGCAATAGCAACATTAACAGATTATTTTGATGGTAAAATTGCCAGAAAAAGAGGCGAAATTACTGACTTTGGAAAATATATGGACCCGCTTGCTGATAAGCTGTTTATCATTTCAGCACTGGTGATATTTATTTCGATTGAAAGTGTTGATGTGCCTGTATGGGGGGTGATTTTAATAATCACGCGGGATTTTGTGATAAACGGTGTCCGAACTCTTGCCGCCTCACGGGGAAGCATTCTTGCAGCTTCAAAAGCGGGAAAATATAAAACAGCTGCCCAGATGATTTCCATACTGCTTTCTCTTATAATGCTTTCATTCGGCGTCTGGATCCATCTTATTTATTATCTGGTGCTGATAATGGTGATAGTAACAGTTTATTCGGGGATATTATATTTAAAGGAAAACTTTCTGCTTTTAAAAAAAGCTGCAAAATAGTTAATACTATAAAAACAGACAGGAGGAAATATGAAATGGTTAATTAGGTTTATAGCAACAGGGTTTTATATCGGAGAGAAGGTCCCTGCTCCGGGCACTGCGGCTTCTATTGCCGCTGCGGCGATTTATTATCTTATTCTGCCGACAGGTTACAATTTTTACTGGACGATGCTTATTTTGATGACTTTTATAGGTGTTATTACGGCAGGCAAAACAGAGGAAATGATGGGAGATATCGACCCGCCCTGCATTGTGATTGACGAAATAGTAGGGTTTCTGGTTGCAATGGCCTTTCTTCCGAAAACTCTCGGATTGACGCTAGTGGGTCTTATTATTTTTAGATTTCTTGATATTTCAAAACTATACCCGATAGGCAAACTGCAGGTTGTGGCAGGGGGCCTTGGAATAATGATTGATGACCTGTATGCCGGGATTGTCACAAATCTCCTGCTGCAGGCAATTCACAGACTTTAAGAAAGGAGATTTTACAATGAGTAAAACAAAAAAAAACCAGGCTCTTGACAGAGCAATACTTCAGCTTGAAAAAAAATTCGGCAAAGGCGCCATAATGAAGCTTGGAGATGATAAATACAAGTCAAAAATTGCCGCGATTCCAACTGGAGCAATGACTCTGGATTCCGCCCTGGGAGTAGGCGGGATTCCCCGTGGTAGAGTTGTAGAAGTATTCGGGCCTGAGGCTTCCGGAAAAACCACTCTCTGTCTTGAAATTGTGGCAAATGCTCAGGCACAGGGAGGCAATGCCGCATATATTGATGCAGAACATGCTCTTGACCCCGGTTATTCGAAGAGAATCGGAGTGGATATTGATAACCTGCTTATATCTCAGCCTGATTACGGTGAGCAGGCGCTGGAAGTAGCAGAAACCCTGGTAAGAAGCGGTGCGGTTGATATTATCGTTATAGACAGTGTTGCGGCGCTTGTTCCAAAATCGGAACTTGAGGGTGATATGGGGGACTCTCACGTTGGGCTTCAGGCAAGGCTGATGTCTCAGGCTTTAAGGAAGCTCTCGGCAACCATATCAAAATCTTCAACGACTACCATTTTTGTAAATCAGATAAGAGAAAAAATAGGTGTTATGTTCGGTAATCCTGAAACCACACCGGGGGGAAGGGCGTTGAAATTTTACTCTTCGGTCAGACTGGATATAAGGCGAATAGGCTCCATTAAATCCGGATCCGATTCGATTGGAAACAGGATAAGGGTTAAGGTAGCGAAAAACAAGGTTGCTCCACCTTTTAAAAAAGCTGAGTTCGACATATTTTACGGAGAGGGAATTTCCCGTGAAGGGTGCCTTATAGATATAGGTCTTCAGGAAAACATAATTGAGAAGAGCGGAACATGGTATTCGTACGGTAAAACCCAGCTTGGGCAGGGAAGGATGAATTCAATAAATTACTTTAAGGAAAACCCGAAAGTGTCAGGTGAAATTGAAAATAAAATAAGGGAGAGACTGTTTTCAAACGGAAAAGAGGAAGAGAAAAAGAAAGAAGTAAAAGCGGCAAACTAGTGAAAATAGAAACTTTAACAGTCGGTCCTTTTGAAACTAACTGCTATATAGTAATATTTGAAAAAAAGGCGGTTATTATTGATCCCGGATTTGAAGCTGACAGGATCACTGAAATTTTAAGGAAAAAGAATGTTAAAGCCAAGTATATATTTTACACTCATGCACATTATGACCATATCGGATCTTCAGCGGAGGTAAAGAAAGAAACTAACGCCAGCGTTATAATGGGTGAGAAAGAGAAGTCTTTTTTTGATGATCCCTCCAGTGTAACCTGCAGTATGCTTCAGATGAGTTCTAAACCCGCCGCTCCAGATATTCTCTGCCGGGAAGGAGAAGAGTTTCATATTGAAGGCTGCAGTATGAAAATAATAGAGACCCCGGGGCATACTCCCGGAGGAATATCGATTTTCTCGGAAAACGCATTATTTACGGGAGACTGTATTTTTATGGGGTCTATCGGAAGAACGGATTTGCCAGGGGGCGATTCTGAAGAACTGAAAAAAACAATAAAAAAGAAAATATTAAGTCTTTCCGATAATGTGAAAATCTATCCGGGACACGGTCCCGCTACTTCTGTAAAGCGGGAAAAAAAAGATAATCTGTACGCAAGATGAAATTTTAAATGGCCCGTGATTTTATCCATAAGTTTATAAATTATTTGAATGTAGAAAAAGGAAGTTCGAAAAATACTCTGGAGGCCTACAGAAGAGACATAGAAGGTGCAATAAATTATCTTGAAGAATTGGGAATTCCGGTTTCAAAAGCAAAGAAAAGCCATATAAGAGAATACCTTATCTACAGAAGAGAGGGGCTTTCATCCAACTCAGTGGCAAGGCTTATCTCTGCATTAAAGAGTTTTTATGACTTTCTTCTTCTGGATAATCTTGTAGAAAAAAACCCGATAACGGATCTTTCACCACCCAAAATCCCCAGAAAACTTCCGGAGGTGTTATCCCAGGAAGAGGTTGATAGGATTATTCAATCTGCATCGGGAGACAGGAAAGAAATAGTGGAGATTCTTTATGCGACTGGAATCAGGGTATCTGAGTTTGTTAATTTAAAAGTAGAAGATATTGACATTGAAAATGGCTGGATTCGAGTTTTCGGGAAAGGAAGAAAAGAAAGATATCTGCCTGTTGGTTCAACTCTATTAAATAAAATGGCTTTAAGGATAGATGAAAAAGGGCTCTCTCCATCCGATCACCTATTTTCAAAAAACGGGAAAAAATACACCAGGGAATGGATATGGAAAATTGTAAAGAATGCGGGAAAAGAAGCGGGGTATGCCTCTTTGAAACCGCATATGCTAAGGCATAGCTTTGCTACGCATATGCTGGAAAACGGGGCTGATTTGAGAACAATACAGGTGTTGCTGGGGCATTCAAATATTGACACAACCCAGATATATACTCACGTAAACAGAAAAAACATGATGAAAATGCATGCCCGGTATCATCCGAGATAAGAAAATGAATAAAAGAGTTTATGTATATGAATGCGGATCTTATGATTATAAAAATCTGATTGAAATATTTTCTGAGTATTTTAAAAAAGAAGGGTGTGAAATGGAGGGCAGAAAAATTCTTCTCAAGCCGAATATGCTTCAGGCGCACAGACCCTCAGAAAATGTAACCACCCATCCTGAGGTTGTAAAAGCAGCAGCAGCAGCGGTTATGAAAAACGGGGGGATATGTTCAATCGGAGACAGCCCCTCGGGAAGAGGGCGGCTGAATGCTGAATCTGCTGCGGAAAAATGCGGTTTTCTAAAGATATGCAGGGATCTGAATATTGATTTTGATTATTTCGACGGGCAGCAGCTAAGGCAGGTTGATATAAAAAACGGACGAATTTTTAAGAAGGTTCTTCTTCCCGAAAGTTATTTTTCATACGATATAATAATAAATATGCCTAAACTGAAAACACACTCGCTTACAGTCTTTACGCTGGGAATTAAAAATATGCTGGGGGTGGTTCCGGGTCTTGGGAAGACAGAGTTCCACAGAAGAGCCCTCCATCCTGATTCTTTTGCAGATGCAATATGCGATTTATTTTCAGTTTTAATTCCGGATTATACTATCCTTGATGCGGTTGAAGCAATGGAGGGCGCCGGTCCCGTAACGGGTAAAACTAAAAAATTAAAAAAAATAATTATTGGGAAGGACAGTAATGCAGTAGATTCAACTGCTGAGAGAATATGCGGAGCGGATCCATTAAAAGTGCCGATAACATATAAAGCGGCCAAGAGGGGATTGGGGGAAATGGAGGGTTATGAAGTAATTGGAAACCGTATAGTAGCAGATGAAAATTTTAAAAAACCTCCCGGTTATACTATAGCCCACAAAATACCAAAAAAGCTGCTTTCCATACTATCTTTATTTTACGGTCACGTCCCCTCGTTATCTAAAAGAAAATGCATCGGATGCAGAAAATGTTTTAACGTTTGTCCGTCGGATGCAATATCATTTTCAGTTTTTTATCCCGAATTTAATATTCGAAAATGCACAAAGTGTTTCTGCTGCGCTGAGAGGTGTCCCGAAAGCGCTATAGGTGTAAAGAAGAAACTACTATCCAGGATAACAACATGAAAAGTAGGGTTATGTTAATTTTATTGCTTCTTTTAAACACGGGGGCCGAAAGTCTTTATTCCGGATTTTCAACTGATGTTATTAACAGCAAGGGGGAAGTAAAGGCCCTAAACGTCAATACCGGAGAGTGGAAAGATTTGAAGCATGATTCGGATATGGAAATAATTTCCTTAATTTCTACCGGTAAGGATTCATATGCCAAAATAAGAATTTCGGAAAGCGGAGAAATTCTTATTAATGAAGAAACCACTTTTGAAATAAACCCTCGGGAAAATCAATGTCAGATTGACCTTTTATATGGTTCTTTAAAGGCAAAGCTGGAGGATATTCCATCACAAGAGTTAAAGATAAGAACACCGGTTTCTGTGGCCGCGGTTCGCGGAACCGAGTATGCCGTGGTATATGAAGAAAAAAACGCAGCGCATATTGAGGTGTATGAGGGAAGCGTTGATATATTTTCTGTTATTAAAGAAAAAGAACAAGAGCAAGGGTATAAAGCAGGCAGAAATACATGGATTAAGGTATTAAAAGGCGAAAACCCTGAATATGCAGGTGAGATTACCGGGAAACAGAGACTGAGATGGGAGCATCTTGAAACTAAGATAAAATACTATAATAATATTAGAGAAAGGCGGGGAATTGAAATGAAAGTCATACGGTTAAACGAGAAACTCCGCTCAGAAGATAGAATAAATGAAATAGAAGTTCTCTCTGAAAAAATAGAGGATTACGAAAAAAACAAACAGTTATTGAAAAAAGAGGGGAGGGATTTAAATAACAGGTTAAATGCGCTGAAAGATAAATACATAAAAATACGTGAAAAGAATATTGATGCCCGTTTAAAACTAATACATAAGCAGAGGGAAGAAATTATAAAAAGAAGACAAATTGAAAGAAAAAGGCAGCTTGAAGAAAGGGAGAAGAGGCTGCAGGAACTAAGAGATGAAAGAAAGAAATAGGTCATTATTTATCTTATTTCTTATGAGCATTTCCGTGTCGGTTTTATTATACGGATGCGGATCAAAAACTGTAAAAAGGCTGGAGTCAGATGTAAAGATTGATTTGTCGGGGAGATGGAATGAAGAGGATTCTTCGCTTGTTTCGGAAAAAATAATCGATGAGGTTTTGTCTTCCGCATGGTACAGAAATTTCCGGGATAAATACTCCCGGAAACCTGTGGTTATTGTTGGAAGAGTTCAAAACAGAACGATGGAGCATATAAATGTAAATACGTTCATAAAAGATATTGAAAGAGCAATGCTAAACTCCGGGGAAATTGAAATAGTCGCATCTGCAGAACAAAGACGAGAAATCAGGGATGAAAGGCAGGATATGCAACGCTGGGCCTCAGTAGAAACCATAAAAAAACCGGGTAAAGAAACAGGCGCGGATTTTATGCTGAACGGAATTTTAAGTTCCATTGTAGATGAAGAAGGCGGAAGAAGGGTTGTTTATTACCAGGCGGATATGAACCTGGTGAATATAGAGACAAACAGGGTTATCTGGGCCGGACAGAAAAGAATAAGGAAATTTATCCGTCGGCCCCTCTTCGCTTTTTAGGGGATGTCGGGGTTATACTTTTATACTTTTGAGTTTACAGAAAAGAGTATGTAAAAAGGAAAAAATATCAGGAGGTATTATTATGAAAAGGAAACTTGCGTTGGTCGTCGCGCTGGCAGTGCTGGCATTTTCCGGTTGCGGAAGAAGGGTAGAAAGAGTGGGGTTGACCGAAGAGATTGATTTGTCGGGCAGATGGAATGACACTGATTCACGCCTTGTGTCAGAAGAAATGATTTCTGACTGTCTGTCACGGCCATGGCTGGAAAACCATATAACGGAAACTGGAGAAAACCCCACAGTGATAGTGGGAACTGTTATCAACAGAACAGACGAACATATAATTTCAGAAACATTCACAAAAGATCTGGAAAGAGCATTTATTAACTCAGGTAAAGTTAATGTGGTAACCTCGGGAGAAGCCAGAGAGGAGATCCGCAGGGAGCGGGAAGATATGCAAAGACACGCTTCAGAAGAAACCATGAGAAGGTTTATGCAGGAAGAGGGCGCTGATTACATGCTTCAGGGAACTGTAAATGATATTATTGACCAGGAAGGCAGGAGAAGTGTCAGGTATTATCAGGTAAATCTGGAGCTTGTCAATACTGAAACTAACCGTAAGGTTTGGATAGGTGACAAAAGCATAAGAAAATATATAAGAGAATAATTTATGGTGTTTATTTTATGAGTGCCAAAAAGTATGCTGCTTTTATTTTAATAATAATATCTGCAGGATGTTCTCAAACATATAACCGCAGGATGATGCCGGTTAAAACAAGCCTGAAAACCGGCGCACCCGAAAATGCATTAGAGTACTTTAAAGAGACTGAAATTTCAAAAGAGCACAGAAACCGGCTTCTATATCATCTGGAAGCCGGTATGCTGTATCATCTTGCCGGAAAATATGAACGAAGCAATTACTTCTTGGAGAGGGCAGAATGGATTTCGGATGAAATGTACACCAGGAGCATCTCCAGGGAGGCGGCATCAATGCTAACCTCGGATGATTTTTTGCCCTATAGAGGAGAATATTATGATTATCTTTTTATCAATTACTACAAGCTCCTTAATTTCCTTCACCTGGGGGAGCTCGAGGGGGCCCTTGTAGAGGTGCGAAGATTGAATCATAAACTGTCTCTTTTTGATAGAAAAGCCGGTCTTTTTCACTATATCACGGCCCTGCTTCATATGCACTCAGGAAATGAATCCGGCGCTTTTATTGAATTCAGAAAGGCATGGTTGGCATACAGTGAAAAGTATTCAGAAAAATACAATTTTTCTTTTCCGGAAACATTAAGAAGAGATCTGGGGGTTTTTTGTAAAGAAACTGGATTTTCAAGGTGTTCTGAAATTCCCTCACAATACAGGGCGGCGCCGGAACTTTCGGATTCGTACGGCTCTGTTGTATTTATTGTTGAATCGGGATTTGCGCCATATAAGGAAGAAAGAAGAATCGAAGCATCGCTTCCTCAGGAATACAGGGATAGACATGAGGAGTTGAAAAATGTTTATTATCTTAAAATAGCTCTTCCCGAGCTTGTTCTTAACGCAGAGAGTTATGAGATGAAACTGAGAGTGGGGCATAAGAGTTTAAATATGGATTTAATTGAAAATGTTGATAAGATGGTTGAAAATCATTTTGAAGAAGAGAAGAACAATATTATTGCAAGGGCGGTTGCCAGAGCAGCTGCAAAATATCTGACTTACAGATCTGTACGGGGGGGTGAGTCTGAAGAGGGTTCTTTCAGAAATATTCTTGCTTCGGTTTTTAATATATTCGGAACAGTTACGGAGCAGGCTGATACAAGAAGCTGGATCACGCTGCCCTCAAGAATCTTTATGAACCATCTTTATCTTGAACCGGGTGAATATGATTTTGAGATCACCACAGAAAATTCAACTCCAAAAAGCAGGAGAATAGAGGGGGATTTTAAATTAAACTCCGGTGAAATGAAATTTGTTGTTTTGCGAACATATTAAAAAGCGAGTTTGCCCGGATTTAATATATTGTTCGGATCAAAGTCTTTCTTTACCTTTTTTAGAAGTTTCAGGTACCCCGGGTCAATAGTTTTTGCGAAGAATGTTTTTTTTGTTATGCCTATGCCATGCTCTCCCGAAACCTTGCCGCCGATTTCTTTTACTTTATCAAATAACTGCTCTTTTATAACCGGGTTTTTTTCAAAAGATTTCTGGTTTTTTGATTTTGAGAAATTAACATGAATATTGCCATCCCCCAAATGTCCGAACAAGGTAACTGGCATATTGTATTTATCGCTTATCCTGTATGCTTTTTTTATAAGTTCAGAAACTTCAGATTGAGGAACCACGACATCTTCTTCGAAAACGGGTCCTGCAAGATGAGCTATTGCATCATGGATTGATCTTCTGATTTTCCATATTTTTTTCTGCTGATACGCGCTGTCAGCCGACAAAACATCCTGAGAACCGAATTCAAGACAAATATCACCCGCTTTAACAGCATATTCTTCAATTAAATTCTTGCTGTCTGAATCAAATCTAACAAGAAGCTGATGGAAATCTGAAAACTGTATTTTAGTATCTAAATATTTTTCACAGTATCTCATTGTGTTTTTATCCATCAATTCGACCATGGTAGGGTCACTTATTTTCATGATTTTTCTAGCAGCGAGAGGGATTTTGAATATATCCTTAAAGGGAGCTATTATCCAAATGCTTTCCGCGGGTTTTTTTATTGCCCTGAAAGTTATATCTGTAAATACAGAGAGTGTTCCTTCAGAACCGCACATTAGCTGCATTAGTATCTGATCTGTGGCGTTTTTAACTATTTTACCCCCGGCTTTCCATAATTCGGCATTTCCTGAAACTGCCGAGATTCCGGAAATATAGTTTCGGGTTGTTCCGTATTTTACAGTATTGGCCCCTCCCGACGCTTCAGCTACATTTCCACCAAGTGTGCATGAATCCATTGAGGCAGGATTTACGGGATAGAATAAGCCTTCTTTTTTTAGTGACTCCTGCAGAGTGGAGTTTTTACATCCGGGTTCAACTACAGCCATACGGTTTTTATTATCTATATCAATTATAGAATCCATTTTTTCAAAGGAAATTACTACACCGCCACTTACCGGCAGCGATCCTCCTGTAAGACCGGTTCCGCCGCCTCTTGCTGTAACCGGGAATTTATATGCATTTGCCAATTTTAATATATCGATTATCTGAAATCTGTTTTCGGGTTTTACCACAGCTTCTGGCATAAAAAAAACATCAGGGGTTTCGTCCGTAGAATACGGGTGCAACTCTTCTTTTTCTGTCAGTAAAGAGCTTTTTCCGACAATAGATTGTAACTTTTTTATTGTTTTTTCATTCATGGTTTAATTTATTAAATTTTTAGTTATAATGTAAAAAAAGTATATTAATAAATATATTAAAATCAATGTATAGGTTAAACGGAGAAAAAATATGGAAAAACAAATATTAGAAGAAACTCATATCGGAGAGAGTTTAACGTTAAACTCCGTAATGAGAGAAGACCATGTTGAAGTAGTAATATCAACTTATGAGGTTTCTACAAGCTATTTGTTGAGTTTTGAGGAATGGGAGGAATTGATAAAGTGTCTGAATATGGCCAACAGAAGTTATTATTTTGAAACCCAGAAATGAAAACAGGCGTCCGGTTCATGTGTATACGGGTAACGGGAAAGGAAAGACGACCGCCGCAGTAGGGCAGGCCGCGAGGGCGGCAGGGCATAATAGAAATGTTCTTTTCATGTTTTTTAATAAGAAACCGAATATTTCCGGAGAGGAGAATTCTCTTAAGAAAATAGGTGTTACAGTTGAATATTTTT
This sequence comes from Elusimicrobiota bacterium, assembly GCA_003553445.1. GTDB lineage: Bacteria > CG03 > SLGR01 > SLGR01 > SLGR01 > PWEK01. The sequence continues at coordinate 51,358 of PWEK01000080.1, forward strand.
CATCTCAATACCCGGTAAATAAAAGAAAAAAAAAGCTAAAAGAAAGGGTTTCAATACAGACACGTAAAGGAATCGAGTTTGTTTTGAAAGCTTTCCATAGTGGGAATTACGATTATATAATTATGGATGAGATACTTGTTTCGGTAAGAGATAAATATTTAAAAGAGGAAGAGCTGCTTAAGCTTATAGATGAAAAGCCGGAGAATACAGAACTTCTTTTAACCGGCAGGGGCGCTACAGAATCAGTTATTGCAAATGCAGATATTGTAAGTAAAGTCGTTAATGTAAAACATCCGTATAAGAAGGGGGATAAATGCAAAAAAGCAACAGAATATTAGCATATGTGCTTGTGTGCGCAATTCTGGCTATCGCTATTTCAACCGGGAACTCAATTGCAAAATCTTACTCGGCTTCCGAAATTCTTGAAAAGAGCGCAGAGAAGTATATGCAGCTTTCCAGTTTTTCATGCAGCGTAAAAACAGACATAACTATTGTATCTGACAACATTCCCAACAGGCTTTCTTATATTTCCGAAATAAATATCGTGTTTCCTAATAAATTCAAAATACTTAATACTGAGGGGTTTTACGGAAAAAGCATAATTTCAAACGCATATGGAATGTGGACATATATGCCCACACTTAAAAGATATTCTTTTCATTCGTCTCCTTCAGATGCAGTCAAATTTCTGCACGCGGACCCTGATGATTTTGAATCTATGGGTATTAAGAGGTTTCTGCTTTTTAATATTCTTAACAGAAAACACAAAAAATCAGAGAACAGGATGAAAGGAAATGAAATTATTGACGGAGTAAACTGCTATAAGATTTCCAGTAAGAAACCGGAAGCAGAATACTTTCTATGGATATCCAAAGATTCATACCTTTTTAAGAAAATCCGGATGAAAATGAAATCAGATTATCCTGTTTATGGAATCCATCCTGAGGGAAAGATAGGGTTAAATATTAATTATACCGAGACATATTATGATATAACCAAAAACCCCTCATACGAAGATGAGTATTTTTCTTTCGAACCACCTGAAGATGCGGTCAGAGCTTCTGATGTTTATGGTCCGGGCGAACACAAAGAATACCTGAATCTTGGTAAAAAATATAAGGATTTCCAGTTTGTTAACTATAAAACTGGAAAAAAAGAGGTCTTTTCTGAAAAAAATGAAAGGGCTTCAGTGCTTTTCTTTATGGATTGTTTTTCTGAGGAAGATATTGAATTGGCCGGATATTTGGATAATCAGTACAGAAAAAACAGGGTAAGCCTTCTTGGAATATTTAAGGATGAGAAAAAAAGAAATAAGGAGGAGCTGCTTGAAGAGCTTAATAAAAACATATCTTTTCCGGTAACTTATGATAAGGAAAACAAAATATTTGAGCTATATTCAGTAGAGAATACACCTGTTGTAATAATGATATCTGAAAAAGGAATTATTGAACAAATATATTCAGGGTATTTTGAAGGTGTCGGCACGAAAATAGAAGAGGATATAAAATATATAGCCCGGATGAAAAAATCAGAAATTTCAGAAGGAAGGCTTGCTCCCCAATGGAGGCTGGATATAAAAGCTTCCGGGGTTAATGTCTCGGATAAAAAGATGATTGCTGCGGTAAATCCAGCCGGAGAAATTTATCTTATAAGCAATACCGGTCGAATAATAAATATAATCCGCACGGATGATAATATAAGAAATATTATATTCGATGATGAAGTTTTTTTAGGATATAATCATCAGGGGAGAAATCTCACCGCATATAAGGTGGGCGGAGAAATAAAATGGAGATATTCTGTTCCACTGGGAATAAACTCCATATCCAAAACAGACAGGGGGAATACTCTTTTATCAACAAATGGTTCCCGAAGCCTTATCAAAATCAACAATAAGAAAAATGAATTGTTTGTGAGCAGCTCAATTGAAAATGCACTAAGCAGCGACAGCGGGGATGATTATATAATAGCTGTAAACGGAACAAATAAGCTTTTTTTTGTTGATTACGATGGAAACCTTATAGATACGAAAAAAACAAGCGTAAATGCAGAATATGTTAAAATTCTTAATGATGAATACATTATGATTTCCGGCAGTGAGGCGGGCGAAGAGATAATTGGTGTTGTTGACCGGAAGGGAAATTCCGTATGGGAATCAATACTGGGGCCTGCGGGGTCTTCAAAAATTTCTAGCTGCAGTATTCATCCGGCAAAAGAATGGTTTGCTTTAGGCACCCTTAACGGAAATGTTCAGATATATGACATATACGGTAATATAATTACAAGTAAAAATCTTCAAGGAGTTAATGTTTTTGTAGAGTGGCACCAGGTAGATGAGGGCATATACAATCTTCTTGCGGGATCAGTTGATGACGGATTAAAAAGTTATGCTGTTGAATAAAGAGGTGGTATCTGAGGCTTAGGAGGTGTGTTCATGTCTTTTAATAAAGTTCATTCAGGGTTTAAGGTGTTTATTTTATTCTTAACGGCCCTAACAATAAGCAGTTGCGCAGAAAGAGAAAGGTATGCAGATGATGAAATTACTGAGCTGAGATTCTGGCATGGTATAGAAAGCCCGGAAAACAATTTGCTTTTAGAAGAAAAAATTAAGACTTTTGAAGAAAGAAACCCTCATATAAATATAATTTTGGAAAATATTGGAGCCCAGGACAGCGCTATGCCCAGCATAATGACGGCATTAAGCGCGGACAGGCAGCCGGAGCTGCTCTGGTTTGCGCCGGTATACACCGGGAGAATGGCCGAGAGCGGAAAACTATATCCCGCAGAAAAATTTATAGAGAACGATACGGAGTTCAACCCTGAAGATATCTATGAAGGAATACTGGAATCCGGCCGATATGATGGGAGAATATACACCGTTCCATTTGAAACAAACTGCCTTGCATTTTATTACAACAAAGAGCACTTTTCCGAAGCAGGGATAGAGCGATATCCTCAATCCTGGAAAGAGCTGCGTCAGACGGCCCGGAAACTTACCCGGCATTTCAGGGAAAAAGGGGAGGATTCTTTCGGGATGCTCATTCCGCTGGGAACCCAGGAATGGACTGTATGGACCTGGCAGAATTTTTTATGGCAGGCAGGGGGGGAGTTTCTCTCCGATAATATGAAGGAGCCCGGATTTAACGGAAGGCCCGGTGTTGAGGCATTAAAGTTCTGGAAAAAACTTGTTTACGAAGATGAGAGCGCCGTATTTTCTGAAAGGAACGCCGGATATAAAATTGAGCCTTTTATAGCGGGGAAGGTTTCAATGATGATAAACGGACCTTGGAATTACCCCGAACTCAAAGAACAGGATGAGATAAACTATGGTTCTTTTCCGCTGCCGGAAAATGAGAAAAAGGCGACAAACATTGGAGGAGAAAATCTTTTTATATTCAGATCTACGCCAGAAAAGGAAGAAGCTTCCTGGGAATTTGCAAAATTCATTATGTCTGAAGAATTTCAGGCTGAATGGGCAATGAATACAGGGTATCTCCCTGTGAACAGAAAAGCGGCTGAATCTGAGAAATACCGTAGATTTCTTGAAGAAAATCCGTTTATAAAAACTTTTGTGTATTCGATGGAGTTTGGAAAATCGAGGCCTCCGGTAAAGGAATACTCAAGAATTTCCGAGCGCCTGGGCAGGGCGCTGGAAAACGCTTTATACCGCAGAAAAACGCCCGAAGAGGCCTTAAATCAGGCCGCGGAGGATTCGGAGGACCTTCTTTGAGGCGAAAATCGTATGAGCCTTTTCTTTATCTTACCCCGGGTGTTTTTTTTCTAGCATTTTTTATTGTCCTGCCGGTTTTATTTCTTCTTGTATTATCTTTTTTCCGGTGGGATATGCTTTCCGGCGCAATTTCATTTGCGGGACTGGAAAATTACTCTGAGATGTTTAAGGACCCTGCTTTATACAATGCTTTGAAAAACACTGTTTTGTATGTGGCCGGTGTTGTTCCCGCCGGGATGGCAATCGCACTTTTTATTGCTGTACAATTAAAGGGCAAACTGAGAACCTATTCAATTTACAGAACCTCAATTTTTATGCCTGTGATAGTATCGCTTGCGGCAAGCGGCGTCATCTGGCTATGGATATATGATTACAGAAGCGGAATTCTTAACCATCTTCTTTCCCGGATAGGGATTTCCCAGATTAACTGGCTGGGCAATCCGGATACCGCATTGATATCCGTAATTATAGTAACATTATGGCAGAGAATAGGTTATAACATGGTTATTTTTTTCGCGGGGCTGCAGGTGATACCCGAACAGCTTTATGAAGCCGCCATGATAGACGGCGCAAAGGCGTCGGGGCAATTTCGTTATGTAACATGGCCGAATCTCCTTCCTACGACTTCATTCGTTCTTGTAATTAATCTTATTTTTGCTTTCAGGGACTTTGACCAGATATATGTAATGACACGCGGCGGGCCGATGAGTAGAACAACCACCCTGGTATATCATATATACGAAACAGCATTTGCAGAGTTTAACATAGGCATGGCGGCAGCTGTAACAATGATATTATTTCTTATAGTTATGGCAGTAACTTATTTGTATCTAAACTATATGGGGGAGAAAGCCTGAGGAATGAAAGCTTCAACAATATTTAAACACCTGCTGCTTGCGTTAATCAGCACTCTTTTCTTAATGCCTTTTGTATGGATAATTGTTACATCTTTAAGGGGACCTGTAGAGGTCCTCAGAGAACACACCCTTATACTGAGTAGATTTCGCTGGGAAAACTATATTTCTGCCTGGAGAGCGTCAAATTTCCCCCGGCAGTTTTTAAATTCTTTTGTCGTTGGCGTAAGCGTAACGCTGGGGCAGATTTTTACATCCGCCCTTGCCGGTTATGCGCTTGCCAGGATGGAATTTAAAGGAAAAAAAATAGTTTTCATGACAGTGCTGGCTACGCTCATAATTCCTTACCATATGCTTGTTGTACCTCTTTTTGTTATGCTGGCAAGATTCGGATGGATAAATACATACAGGGGACTGATAATACCCATGCTCGCCAACGGCTTCGGGATTTACCTGTTTCGCCAGTTTTTCAAAAAAGTGCCGTGGCAGCTGGAAGAAGCAGCGGCTATTGACGGAGCATCCAGATGGTCCACTCTATGGAGGGTTGTTTTTCCGCAGGCTCTGCCGGCTGCCGGAACGCTTTTTATCTTTACTTTTGTGGCCGAGTGGAATGATCTTTTCAGGTGGCTAATTTTTACTCATTCAACAGAAATGCGGAATGTCCAGCTGGGATTAAGCGTATTTCAGGAGCAGTTTGCGACAGATTATGTTCGCCTTATGGCTGCGGTAGTAATTGTCACCGTGCCAACATTTATTCTCTTTGTGATTGGACATAAAAAGCTTATACAGGGGATTTCTCTCGGAGGAATAAAAGGCTGATGCTTAAAATAAAAAACCTGAAAAAAAGCTTTAAATCTACAATAGCATGTAAAAATATTGATTTTTCTGTTGAAAGCGGAGAGTTTTTTGTTCTATTGGGCCCCTCCGGTTGCGGTAAAACTACGATACTCAGACTTATTGCGGGGTTGGAAAAACCTGATGAAGGGGGAGTTTTTTTTAACGACAAAAATTTAGGTGACATTTCTGTGCAGGAAAGAAATACAGCGCTTGTATTTCAAAACTATGCTCTTTATCCTAATATGAGTGTTCGAGGCAATCTCACTTTTCCGCTTAAAATGCGTAAAATATCTAAAACAAAAACAAAAGATACTGTGGAAAAGATTGCTTCTATGCTTAAAATAAAAAATCTTTTGGATAAAAAGGCCGTAAAACTTTCCGGAGGGCAGCAGCAGAGGGTGGCGGTTGGAAGGGCGCTGGTAAGGAAACCTGAAATTTTTCTGCTGGATGAGCCCCTTTCTAACCTTGACGCTAAACTGAGACAGCACCTTAGAATGGAGCTTATAAAAATACACAAGGAAATGAATATAACAACTTTATATGTAACCCATGACCAAAACGAAGCAATGACCCTGGGTGACAGAATTGCAGTGCTTAGAGATGGAAATATTCATCAGATAGGAACACCGGAAGAGATATATAGCAGTCCCGTAAATTTATTTGTGGCTAAATTTATAGGGTTTCCTGAAATAAACCTTTTTAAAACAAAATATAAACCGGAAAAGGGGGCAGTGAATATTCTTGGAAAAGAGCTGCAGTTATTTGAAAAAGGAACCGAACTTCCGGATAATACTGAAAATGTCACCGCCGCAGTCAGGCCTGAAGATATACATATTTCAAGCAACAATGATGACATAGAGGGCAATATCGAGGTTAAAGAGGTTTCGGGACCGGACACAGTTTTATATCTCAATGTCGACGGTTACCCCGTAAGGATGAGAGTGGCAAAAGATAAAAAAGGGCTTCTGGAAAAAATCAAAACCAATATTAAAATAGAACCTGAAAAGGTTCTTCTATTTAACTCTAAAACAGAAAGGATTATAAAAAATGAAAATATCAGAACTATATAAAAAGCGTAATTCGGTTGAAGATGTTGTTTTTTCATGCGAGATATTTCCTCCGAAATCTGAAAAAAACATTGAAACCATATATAATACGATAAAAGAGATAAAAGAAATAGCTCCCGATTTTATAAGCGTTACATACGGAGCCGGGGGGGGAACAAGGGAGAGAACACTGGAAATAGCCTCCAATGTTAAAAATAAATACGATGTTGAATCACTTATGCACCTTACCTGCGTTAATTCAACAAAAGAAAAAATGATAAGGCTTCTGAAAAAAGTAAAACAGAACAACGTTGAGAATATTCTTGCTCTGCGGGGGGATATTCCGTCAGAATTAGAAAGAGAAGAGGTTGTGACGGATTTTTGTCATGCCACCGACCTTATTAACTTCATAAAGAAAAAGGGGGATTTTTCCATAGGGGTAGCCGGGTATCCGGAGGTTCATCCTGAATCCCGAAACAGGCAGGAGGATATAAATTATCATAAGGTTAAAGTGCAAACCGGGGCTGACTTTATTATAACTCAGCTTTTCTTCAATAACGAACATTTTTACAGTTTCCGGGATCAGATGTCATCTCAAAATATATCAGCGCCGATTTCTGCGGGAATTATGCCTGTTTTCAAGGCTTCTCTGGTTAAAAAGATGGTCTCCATATCCGGAGCATCCATTCCAAAAAAACTGCAAAATATTATAAGAAGGTATGGTGAAGATGACAATGAAATGTACAGGGCGGGTATTGATTATGCCTCAAAGCAGATTCAGGATTTAATTAATCAGGGGGTTAGTGGAATTCATCTTTACACAATGAACAGATCCAATATTGCTTTTAATATTGCAAGAAATACGGGACTTAGAAAAATTTAAAAAAAACGGCAGGAAACCTTTTACGTAAAAAGCTTCCTGCCGTATATGCAAACTACTGTGTTTTTATTCTATTTCTTCTATTTTTTCCATTACCCTCTGCTGCACCTGGGGGTCTTCCAGGAAACCGGGATTTTGGCTTTCGAACGCTGTAACATCCTGAATTGAAATATTCATGTCATCGAGTATGTCATCGGACTCTTCCTGAAACAGATTCTGAATTCTTTCAACCTCTGCTGTGTCTCCTTCTTCAAGCGCGGCGCTGAATTCATCCTGATATTTTGTCTGTACCTGCTGCATGCGCGCAACTATTTCAATGTACTCATCTTCCGTAAGGTCCGTTTCCATTTCCGCTCCCTCCATAGGGGCCATTTCGCCTTCCGGAGCTTCGTAGGGGGCTTCTTCAACCTCACCGCATCCGGATAACAAAATCAAGGCCAGAGCTGAAATTACAAATGCTAAATTTCTTTTTTTAATAATAATTTTCTCCTTTATTCCACTTCCTTAATCATTGTGATAATACAATTTACAACATGACTTTGTCAAGGAAGTTATTCAATCATCAAGTCTCCGGGAATTCCCTCTTCCTCAGGTGTCTCAATATCCAATGCCTCAATTATTTCGTCAGTTATATCCATCCCGCCGTAAAAGATAACATTACTGTCGAAGACATAGTCATATCCTTTTTCTTCTGCGATTTTGGTTACATCTTCTCTTAATGCGTCAAGAGCCTCAGTCTGGAGACGGGCGCCCACTTCCTGCAGCTGCTGCTGAAGCATCTGCTGCGCCATCATCTGTTCATCTTCCTCCATACCTTCAAGCTGCTGCTGCATCTGCTGCACTTCAGCCTGGTACTCCTGCTGCGCGTCTCTGAATGCAGGATGAACCTCCAGGATTCGATCGCTTTCAATAACTCCGACATTTAAGTCCGAACTTACTGAAGGCGAAAAGATTCCGGCTGCAACTATTACAGATAACGACAGGATGAAAACCTGAATGGTTCTGCATCTTTTTCTTTCTGTTTTCATATAATTCTCCTTTTTTACCAAGCCGGGGGAAATCTCCCGGCAAATCAAACAAATCAATTAACCCTAATTTAAACATACGAATCATATGGGGTATTGTCAAATCAAACCATGTATTTATCCGGCTGGTTAATTTGAAAGAAAAATATTTTTAAGGGTGTTGACTTTTAATAAGTTATTTTTAACCAGCAACACCCACCCCTTAAACCTTAAGTGGTTTATAGTGATAGATTCATATATAAAAAATAAGAGAGCATATTGCGACATAGTTAAAGTTCATTGTGAAGCGGTGTTTTTGCTCAAAAGTTAACATAAGAACCATTATCGGACGCCTCTGAGGGTAAATTTTTTATAATAAGTTACAGCCCTGTACTTTTTGTCATTCATAAAATTTTTAATTTGTATTATAAGTTTAAGTTATTGAGTATGTTTATATAAGGTTAGAAAATATTTGTGTAATCAGGATGTAAATTCAATTAGGCTTATCACATTTTTCATTAAGGAAATAATGTTAAGTACAAACAATAGTAAAAAAAAGATATAAAGAATAAATGCGATAATTTTTCCATTTTTAAGATAATTTTTTACGGAGTAATTGCCTGAATAAGCCAAAAATATAAACAGCAGGAGTGATGCTATCCAAAGATAAAAAATAAGCCCTTAAAACCTCGCTCTAAGGTAAGTATTGATAAACGTGGTGTTTTCATCCGAGGTGTAATAATCATATTCTTCTTCCGGAGAAAAAATTGTATAATTTAGCTCAAATTCAAGAAAGCTGTAATTATAAACACAGCCAAAAGTAATTGAGCCGCCAATTGGAACATCCGGTGTATGCCTTTTAAATGTTGAACGGACCATATGAACAGTTAAATCATCCAGGATATCAGCGTAAAGGCCGGTACGAAGCATTGAAAGATTAGCAATTGAGTTAGAAAGAGTTAAACTCTCATCAACCGCACCGTCAATGCGCATATGTTCTCTGTGACCACCGTAAAATTCACATATGAAGCTTGAATCAACCCCGGCAAGAAGAGGTGAAAACCCCATCTCGTCATCATCTAAATTGCCGGAAGCAACAGCGTAATTTATCCAGGCTCCCCCACTTCCCAGAGGATCTATTTCACCCTGGAAGTGGCCATTGGCGCCAAATGCATCTGCTGTAAAAGACTCATCGCCCTTCTCACCATCCATTAAGAAACCGAAAAGAGAAAATTCAAGACCCCTCGAAAGCTCACGAGAAAAACTGCCGCCGTAAACGTTGCGACGGACAGAATCCGTAGAAAAATAATCTTCATGAAGGAAATTGAGCTCTAAATTATAAATACCGAAATCTCTGAAAGCTCTGAATCCATATCCCTCTATATCGGAAATATTTCTGGTGGAATCTCTAGAAAAAGAGTAGAAAGCATCAGCGCTGATATCAAAATAGATATCCCTGGCTTCAATCAAGGCCGCCGGCAACCCGGTTTCTCTATCATTTATCAGCACCCCGTCAGCCCACTTAAAAGGCATTATGCCTAAAGAAATGGATACGGGAAGATCATAATAGTTATGGATTCTGACGTATGCATGTTCAAAAAACGGAGAAAGGTTGTCAAGTTTTTGTCCTTCGTAAAAAACAACTGTATTAGTGGAATTTACAGTACCAGCAGATCTTATCTTTGCTCCTATTTCAATGTCATCGCGGAGATATCCGGTCAGGTAAAACTTAATATTTTGACGCAGCTCTGATTTAACAGTCTCACCCCCTCTTTCGGCAAACCTGTATTCAAAATTGATATCTTCTCCGATATCGAGTTGAACGGCAAAACAGAAAGATATAGTGAAAGAAAAAATCGCAAATTGAAATATAATAAGTTTAATCAGAAATTTCATAGTTTCAATATATAAAAAATTCGGCTCTTTTTCAACTTCCCTGAGTAAATAAAAAAGTAAAAATATTAAAATTTGACACATATTTTATTTTTTACTTAAATATAAATAGTAGATCTTAAATTCGCTTATATGTAAAATCATGGTAGCCGGAAAAGGAAGTAATGGTAAGGAGAAAGAAATGAAAAAATTTTTAGGTTTGAGTTTAGTGTTCTTTTTTGCCTTGACGCATATTGCGCAGGCGGGAAGCAGATCAGGTCTTGGATTTGAATACAGCGGAGGCTTTATCATGCCGCTGAATGATTACGAAATGCGTTCAATTCAGTCATTTGCTGTAACGGTTGATGTAACCCCTGACTTGCAGGTGGGTATTTTCAGGGATGAGACCACAATAAGAGGAGAAAACTCTTATACCGGAGAGGACGTTACAGCAGACGACATAGATCTCACTTTAATAAACACGGGGGATTTATCCTTTTCGGGGTTGAGGTTCAAGCATACCCTTCCCTTTGAGGCGGTAAGCATGAGGGCCGGAATAGAACTTGGTTCGGCGCGCTTTTCAAACAGCGACCATACTCTAAGGGAAACCGGCAGTGACAGCCCTCCAGCAACTGACACTCAAGGATGGGGAGAAGAGATTGAAGAAATTGACGGATCCTTTCCTTCACTTGGTTTAATTGCCGATGTGATGCTGGTTGTCCAGGAAACCGAGACCCTGGTTGTATCATTCTTCGCCTCGGCGGCGTATCGAAATATAAGCCTGCCCGACATATATTCTTTAGGCGAAACAAAAGATTCCTTTGAGGATCCCGCCGACCATAAAAGAATTGACCCGCTGACTAATTTCAACAACCTCAGCATGAGCGCAGGGATTAATATTGGATTCTAAATTAGCCGGAAAAGATAAATACTTAAAGGAGTAAAAAATGAAAAAATTATTATTGTTTGTATTTGGAATTTTAATAGCTTCGGGCATACATGCTTCAGCTGACAGCATAGGCTTCTCATACGGTGTGAATTTCCTGACACCCTCGGACAGCGGATTCTCTACCTCTCACGGAAGAACAACCTCTCTTGAATGGATGCTTGATGAAGGTCTGAGACTTGGAGTTATAAATGAGCAGACCAATCTGGATTATGACGGTGAAATAGGCAACTTGACGCATAACGGGTTAAGGGTTCACCATGAGGTAATCAACAGAGTGAATGTAGGAATAGGTTTGGGTTCGGCTACTGCAAATATTGCCGGAAGCCAGGTTACGACTTCACTTGTTGATATAATAGGAGAAGTGGTTATTTACAGTGAAGAGGGAGAGAAAATCTCGGGTTCGCTTGTGGCATCGCTTTCAGCCAGGTTTATGAACACAGACGGACTTACGGTAAACGGTGATGATATACCTAATCTGGACGGGGCAAATACGGCCCTGGCAGTGAAAGTGATATTTTAAGGCTTTTTAAAGTCTTCTTTTAAACCTTAAGCCCGCTTCATTAGAGATTTAGTGAAGCGGGCTTTTCTTTTTGCAGCTTGAAATCAACTACACGTGTTTTTCAAGGTATGCTTCAATAAAAGGGTGTATTTCACCGCTCATAACCGCGTCCACATTGGAAACCTTCACTCCTGTTCTATGATCCCTTACCATTTGGTAAGGCATGAAAACATATGAGCGAATCTGATTACCCCACCCTATTTCCCCTTTTTCGTCATACCGGCGCTGTGTGGCCTCTCTCTGTTTGTCCCGCTCATATTCATATAGCCTCGCCCGGAGTATTTGCATTGCTGTTTTTTTATTTGTGTGCTGAGAGGGAGACTCCTGGCATTGAACCACTATCCCTGTGGGATTATGGGTGATTCTCACAGCCGAATCTGTTTTATTTACGTGCTGACCCCCGTGCCCGGAAGCCCTGTAGGTGTCTATCCTGAGGTCATTTTCATTTATTTCAACCTCTATTTCCTTTTCTATTTTTGGTATCACATCACAGGCCGCAAATGAGGTATGCCTCCTGCTTGAGGAATCAAATGGGGAAACTCTGACAAGTCGGTGCACTCCCGACTCCCCTTTTAGATAGCCATAGGCGTATTCTCCGGATATGATGAATGTAATCCTTTTTATTCCCGCTTCATCACCCGGGACAAGTTCGACAACCTCGGTTTTATAATCATTATTTGAGGCCCACATTCTATACATCCTGGTGAGCATGTCCACCCAGTCGCAGGCCTCGGTTCCGCCGGCTCCGGCGGTCAGTGTTATAATAGCGCTGTTTATGTCATGCTCGCCGGAAAGCTTAAGATGGAAGGATATCTTTTCTATACGTCTGCTTAAATCCTTTATTAATTTTTTTATCTCTTTTTCAAGCTCAGGCGCATCCTCTTCTTCTGCAAGCTCAATAAGGGTTTCTATTTCACTTTCTTTTTCTTTAAGTTCACGGTGGTTTTTTATGTCAGATTCCACCCGGGATAACTTTTCCATGGTCTTCCGCGCTTTTTCATTATTATCCCAGAAACCACTCTGAAGTGACTCTTTTTTTAATTTCTCGGCTTTTTTCCTTTTTTCGGAAATCTCAAAGAAACCCCCTTATGTCTTTAATTTTATCTCGTAATATCTTATGCTTTTCCTTGTATTCTTCAAACATTTTTTCTCCTTCTTATTTCGCTTTTCGCCATTATTATAAATACCATAATTATACATAAATAAACAAAAACATCACCATATAAAGAATAAAAGGTGTCGGTTTTAGATCTGAAAACCTTGCCGGTTAAAACCTCTTCTTCCATTAAAGCTGTTTTTTGAATTATTCTTCCGTCTGGGGCTATTATACCTGAAATGCCGGTGTTTGCGGCGCGCACCACATATGTTCTGTTTTCTACTGCCCTGAAGACGGAATGAATGAAATGCTGTTTTGGTCCCGCGGAATCCAGAAACCAGCCGTCATTGGTAATATTCACATATAGCTCAGCGCCTTCATTGAAAAAATTTCTTCCAATATAGGGGAAGATGCTTTCAAAACATATGGCGGTTGCAACTTTAAATTCCCCGGTTTTCAGCGGATTAAATTCCGTCCCGCGGTTGAAATCTCCAAATTCCCCCACAACACTTATGAACAGGGAGAAAAAAGACCTTAAAGGTATGAATTCACCAAACGGCGTTAAATGTACTTTTCTGTAGGGGGCGGATATAGCCCCTTCTGAAACAACATAGGCGCTGTTGTATGTTTTTCCTGCCTGTTTTTCTACGCTCCCTACGATTTCCCATGCTCCGGATTTTTCAGACAGGCGATAAATGTAATCCTTTAGTGTAGGTTCTATATTCAGTGTGCCCGGCAGCGAGGTCTCCGGCCATACAATTATGTCGGGACCTTTGGCAATCGCTTCTTTGTGCAGTTTTTCATATGTATCCAGAATCATTTCCTCATAGGCAGCGTCCCATTTTTCATACTGCGAAATATTTCCCTGAAGAATACTTACAGTATAGGGCTCCTCTCCTGTTGCTGTATCGCTTGAAAAATAGGGGAAAATGATAATAACGATAAATGCCGCTGCCGCCGGAACAACCGTATTTACTTTTTTGCGTATTACCGATAGAGCCAGAGAAGTATTTATTAAGACAACAAAAAAACTAAGGCCGTATACTCCGGTTATCTCGGTAATCTGTATTAACCCCGGGGTTCTCCAGAGAGAATAGCCTGCGTTAAGCCAGGGAAATCCGGTAAGAAGGTGAGCTTTTACATATTCTAGAATTACCCATGAGGCGGGGATTAAAAATAAAAGAAAGCGGATTTTAGAGTGCAGGAGATAGTTTGCGAACAGGGCAAAAAGAGCCCAGTATATCCCTAAATAAAGAGAGAGGAAAAAGACACCGGCTGTAGATCCGATGGCCCCCGCTCCGCTTAGATAGAGGGGGTAATAAATCCAGTACAGCATGATGATGTTGCATAAGGTTCCCGCCGCCCACGAATAGAAAAAAACTGATTTTCTGTTTTTTAATCCGTTTTTTGATACGAAAATAAATAAAGGAATGAGAAAAACGAATATAAGTGGAAACAGATTGAATTTCGGAAAGACCAGGGCATATAATATTCCGGACAGTAAAACTAGCAATTTTTCTTTTATCCGCCGCAGCAGTGTTTATATTTCCTCCCGCTTCCGCAGGGGCAGGGGTCATTTCTGCCTACTTTTTCTTTGACCACTCTCTGCTGAACCTTAGTTTTTGAAGGCTGCCCCCCTCTTCCCGCTCTGGTTGGAATCGCGGATTGCAGGGATTCCTTGGGAATTTCCGCATCAGGTTTTTCAGCCCTCTGCCGTGTGCCGTAGCCTTTAAGTTTTGAGCTTATTATTTGAGCTGAAGCCCTGAACAAATACCTGATGACTTCCCTCTTTATACTGTCCATAAGCTGCTCAAACGCCATAAATGACTCGCGTTTGTATTCAACTAAAGGGTCTTTTTGAGCAAAACTGCTTAAACGCACCGATTCTTTAACCTGGTCCAAATCATAAAGATGTTCTTTCCACCTGTGGTCAATTACCTGGAGCAGGAGCATCCTCTCCATTTCCGCAAATTTATCCTTTCCCAGGTCTTCTTTTCTTTTTTCGTATGATTCCTTTAAATTATCTTCCAGGAAACTTCTTAATCCGTCTCTTCCGGAATACAGAAAATCATCTGAATTAATTTTTATGTTGATTCCGAGCCCGGTAATGAGCTCTGATTCCAGTTTTTCCGTGTCCCACTCCTCGGCGCGTGTTTTTAATGGGATGTTTTCTTCAAGAAGTATATCAACATAATCTTCAATAAAGCCCATTATTTCTTCTTTTATGTCTTCGCCGCGCAATATTCTGTTTCTATGCGTATATATTGTTCTTCGCTGTTTGTCCATTACATTATCGTAATCGAGAAGCTGTTTTCGAATATCAAAATTCATTGCTTCAACGAGCTTCTGGGCCTTTTCGATGGATCTTGTGATGAGAGCATGCTCCATCTTCTCCCCTTCTGTGTGACCCCCAATTTTATTCATTATTGTCATAATCCTGTCGCCGCCGAAAAGCTTCATTAACTCATCTTCAAGAGATACAAAAAATTTAGAGAAACCGGGATCTCCCTGTCTGCCTGCCCTTCCTCGTAACTGATTATCTATTCTGCGGGATTCATGTCGTTCGGTTCCAATTACATGAAGTCCGCCCTTTTCAATGACCTTTTTCTGTTCCCTGTCGGTCTGCTCTTTAAATCTTTCATAGTATTTCTGATAAACCTTTTTTGCTTCTTCTTCTTCCTTGTTTTCAGGAGGGGTTTTTTCCGCCGCCTTTACTATGAGTTCCCGTTCAAAATCCTCCCTCTCCATCTCCTGCCTTGCAAGATATCCGGGGTTTCCTCCAAGTATTATATCAGTTCCGCGGCCAGCCATATTTGTTGATATCGTAACGGCTTTCAGGCGCCCTGCCTGAGCAATTATTTCTGCTTCCCTCATGTGATACTTGGCATTTAAAACCGTGTGTTTAATCCCTCTTTTGCGAAGCATGTTGCCTATGCGCTCGCTTACATCGATAGAGCGGGAACCAACAAGAACCGGACTGCCCTTTTCGTTGAGTTCTTTTATCGCTTCAACAACTGCGTTAAACTTTTCTTTTTCCGTCATGTATATGGCATCCGGCGCCTCTGTTCTCTGAAGCTCCCTGTTGGTGGGGATTTCCACAACTAAAAGGTCGTATATTTTATGGAATTCCGACTGTTCGGTCATTGCGGTACCTGTCATTCCGGATAATTTATCGTATAAATTAAAAAAATTCTGAAATGTAACTGAAGCAAGGGTCTGGTTTTCTCTTTTTATTTTTAATTTTTCTTTTGCTTCAACTGCCTGGTGAAGGCCGTCCGACCACCTTCTTCCGGGCATCAGCCGCCCGGTAAATTCATCAACAATTACCACCTGACCTTCTTTTATGATGTAATGGACGTCTTTCTTGAAAAATTTATGGGCTTTCAGCGCCTGGTTTATATGGTGCATCCATTCCCCGGTATCAAGAGTTTTGTATTCGTTTTCTTTGGTGAACATCTTGATTCCCAAAAGCTCCTCAATTTTTTTCTGCCCGCTGGTTGTAAAAGATACAGACTTATCTTTATGAACCAGTTTTCCGTGAAAACCATCCCTGTCAAGGGCCTCCATCAACTGCCCCTCATCTACATCTTCTTTCCCTATTGTTTTTTTAACCTTTTCTTTATACTGCTGTTCTTCTTCATAATTATTGAACTCTTTCATTTTGAGGAAAGGTATTACCCTGTCGGCTTTGTAATACTTGTCAGAAGACTTCTCTGCGGGGCCGGAAATTATTAGGGGTGTCCGCGCTTCGTCTATGAGGACGCTGTCAACCTCGTCAATAATTGCATACTCGAGTTCACCCTGCACCTGCTGTTCGGGCCTTATTGCCATATTATCCCTCAGGTAGTCAAATCCTATTTCATTGTTTGTAACATAAACAACATCGCATGCGTATGCCTTCTTTCTTTCCGGGGGTTTCATGTCGCTTTGTACAAAACCTACTGTAAGCCCCAGCGCCCTGTAAGCCGGCCGCATCCACTCAGCGTCCCTCATGGCCAGGTAGTCATTGACCGTTACAACATGAATATTTCTTTCGGCAATTGATTGAAGGTATACAGGTAGAATGGCAACAAGCGTCTTACCCTCTCCGGTTGCCATTTCCGCGATTTTTCCCTGAAAAAGGACCGCTCCGCCTATTAACTGCACATCAAAGTGCCTCATTCCCACATTTCTGCGGCTTGCTTCTCTTGCAACGGCAAATGCTTCAGGCATCAGTTCTTCAAGTGTTTCACCCCCACTGTGGCGATTTTTAAATTCTTCAAGCTTTCCCTTTATTTCTTCATCGGAAAGCTCCTTTATTTCTTTCTCCAGCTCGTTAACCCTGTCAACTATAGGCTGGAGACTTTTTATCTCTCTACTCGACGAAGAACCGAATATTTTTTCTATTATGTTTTTAAACATGAATTTATAATAACATTATAAGTATGAATTATCAAATATTTATTTACGGCAGGGGTATTAAAATATATTCTTCCTCGGAATAGCGGTCGTAATGCCTTAATACTCTTAATATAAAGTTTCTTGTTTCTCTATACGGGGGGATTCCGTCATTTCTGCTTACAGCTGTTGGGCCCGCATTGTATGCGGCAAGGGCAAGAGGAATATTTCCATCGTATTTCTCCAGCAGCATACTCAAATACAGTATCCCCCCTTTAAGGTTTTCAAGTGGATCCCATATGTCAGTAATCCCAATGTATTCTGCGGTTGCAGGCATAAGCTGCATGAATCCAACCGCTCCCCTGGGAGATACACAGTAGCTGAAATTAGATTCCACCTTTATAACGCTTCGCGTAAGAGGAGGAGGGACGTTGTAGAGCCGGGAAAGTTCTTCAATCCATATATCGGTTTCCCTGCTCCATTGAGCCGCATATGCAGTTACGGAAAGAAATATTATTAATGCGGTTTTTGCAATAATTATTTTATGGGTATTTATGTCTTTCATTTTAATTTTAAAAAGAAAAAGCTATAGTATTTTATCAAGATTTTTGTATATTGTGGCCGGATGAATGAATATTATATCTTTTAAAAAATCCTGAGAAAATATTTTATAGTCATACTGGCACATTGCCGAAACCCTTATGGTGTTTTCCAGCAAGAGGCAGTTGCTTATTTTTTCATAGTCTATGAGTTTGCTCATATAGCTGTTTTTTCTATGAGCCCAGCTCATCTCGCCTGCCATTCTCAAACCGCTGAATTTACGGACGTTTATACTGTCTATTAAATTTTGTATGCGTTTTTTTATGCTATTTATATTCAAAAATCCTTTCTCAAGATATGTTTCTTTTTCTGTATACAGTGACAACTGACCGGATTTAATTAAATCAGCGGTATCCAGACCTGTTTCTTCTATTTCTTCGGATATCCTCTCTACTTTGTTCTCACAACAGCTGTAAATACATTTTTCCCCTGATTTAATTCCCTGCTTTATGTATTGAGCCGCTATGCTTAACTGTTCAGGTTTTGTTTCATAAATCAGGGCTATATGCTTGCCTTTTTTTTTAGTTTTTTTAAATAAAAAAGTGTTTTCTTTTTTTTCTTTTCTCATTTTATTTCTTTAATGATTTGCTAATTAATAATAACATACTCACATTTATTTTTCAATCTGAGGTTTTGTGCCTTTTTATTTCAACCCCCTCTTAAGTTTTTCCTATTTCATTTTTTATTTTCAGGGTTTTTATTCTGCGGTTTCATCTTTTTTTCCCTTCGTTTTTTATGATAGGAATGAGCAAATCTGTGTGCTTCATCATCAATTCTCTTGAATAATTTGTAGACCCCGGACTCTTCAGAAACCTTCAGTTTTTTTCCCCCGCTGTAAATTGTTCTGCTTTTTTTAGCAAGGGACACTACCTTTACATGTTTTAATTTAAAGCTGTCCAGAACCTTTCTGGCTGTTTTTCCCTGTGTTTTTCCGCCGTCAACAAATATAATCTCAGGGATTCTTTTTCTTTCCCGTGTTAGCCTGTGAATTCTTCTGTATAAAACCTCCTTTAACATCTTTAAATCGTCGGAGGTTTTTTCCTGTTTTATTCTGTATCTTCTGTATGATTTCTTGTCGGGTTTGCCTTTTTTAAAGCAAACCATGCTTCCAACTGCCATATCAGAAGATATATGGGATATATCAAAACCTTCTATTATCTGAGGTTTTTGAGGAATGTTCAGTAAGTGTTTAAGCTGGGCCAGGGGATCTGCTTTTTTCAGTACTTCCAGTTTTTTCTTATTGATTTTCCTGACATTTACCGCGGGAAAAATGCGCTTTATCTCATTCAGCTGGTCTCTTATCTGAGCCGCTTTTTCGTATTCAAGGGAGTTTTTACAACCCTCCATTTTCTCGCGGAGTTTTTCCGTAAGCTTCTTTTGATCACCCTTTAGAAAAAGTAACAGCTCATTTACATATTCAGAATACTCCTTTTCATTTACTTTTCCGGCACACGGCGAAAGGCATCTGCCTATTTGATGATTAAGGCAGGGCCGCTGATTTTCTTTCAATTTTCTGCACTTTCTAAGCTGAAACACCCTGTCTGCTGTTTTTTTTACTGAACGAAGATCCCTCACATTGGGAAACGGACCGAAGTAAAGAGAATTACCGTTGTTTCTCTTCCGGGTTATTTTGAGCGCCGGAAATTTTTCTCCGGTCGTGACCTCTAAATATGGATAGGATTTATCGTCCCTGAATGAAATATTATATCTTGGAGAATGAGCTTTTATAAGTTTTTCTTCGAGAATGAGCGCTTCTTTTTCGTTTCCCGCCAGCACGAAATCAACTGTTTTAACCTGCGAAACCATGGCTATATGGCGTGAGTTGAGATTTGAACCGCCGAAATGGGATCTTACCCTTTCTCTTAAAGACTTTGCCTTTCCAATATATATAATTTCTCCGGAATTATCCATAAAAAGATAAACACCGGGTTTTCTGGGTAAATCCATTAATTTCATTTTCTTTTTAATATTGTTCGCATTTCTTTAATTTCCGGGGTTTTTATTAAAAGCGAAATTGCCATATAGAAAAAGAAGCCGAAAACAATAACAGCCGGGGTTCTGATGTAAATATTCCATTCGGATGTAAATATGCCTGCCCTGAATATTACAAAACCAAGAAGAACGGAAGCCGTTATATGTTTGCGTAAGGAGCTCAATATATTTTTTATGCCTATGTCACCGTGGTGTCTTCTGAAAAACAGAAAAAGCAGCGTAAAATTAATTAAGGCGGCAAGGGATGTTGCCAGAGCAAGACCCCCGGCTGAAAAGAACTCTTTCAGGCTCTTATTTGTAACGACAAAAATGTTAAGCATTACATTTACTCCCATTGCAAAGGATGCGATTTTTACAGGTGTTTTTGTGTCCTGTAGTGAATGAAAAGCGCTTACAAATGCTTTCACTCCGGAAAAAAATATTAATCCCCCTGCATAGAAAATTAAAACCCATGCCGTTGCAGCCGTGTCGGAGGCAAGAAATCTGCCTCGCTGAAAGAGCATATTAACAATGGGGGTTCCGAATACAATAAACCCTGTTGTTGCCGGCAAGATCAGGAAAGAAATCATCTTCAGTGATGCAGAGAGGGTCTTTTTCAGTTGAAAAAGCTCTTTCTTTGCCGCATTTTCTGACATTACCGGAAGAGAAACAGTCGCAACGGCAGTACCGAAAAGCGCAAGCGGAAGCTGCATAAGACGGTTGCCGTAATATAGGTGCGTCACGCTGCCCGCCTCCAAAAGGGTTGCGCAGATTGTATCAACA
>PWEK01000106.1 GCA_003553445.1 Elusimicrobiota bacterium
ACCCATTCCGGAAAAATAGCCAAAAAGTGGCAACTTTAAAACGGAATGGGTGGTCACTTTGGCCCGGAACGGGTGGTCACTTTGCTCCGGAATGGGTGGTCACTTTGGCCCGGAATACGCAATCTTCATATAATATTGGAACACAATGTTCTGATAAAAAAGGTTCGGTTGTTAATAATATTTGGAGTGCCAATCTTTCATCTTCTAATTCTTTTTGAACTGAACTAATGAATACTTTTATCTTCATTTGTTAGTCCTCGATTCTATGAAAGCTTTAAGATCTGGAGGTTTAATTCTCCACTGCCCTATCTTTGTCGCCTTAATTCGGTTTTCTCTAATAAGTTCTCTGATTCTATAATCTGAAAGACCTAATTCATCGGAAACTTGTCTTACTGTTAAATATTCTTTAAATTTCATAATTTAAATTTTTTGAAATTGTAGTAAAAGAAGCATTAAATGTAAACATTGTGGACCCGAATATCAACATAATAGAACGAGAAACTCTCTCAAACTTTAAATATTCAGTTTAATTATGTATCATCAAAAGGTTAGGGAATTAGAGGCTTTATACTTGTAATTAAAAGGGAAAACTTACTTATGAATATATATACCATATTAATAGTAGCACTTATAATCGGAAAAAACATATTTGATTTATTTGTAGAGAGATTGAACATAAAAAGCGCCTCGGAAAAACTTCCGGATGAATTTAAAAGTCATTATGATGATAAAAAATACAGAAAGTCTCAGCGGTACTTAAGGGAAAAGACGATATTTGAGTTATACAGGAATACATTTTTTACGCTGCTTCTTATTCTGCTGATTTTTACGGGAGCTTTCAACTACATTGATAAGCTTGCAGGAAATCTGGGAGCCGGCCAGGTAACTTCAGGATTAATATTTGCGGGTATTCTTGCTTTTTCAGCATACGTGGCGGATATACCGTTTTCCATATATAAGACATTTGGGATTGAACAGAAATACGGCTTTAACAGGACTACGCCAGCGACATTTATATCAGACTTGTTAAAGGGTTTAATAATAATGGCAATATTGGGAGGAGGTCTTTTTGCGGGAATTGTCTGGTTTTTCAGCAATTACGGTAGGATAGCCTGGTTTTATGCCTGGATTTTTTACGTATTGTTTCAGATTATCATTTCAATCATTGCTCCCCGTATCATACTTCCGCTTTTTAACAGATATGAGCCATTAAAGAAAAAAGAGTTAAGGGAAGCAATAGAAGACTTTTCAGAAAAACAGGGTTTTAAGATTAAGGATATTTATCAGATGGACGGTTCGAAAAGGTCTTCAAAATCAAATGCTTTTTTCACCGGAATAGGTAGAAACAGGAGAGTTGTACTCTTTGATACCCTTATAGAGAAGCATTCTGTTAATGAACTGGTAGCGGTTTTAGCTCACGAAATCGGACACTTTAAAAAGAAACATATTATTAAATACATGGTTGTCTCTTCTTTTTTTGCAGGGCTAATGTTCTTTCTCCTTTCGCTTTTTATAACTGCAACACCGCTATTCCATGCATTCGGAGTAGAACAGGCATCTGTATATGCGGGAATAATATTTTTCGGGTTTATCTATGCTCCGATAAGTGTGATTATCTCAGTATTACGTAATTACATATCGAGGAGAAACGAAGTGCAGGCTGATTTTTATGCTGTTAAAAGCAGCGGTCAGCCGCAAGCGCTCATAAGCGCGCTTAAAAAGCTCTCTGTAAACAATATGGTTAACCTTACTCCGCATCCCCTTAAAGTGAAACTGCATTACAGCCATCCGCCTGTTTTAGAAAGAATAAAATATATTAAAGACTTCGTTGCCGCCGCGCCTCAAACAGAAGGATAGTGGCAGTTTGAGCAGCGTTTAGAGAATCTATTTTGCCGTACATATTAATTTTTACGCTTTTTTCCTTTCTCCATATATCTGTCAACCCTCTGTTCTCGTTGCCTACAGCGATTGCGCATGGTTGAATAAAATCAGCTTTAATATATGATGTTTCAGCATCGGGAAAGGCAGAAAATATTTTTATCTCATTTTTTTTGAGCCATTTAATAATATCCTCTGCCGCCGCGGCTGCGAATGGAACGGTAAAGATGGTGCCCCGGCTGCTCCTTATGACATTCGGATTATAAATATCAGTGTCGGGGTCACAAATAAGATGCGCTGTAGCACCCGCAGCATCTGCGGATCTGAGCACGGCGCCGATATTTCCGGGTTTTTCCAGGGCTTCAGTTATTATAAATAAAGAGTTATTCGAACATTGAATATTTTCCAGGGGTTTAGAAAGATACTCACCTAAAGCAAGATATCCGTCAGGGTTATTACCATAGCAGATTTTTGCGGATACTTCCGGAGTTACGGCCTGAAGCTCTATATATTTCTTTTTAGCCTTTTGAATTAAACTGTCATCTTTCATTTTTTCGTTATAATAAATTTTAACTAATGGAAAGTTTTCTCCCAGAGCCAGAGTTATTGGCTTTTTTCCGTCAATAAGTATTTTTCTTATTTTCTCCCTCTGCCGTTTTTTTCTGAGTTTAACAAGGGTTTTCACCTGACTGTTTTTCAAGCTTTTTATTATCATGAAAAATATTTTAGCATAAATTTGTAAATATTTTAAGTAATAAACTTGACATTTTTCTGCTAATGTATTTAAGTACAATATTACGAAGTCGTTTAAGAGTAAAGATAAAAGGAGAAACTCATGGCGAAAAGGAAAACTTCTAAAAAAAAGAAAGTCGGGAAAACTGCAAAAAGAGCTGTCAGTCAGGAGAAAATCCGTGAAAAAGCTTATTTTAATTATTTAAACCGTGGCTGCACAGACGGTCGTCATCTGGAAGACTGGTACAATGCAGAAAAAGAAATGAAAAAGTAAGAAAATTTTAGTAATTTTAAAAAACTGTAATCGCCCGGAGTTAAATGCCCATCAACTAAAGATTGATGGGCTTCGGGTTTTACAATAATCTTCCCGCCTTCACAACACTTAATCTATTTTATAATCCTGCCATACAAATAAATATTAAGAACTTATCCAGCAAAAAATGTCATATATTAGAACATTGCGTTAAATTTGCGAAAAATTTGTGTAAATTTTGAGCTTTTCGTGTTTATATTATAAGTGATAGATATATTGATTATAAGGTAAGTGGAAAATGAGAAAAGCATTCGCAGCAGTTTATATCGTTATATGTATTTTTGCGATACATTCAAAGAGTGCAAACCCTTCAAATCTTTCAGCGGAAAGAAGGATTATTTACAAGAATATAAATGAATCTCTGGAGAAAAAGGAATTAGGGCTTTTAAACAATTCTAAACTTTATCTTTTTTCCGGTTTGACCGATAGCCTTCCATATACAATAACTGAAGATGATATTGGTGTAAATGAACTTAATATCAGCGATGGTGAGAACAAATCAGTAGTAAAAGTAGTTGTATCCGATGCTTCCAGGCCGGTGGACAGAGACGGATGGACAATATTGGAGCCAGGCGATGATTCTCAAAAGATTTATGTTTCAAGCTCTCAAGGGGATGATTCCAATGACGGACTTTCCCCGGACAGCCCGGTTAGAACACTGCAGGCCGGCGTAGATTTAGTACGAAGCGGCGTTGATTCGGTTAATGGGAAAATTTATCCCGACTGGCTTTTGCTTAAAAGAGGAGATGAGTGGGATGGCACCATCCATTGGAGAAAATCGGGGCGTTCACTTAATGAGTCAGCAGTTATCAGCAGTTATGGAAGCTTAGATAAACCCAGGCCTGTAGTTAATCGAATCCGCTTGTCGGGAGGCGCAAGCTGGCGCGGAGCTGCGGTCGCTCATAACTGGGTGGTACGCGGGCTGCGTATAAGAGGGATAAGTTTATTAGAAGAAGCTCAAAACTTACTGATAGAAGACTGTTTCATAGATGCCGGGCAGATTAACTTTCAGTCATCGCGACATAAGAACATTGAAATGCGCCGGAATATTGTTCACGGGAATTACTCCAGGGACGGTTCGCATTCCCAGGGAATATTTTCCAGCGGTGTCAGGGGACTTTTGTTTGAAGAAAATATTTTTGACCATAACGGATGGCATGCCGGTGAGGTACTGTCATGGAATTCTTCAGCAGGCGAGGTTCGTTCTGCAGTAAAAAGAATAATGGATGACAGGAGAGTAAATACTCAGATTACAGTTGAGAAATCCGGAAACGATTTTCTCTTATACTTCGACCGTCCGGTTTACGAGGAAAATTATATCGATGCGGTGTTTCATGATTTAAAAGGAGCTGTTGAGCCATCACTGGAACTGGAGCAG
The DNA here is from genome assembly GCA_003553445.1 of Elusimicrobiota bacterium. Taxonomy (GTDB): domain Bacteria; phylum CG03; class SLGR01; order SLGR01; family SLGR01; genus PWEK01. The sequence continues at coordinate 4,302 of PWEK01000106.1, forward strand.
GAGTTCGAAGCGATGGTGAGCAGGGGCCGGGATAAACCCGTTCTTGCTTCTTCAATACGTCAGGAGGACAGACAGCCTGAATATGCAAATGACGGAAACCGGAGCACCCGATGGACTGCCAAAGATGATGATAGCGAGGCGTGGTGGCAGGTAGATTTGGAGGAAGCACTTACTATAAATCGCATTGTTTTAATTTCTTCTCAGACCAGGGAATATAAAATAGAGTACTCCCGGGATGGTGAAATCTGGAATCTTGCTTCCCATATAACTGAAGGTCTCCCTGATTTTCCCAGGAAAGATGAATTGGAGTTTGATTCAATAAAGGCAAGATACTGGCGTTTCAAAGGGATCGAGCAGAGTGACCGTTGGGGATATTCTATATACGAGATGAAATTGTTCGGTCCTGAGGATGAGGATATACCTGAATGTCTGTATCTGGATTTAGGTTCCGCTTCCGGGGGAGAATTTGGATTTATAATTCCAAACTCCCGTCCTACTATCTTCAATCATAATTTCTATGTGACAAGCGGGCCCAATACCGGCGTACGTTTCTACCGCAATATTGTTAGCAGAGGGTCAGCCACGGGTATCGGGTCACGTAATGCTAAAATAGTTGAAGACAATGTGATAGCGAAAAACCCGATAAACATGTTTCACGGATGGCATGTATCGCTTGAAGATATGAGTAATCCGGAAGATGCACCAGAAAATACGTACGTGAGGGGTAATTTATATCTGGAACCTGTAAATATCGGAGGACGGGGAGCATGGCATGAGTTCCTTTCCCGGGGCTGGGCACTTGAGCTGTCATATGTTTGCGGATATGTAGATGTCACTGTCAGTAATAATCTTATCATTGCAAACCATAATTATGAAAACAGCCACAATGCAATGGCAATCAGTTCCAGGTCCAGTCATCCTCTAACGAACCTTTCAGTTGAAAACAACATTATATACAACTGGAGAAATTTCAGGCTATTGGGCGGCTCCTATGAAAATGTAACCGTACGAAACAATATAATTCAGTATCCGGATTTGAATAGACAGCTGATTCGATCAGTAGAAAGCAACGAACTTTCTTTCTCTGGCAATACTTATTACCGAGGAAGCGGAGACAGCGGTGCTTTCAGATACGGCGGAAGTAATATGAATTTCAAGACATGGAAAGAAAATTCAGGAGAAAAGGATGCTGTTTATAAAGAGCTGGAGTTCATAGACCCTACACGTACAACGCTGGGTAAATATAATGCCCATCTCGGAGGTAAGGAGTCATTTGAAGCCTTCATTGATTCTGCCATGAAGCAATCCCGCCACAACTGGAGTTGGGATTACTCACCGGTAAAAATTCTGAAGTATTTCCGGGAAGGATTTACACCCATAACCCCGCCGAAGGAGGTTGATGGACTAAATGCTAGAACTGTCGAAGATGCAGATGGCGAGGTAATGCTTGAATGGAAGGCCCCACCCAAAAACAATTTGAATGAAGATAACACAGGCGGGTACTACGAGATCCGCTACGCAACCTACCCGGTTACAGGTTCTCCAGTAAACTGGTTGAACAGCATATCAACAGAGACTGGTAGCTACTACTCGGGAAAAGAAAGATTAGAAAACCCCAAAAACGTCGGTGAAACCGAAGAAAGAATTGTGAGGGGATTATATCCCGGAGCCACATTCTATTTTGGTATCAGGGTATATAACTTAGAGATAGAAAAAAGCGGCTTTGATACAAATCTTTCAGAAGGCAATCCTGCAAGCGCGGCCGCAGGTAATACGGATCCCGGGCCTCCCTCAAAGTTAAGATTTAACTACATAGGAACGAATGCTCGTCTTGTATGGGACAAGAGCCCGTCTTCAGTATTAAAAAATTACATCATACACAAATCAACATTAAGCGAAGGTCCTGTTAAAAGTACAAAAACCGTATGCGGCGCAGAAACAGAGTATGATATATGCCTAAAAGAAGAAGGCTATTTTGACGAACATGATAAATATTATTTCACTGTCACCGCTGTAAACATTGTAGACAGCACAAGTACT
>PWEK01000034.1 GCA_003553445.1 Elusimicrobiota bacterium
AGAGAGGAAGCAAAAAGAACCCTGCCTCCGAGAAAAGGGCTTCTGTATATCATCTGTCCAGTTCTTCCGTCAAATACCCGGACCCTGGAATCGTCGGATCCCACAATCACATCAAGCACGTTGTTTCTGTTTACATCCGCCAGCTGAGGAGATGTCAACTCTGAACGCCCCACTTTATTCTTCCAGATAAGGTTTCCCCTCGCAGACCACACATAAACCTCTCCCTCGGGAGAAACAGCTACAACCTCATTAGCTCCGTTACCCGTGACATCCCCGATAGCTGGCGACGGCGTTATATCAAAATCCCCCTCCTCCAGAAATCCGTCAACCAGTCTCAATCCTTCAGCTTCCCAGCCGCTTTCTCTTAAGTAATACTGAGACGGTTGGGACTCAAGTACTGAAATACTGCTCTGCCCCTGATATATTCCGTATACCCCGGCTGCTACTGCCGCAAGAAAAAAGAGGGCCCTGAAAGCCGGAAATTTCCTAACCCAGAAAATTCCGGCTTTTTTCGGATACGAATAATTGTCTTTTTCTCCAACCAGGTATCTGAAAACACTCTTTCCTATAAGAATCTCATCTCCATTTTTCAAGTGAACTTCATCACTTTCATCCACCTGACGCTGATTTACAAACGTGCGATTCCTGCTGCGTTTATCTGTTAAAATATGTTTTTTGCCATCAAAAGTTATGGTTGCATGACGCCTGGATACGCTTTTATCCATGTCCTTGGAAAGCCAGATATCATTGAAATCTTCCGACCTTCCAATTCTTGTCTCACCGAAATTAACCTCATATTTCTTTCCGTCTGCCCTGCCCTGAACACCTAAAAGGTACGCCTGCTTTCTAATTGGGGACCTTTTAGCCAGTTTTACCGAATATTCGCCAATCTTAATTTCTTCCCCGAATTCAATTTTTTTCTTATCTATTTTCTTTCCCTTAAACTGGGTACCCAGGGTAGAATCCAGATCCTTTACAAAATACCCCTTCCCATCTCTGAATATTCCGCAGTGCCTTCTGGATACTTTTTTATCGCTGATTACTATATCATTCTTTTTACTGCGGCCTATGCTGATTTTTTTCTTTCTAGTGTGAAATTCCTTTATTACTTCCGCTTTATGCTTTAAAATCAGCCTTATCATTCTCTCCCTCTCCTTCTACCTTGACATAAAAAACAGTGTCAATGCTGAAAATCCTATACTAACCCTGGCCCACAAAGGCAAACCCTCTGTATCCTGCTGTGCAACAGGGTCAACCAACCTAACCCCGCCTTGATAACTGAAATCATCCATCCTCTGCTCCAAATTCTCCACATTACTTTTTATTGCGTCAATTTCACCAAGCTTCTCACCAAGCTCAAAAGCCCCGGTTTCCTGCAGCTTTTGCTCCAATTCTGAAATCCCGGATGAAAGTCTGCCTAATTTATCCCCGTCCACTTTTTCACTGATTAAGTTCATGGAAGATTCAAGCTGGGAAAATTTACTATCCAGGTTTTCCAATCTTTCAGTTATATTATGAATATACTCACCCCTTAAGGGTTCTGCCGCTTCTTCATCTTCCGGAAGACCGGCCTTTATCATATTTATTTCTTCTTTAAGTTCAACAATTCTTCTATCAATACTATCAGTCATTTCCTGCGATGCTGCCAGCCGTCTTTCAACTCTATCTTCAAGCTCCTTTATTTCCGGCAATTCTTCAACAGCCGGGCTTAACTCCCTTTTAACTTCATCCACTATCATTCTTAATTCTTCATCTCCAAGCTGCGGCGCCTGCAGTTCCTGCATATCTGATAAAATCCGGCGGTTCTGTTCAATAAGCCTATCGGCTACCACATAGTACTCTTTCAGCACCATTATGAGATCAGCCCTTGAAACATTCCCTTCCGGGCGGAAATATTCGGTCCCGTGTTTAAATATGAAGGATTCAAACATCCCGGAAGCAGACAATTCTTCGGCTGCTTCTTCTGTTTCTGCGGTTACATCCCTGAATGCATAAGCGCCGTTAAAACCAAGCAAAAAAACAACTGCCATTATACAAGAAAAAATTCTTTTTGTCTTATTCATATCATTTTTCCCCATCTTTTTTCTTTTAAACACTTATAACTTAAGGGCAGGCATATTGTCAAAAACCTCCCGCCTTTCACAAACCGCAAAAACCATCTTAAAACAATGCCGCAAGAGAAAGAAGATGATCGCTTCCCATAGATGCCTTTACAAATGCATAATCCACCCTCATTTTAAAATCAAAATAATCAAACTCCATTCCAAAACCTAAACACCACCTTAAAGTCTCGTTAATTTTACTCATATATCCATGCCTGTTTTCAATTGCAAGTCTATTCAGACCCGCCCTGACGAAAAGAGCAGGTATATTTGGAAAATCCGGCCTGTATGAAAATTCCCCGCCTGCGGAAGCCTTAAGCGGCATCTCCTTTCTCTGAATAAAATCCGTTGCGGAAATTAAACTTAATTCTTCCGTAAAAACATACTTATATCCAAAGCCCAGTTTTGCCATCACTTCTCCGCTCTCCCTCCGGCCGCTTTCCCAGCGCATATCAGGTCCCCTCTCAACTGTAAACCCCATATTTAAACCTTCAGTAAGAGACAGGATTTTTCCAATCTGCGCATCCCAACCCGAAGCCTCGGCTCCGGAAAAACCCAAATCCCGGCTTATATATCTCAAACTCCCCCCCATTGATATATTATCATTTAAAACCGGGTAACCGGCAGATAATATAAAGGCCCTATCAATACTGCTGAATGTGTTCTTTATTACGCCCTCATCGCATGTATGCGGAATATTATCAATCTCCATAGAAATATAAGAAAAGGATACCGCCCCTTTGTCTATCAGTGTCGTCATCCTGAGCGGCACGGCTATACTGAAGTACTGATAATCCGGCCCTATCTCCTCCAGGCCGGGCCACATTTTACCGCCTAGTTTTTGAAGCATTGCCGAACTTTCTATAGAATCCACCTTTCCCAGTCCGGCCGGATTCCAGTATCCCGATGCAGAATCATCGGCCACAGCTGTATAAGCTCCCCCCATACCCATAGGCCTCGCCCCCACCCCTTTATCAAGAAAAGCCGCCGGGTTTGCCCTCACCCCGAATGCAAATGATAGGAATATAAACCCGAAAAGAAAAAGAACATAGAATTCTTTCTTGTATTTAAATACCATATTATACCTTATTTTCACTATTATAATGTTAATCATTTTCCCTGAATTATACAAGCAGTTGACATACTGAGACACTTTATTCAGCATAAACCACCGCCGCGGTATAGCTTTTATAGGTGTTTTCTCCTTCGGCGACAACCTCGCAAAAATAAACCCCGTTAGCCACATAAGCGCCCGTAAAATCCCTTCCGTCCCAGCTCTCCTTATTCTCCCCGGCTTTTCTACTCTCCGCCTTTACAATTGTTTTCACCAGGGAGCCGGAGGAGTCATACACATTTACAGTAACATCCGCCTCATCTTCAATAACATACCTTAATGCCGCATCCGATGCCCGGTTATCAAACGGATTTGGAAAACTGGTAAAATCCGATATGAATTCCCCTTTCGCAGTGAAATTTCTCTTTTCAACGGATGTCTTTTTTTCCTTATATCCGCTGTCTGAAACGTGAATCTGCAGCTCATACTCTTCCCCCGCTTCAAGCACTTTATAACCGGAACTATACCTTATTAAATCTCTTGAAGAATCAAATATGCCCGGGGTATCGCTGCTTTCAGCAACCAATACGGCATCCCCCCCCCGGTCATAAATACGGATAGCTATTGATTCTTCATCCAGCGCTTTAGCATAATTCACCGCCCGTGCCTCCACAACCGGTTTTAAGCCGCTTCGCTCTTCGGGCTGAATTACATCAATCTCCGGGGTAAAGTTCGGAGGTATATCAATGTAAAACCTCTCCGATACTAACTCATTCCCCTTAATTCTCCATTTTTTGCTGTTCTCTCCAACCTCAAAACTATCAACTGCCGCTTTAAACTTCACCTCGTTATCGCTGATTCTTTTATACTCAATACCCTCGCCGCTCCAGGCTGAATCGTTAGTTTTATACTCCGGTAAAACCCCCTCTTCAACTTTCCCGGAAAAAGAATATACCCTTATACCGCATACAACCTCAGCATCCCCGTACACTTCAGAGCCGCAGGGCGGATGCGGATCGATAAACTCCATTCCGCTTAAAGCCCCCTGGCTGCATAAAAAAACAAGAAGGCACAAAAAAACAAAAATCTTCACCGAGTTTTTTTTCATCTTTAATCCTTATAGACAGCAACCGGCCGGTACTGCCTGCTCTCCCCTCTTCCCTCCGCTATTACTTCAATATAATATATCCCGCTTGCCGACATTTTCCCCGCCAGATTTCTACCGTCCCATTCTTCTTCATTCTGTCCCGCCTTTCTATCTTCCCCGCTCACAAGGTTTTTTACCAAAGACCTGCCTGAGTCATAAATATTAACCGTAACAGAGGCGCTTTCAGATAAAACATACCTTACTGAAAGGTTCTCCCTTTCAGGATTGAAAGGGCTGGGATATGGAATAAGGCTCGTAATCTCCCCTGAACGAACCGTAAAATCCGCGCTGCCCCGGGCCCTTACAGCGTATTCTCCGTATCCTTTGTTCTTTGCCGAAACCTTAAGGCTGTATTCTCTTTCGCTTTCAAGGGGTTCACCGTCGTATCTGTATTCCAGAACCTCTCTTTGAGGGTCGTATATCCCAGGTTTTTCGCTGCCGGATACAGAAAGGATCTCTTCGCCTCCCTCGGCATAAAGCATAAGTTCTATCGATTCAGGATCCACTCCGCTTCTATCTGATATTTCTGCCTCTATTACCGGTTTTTCCGAGGAAAAACCCCTGTGCGGGGGCTGAACTATTCTCACAAACGGTCCTGGATCTTCTTTTATCCTTATGCGGTGCAGTATACCCGAGCTCCAGTAATTTCCTTCTGAATCTTCACAGTACCACCTCACGAAATTGTTTTCCCCCGGCTTAAATTTATCAAAATCAGCGCGAAAAAAGGCATCCCTGCCGTCATCGCTTATATCGTAAAGCGAGGCATCCCCCTCATGGACCTTCTCTACCTCTGTGCCCTGATAAACCTTAAAACCCGCCGTCTCCGTTGCCAGCTTCACCTCTTCCGGAGCTCGCATAACGGCCCTTACCTTCATCTCTACCGAGATCCCATCCTGCCACTCATCAGATGGAGGGAAATGCTCCCTAAACTCTATTCTCAAATCAGTATCAATTCTAACCTCAACACTGTCCTCACCGTGCCTTTCTCCCGTATCAACCGCCCTTATTTTCAGGGTGCGTCTGCCTTCTGACAAACCCTCAAATGTGTGTTCCCTTACTTCATCCTCGCCAATCTTCTCCCACCCTTCTTTATCCACTTGAGCCTCATGTCTATCGAGTTCATCGGACCCCGGGGTGGTTTCCCATTTAACCGTAACTCTATCCTCATAAAATGTCTCTTCGGCTTCGGGTGAGGTTATCTCTACTTCGGGCAACTCCATAATTATCTCCACCGAGACACTTTTATCGCCTTTGTTTCCTACATTGTCTTTAGCTTTCACATAAAGCTCGTTTTCACCCTCGGGAAGGCCCTCAAAAGTATGCGACCAGGTAGAGTCGGCAACATCCCACTCTTCTCCATCCGTACTTACTTCGAATTCATCTTTATTAAGTCCGCTGAGGTCGTCACTCGCGCTCCAGCTCACGGTTACCACATCTACAGCAAACTCACTCTCCTCTTCAGGCTCGATTATTTCCACTTCCGGAGGCGTATCATCCACGCGAAAGCTCCACGGACTGCTCCAGTCCGAGTATATACCGTCATTATCTTCCGCCCTTACTCTCCAGTAGTAGGTGGACTCTTCCGGATTTTCAACGGACACCTGCTTTGATTCCGTAAAACCTGAAACATCTATTGGATTAAATTTTTCATTTTCGGCAAGCTCGTATTCATAACCCCTAATCTCATCAGAATCCCTCTGCTCCCCCGGGTCCCATTCAAGCTCTACATCCGACGAAACCCATTCACCGTCCTCCGGGAAAACTGGCTCCGGGGATTCAAAGTGACGAACGCTCCTGGTGGAACTCCATCCCGTATAGTTCATATTTTCATCCCTCATCCTGGCCCTCCACCAGTAAGTCGCGCCGCCTGAGAGTTCTTCTATTGAAAAATCGGTATCTTCCACCGTTTTATTTAAAACCCCCTTGGTAAATACAGCTGAAACTGAAGAAAACTGAACCTCATACTTTACATCTGCATCTGAGACAAACTCTCCCTCTGTTGCTATTTCATGCACCCTTAAAAATTTATCATCAGGCGTTTCATCTTTTTCTGTATTTATTCTAATCTCAAGTTCAGCGAAATCCTGTCCGGAAGAGAGCGTTTGGGATGATTTTAACACCTCGGAATCGGTAACTTCCGTGCTTTTAACGAGGGTAAAAAAACTGCTTCCGGAGTCGGTGGTTGCCTTTATTTCATATTCGGACTTATCGGTACCGGTCGCGCTGTAAAGCACATATAAATCCGGCGAATCCTGTAGAAAACCGCCGGTCAGGCTGAATGTGGAAAGGGAGTTTACCCACACCCCGTCATCAGGCTCCTCCAACTCCGGGGCGCCATCCCACCCGTAGTATCTTATTGATTCTTCTGTGTCTTCCGTACAGTCAACCCGGGAATATGTGTCAGTGTCGCCATCAATCGCATATTCGGGGTTTTCAACATTTCTCTCACCTTTTTCATAAAACATCGGGCTGAGATTCAGGCTATTTTCTCCTCCATATGAGCTACCCCAAAGCATTGCTGCCAGCATAATCCCCCACACTAAAATATTTTCTTTTTTTAAATATTTCAAATAGTCCTTTTATCCCTAATGCAAATAACCCCTGGGATCAATCTCTTCAAGAGTCATACCCTCCGGAGTTGCTTTCAACCTTAAAACCACAAGCGACCTTCGCCCTGTAATTTCAATTATTTCCGAGACCTCATCCTGTAAATTCTCCGAACTTATCCTCACAAGGTTCCTTGTTCTTGCAATATCGGAAAGAAGGCTTGCGTTTTGACCTCTGAAAACCTCATTTATATACACCCTGGCGTCATCTATCCCGTCTTCTGCATCAATTATTATTGTCCCGTCTTCCGGAGAGTTTATTTTTATATCAATCTCCTTTTCCCTGTCTTTCTGAAGCTCTACCGCGGATAAGGCCTCGGGAGTTCCCGCGCCACGGGCCGTAATTACATAATATCCGTCGGGTTTTAAAATGGATGCAGAAAGCCTCCCGTCATCCCCTGTTTCACCGATTGTTTCACCGTTTATTAAAATTTCCGCGCCTGACGGGGCATCTCCGGTAGCATAATCTTTCACCACCACGCTCAACACAGGCGGGCTGTGAAGGTTAAGCGTATCCTCATCCTCCGGTGCTTTCAACATTACAACCTGATCCGGCTCGGTAAGATTAAACTCTCCTTCAAGCCCCCTTCCATCAAAAAGATCTACCCTTATATTATGAGCTCCTCTTGAAACCCCGCTTATTATGTTGCCATCAGCAATTCCAACTTCCTCCTCATTAATATAAACCGAATCAATACTGTAACCGGAAGGCAGCTTAAGCCAGACAGTTCCATCTCTGGGAGCGCCGAATCTAACATCGTGCTCTCTTCTTTGACCTCTGTATATTTCTACCCGGCCCCTGTGTCTTTCATCTTCATACTTATCCGATTTAACCTCTATTTCATACTCGCCGGGGCGTTTTTCTATAAACCCCCTAGCCCTTCCGGATGAGTCAGTCTCTTTCCAGAGCTCCCCGTTAATCAGGACCTCTGCCGAACCAATGCCCTCTCCGGTGACATAATCGCTGACATTAACCGTAAGGTGAGGGGCTCTTAATCTCATTTCTACAATGTATGTATCATCCAAATCAGCGACATCTCTTCTAACATTGACCGGATGATAGGAAGGTTCTCTTCTAACCGAAAAATCAACGTTCTCAAGAGGAAGAGCCGCCTCAATGGGTGTTCTTCCTCTTATCGTATCTATTCGGGGATTTGACATTACAACATCAGCATTGAGCTCCCTGTCCGTTCCCTCCTGAAAAGCCCTTATATTTACATATCTTTTTAGCTGAATATTCTTAACTTCCTCTAACTCGGCATCAACTGTTAATGTCTTCTCGGTTGTTTTATACCCATCCCTGCGGGCTTCCAGCACATATTCACCGAAACCGATTTTCAAATCCCGCAGAGGGGTTTCTCCCAGCTCTCTTATTTCTTCGGTATCTTTATTTTTTAGCTTAACATCAACCCCGTCGGGTTCTGACTCTATTGTTACATATTTCCATAAAGAACCCGTCACATTCAGCTTTTTCTTTCTGTCCGGGAGCCTCTCGTCACCTATTTCCCAGAAGTTTTCATCTACCATATCCTGCCTTGATGCGGGCTTGGAGGTATCTATGACACATACTCCTGTCTCTTTCTGCTCCGGAATCTGCTGTAAACCCAGCACCTCATATCCTTCCTTCACAAGCTGCAGGGAATGTTTTCCGATTTCAAGATCACCGGTAAACGGCGTACTTCCTACATTTATTCCGTTTATTAAAAGAACTGAATCCGGCGGAACGGAATCAACATCCACCCTTACCTGAAACGGAACAATATACATGTCCCCTTCCCTCCGGGCATCCGCAATTGTTACTCTTTTTTCACCGGCGGAATCCTCAAGAACAGTTATCACACGGCTCATTTCGCCATAATCATCCTTTGAAAGCTCCAAAGTATAGGTGCCGGGCGATATCTTCTCTACATATGAAGGCGTTGTTCTGCGATACCCTCCCTCTTCTATAATATCCACATCATCTTCATCATATATTCTTATTCGCGCTCCCGATGGAAATGTATCAATGCTTATTGCAGGAGGCCATATAAAATTATGAATTTTCAGGCCTACCGGTGTCATATGAATAAAGGTATCAATTGCGGAAAAAATCAAGGCAGCGAAAATAAGAGAAAAAACGACCGACACAAATATTTTTCTGTACCTTTTTGCAGTATCCAGAACAAAATCAATTACGGTTTTTTCTTTTTCTTCTTCACTGAAACTCTTTTTCCGCAGCTGCTTAGTTTCGGGCGCTACAGTTTTATCTCTCTTTTTTGACCGTCCATTAATCTTTTTTTTCTTTTTGTCTTCCCCTTTGGAGTAACCGGTTTTTTTCTTCGCAGACTTTTTGACCCTCTTCAGCTTCTTCCTGAACTCAGCGGCGGAATCCTCATCCTTTTTCTCCTTTTCTCTCTTTTCCTTCGCCTCCTTCAGCTTCTTCCTGAACTCAGCGGCGGAATCCTCATCCTTTTTCTTTGAGCCCTCAGCCTTATCTTCAGGCTTCTTTTTTTCCTTTTCTCTCTTTTTCTTCGCCTCCTTCAGCTTCTTCCTGAACTCAGCGGCGGAATCCTCATCCTTTTTCTTTGAACCCTCAGGCTTTTCAGGTTTCTTTTTCTTCTTTTCTCTCTTTTTCTTCGCCTTCTTCAGCTTCTTCCTGAACTCAGCGGCGGAATCCTCATCCTTTTTCTTTGAGCCCTCAGCCTTATCTTCAGGCTTCTTTTTTTTCTTTTTTACATCCTTTTCTGATATTTCTCCGTATTCCGGCGGTTTATCCGTTTCCTCGCTTTCTGCTGTTTTTTCTCCTTCTTTTACTATCTGACTTTCGGGTTTTCTTTTTTTCCTTATCGGCTTGCCTTCTTCTCTTAACCAGCTAAAGTCGGTCTCCGCTTCCCTTTTCAGCTCTTCTTCGGCCTTGCTTATTTCAGCTTTGAGTCTCTTTTCCAAATATTTTTTATAAGTTGACTCCCACTCATAAATTCCTTTTTTGTTGCTTAAATAGGCTTCCAGATCACTGATGCATTCTCTCGCCGACTGGTATCTTTTTCCGGGGTCTTTCTTCAAGAGCTTTTCCGCAATTTTTATAAGTTGTTTCGGCGTTTTTCTTTTCTTTTTTAATACGCCCAAATCTACCTTGGCGCTCTTTGCCTGTCTTAGCTTCGCGGATATACTACCCTTATACGCTTTCCTTCCGGTAAGGGCCTCATAAAAAACCAGCCCCGCACTGAACAAATCTGAAAGAGGCCCGGCTTCTTCCCCCTTGACCTGCTCGGGAGAAACATATGATATTTTTCCCCTTATCCCTTTCTGGGCGGCCTTTCCAGCTTTTGCTATTCCAAAATCGGTAAGTTTTATTCTGCCGTTATAATAGAGCATTATGTTTCCAGGAGATACATCATAGTGGACAAAATTCATTTCTTTTCCGGTTAATTCATCTTTAAAAGTGTGCGCATAATCCAGCGCTTTCAGGGTCTGCAGCATTATATAAGCAGCAAGCGAAGAAGGCATTATTCTTTTGTTCCTGGCGTTTTTCATTATAAGATACTCCAGATCAACGCCCTTTACATAATCAAGAATAATAAAGTAATTTTCCTCTTCTTTTATGAAGTTTATAACCTTGACAATGTTCTCATGCTCCAGTTTCGCCGTATTTACCGCTTCGCTGCGGAACATATCCACAATTTTTTTGTTTTTTGTATATTCTTTTTTTATTCTTTTTACAGCAACAAACTTTCTAAGAGCTACATCAGCCGCTTTATAAACAGTGGCAAACCCGCCCTCGCCTATTTTGTTGACTATAACATACTGATTGCTTATTTTGCGTAGTTTTTCCATTTAATCCCTGCTTTTCATGTAACCGCGCAAACTTACCCTTTTTCCTTCATTTGTCCGAGTCTTTGAAGCATCCCAGAATCTGCGGTCTATCCCAGCCTGCTCTTCAAAAGGCCTCGCCATATCTATGTAACATACAGCTCTGAGCCTTGATATTTCTCTCCTTTCAGGAGATTCAACCCCTATTGTCTCGTACCCTCTCCTTTCTAAACGAAAATTATGCTCTCCGACCTGAAGTGATTGCCTGTGAGGAGTATATCCAACCCGCTCTTCATTTATATATATTGCTGCTCCCGAAGGTCTTGATTCCACCACTATCTCCAGTTCAAAAGGCAATATGAATCTTCCGTTTTCTTCTTTGGAGTTTGCTATAACTACACTTATCGAGTCTTCATTAGGCTCAACTTTCATATCTCTTGAAACCACGCTAAAATCCTCGGTCCATGTTCTCACTTCGTATTCGCCGGGCTCCACCTCGCTTATATCCACCGGAGTCCTATCATCTGCGATAATATTTCTTCCCAAAGTATCTATTATCTCTATTTTAGCGCCGGTCGGATTCGTATCCACAATTAGCCCTGCCTCAAAAATACCACGAAAATCTCCGTCCTGCGTATAATAGTAGTACCCGTATCCGGCCGCCCCGATTATTATAAGCACCATGAGGGTTTTTACTACCTTTTTTGCGCCGCCGCCTTTTCTGTATTTCTTAAGTTTTTTCCTTCGCTCCTTTTCTTCTCTGCGTTTTTTCTTTTTATGTTCTTTCTTTTTTGCCTTTAGTTCCTTTTTGTTATCCTTTTTCTTCTTTATCTTTCCTTTTTTATTCTTTAAATTTTTCTCTTCAGCTTTTTCTTCCTCATCACTTTCTTCATCCACTTTATACTTAATTGAAAGGTCTTTCTGTTTTTCTTTTTCCGCAGCGTAAATTTCTTCTTCCAAAACACAGTTTAGAAAATGAAGATATTTTCTCTTTATTTCTTCAGTGCTTCCGCATTTGCTTAAATACTTTTTTAAATCAATAAAAAACTCAGTTGCGCTCTGCCTCCTTTCGGAAGGATTTCCCCGAAGAACCTTTTTAAGAGCGTATATTAATCCCTCATCCACTCCTTTTTGACGTAGAACCTCAAAATCAACATCGGCGTCCTTCGCCTTTTTCCACCTTTTAATCTCGGTATCCCCCTTGTAGGCCTTCTCTCCGCTCAGCGCCTCGTAGAGAACCAGCCCGCAGCTGAAAAGGTCTGAGCGCGCGTCGACCTTCTTACACTTTGCCTGCTCCGGAGACATATATGAAATCTTTCCCTGTATCTTTCCGTCGTCCGGAGCGCCTCTGCCGGCCTGGGCTATTCCAAAGTCGGTAAGCTTGACCCTTCCGTTGTAATAAAGCATTATATTTCCCGGAGAAATATCCCTATGCACAATATTTAAAGGTTCTCCGGTTGCTTCATCTTTGAGATTATGCGCATAATCCAGAGCCTTAGCAATCTCGCTTATAATGTATACGGCTATTTCACTGGGAACAGAAATGTTTCTTTTTTTGCATTTTGTCAAAAGATATTCAAAGTCAACCCCGTTGACATAATCCATTATCATATAGTAATCGCCGTCTTTTTCAATAAAATTAACCACCCTTACTATATTTTCATGTTCAAGCTTTGCAGTATTTACGGCTTCGTTACGGAACATTTCCCGGAACTTAACATCCTTTGCATATTCCTTATGTATTTTTTTCTTTTTTACGGCAACAAACTTATGCAGCATTGTATCCCAGGCTTTATACACGAAAGCCCCGCCGCCGACTCCTATTAGACGGTCAATTACATATTTGTTATCAATAACTTCGCGGTTTTCGGTCAAATTTTCATATCTCCTTTATTCTCTGGGCAAGCTCATCCCAGTCAAGCGGTTTTGATATGCAGTCATCAGCGCCGTAATCAAACCCCTTCTCTATTTCATTAATATCACCGGAAACAATAATAACCGCAGTATCTTTCGTTTTTTCTTCTTTTTTTATTTTTTTGCACACCTGAAGGCCGTTCATTCCGGGCATAACAATATCCAGTATCATTATATCCGGTGGTTCGGCAAACGCCAGCTCAACAGCTTCCTCCCCGTCTTTTGCGGTTTTTACGCTGTATCCCATTCCTTTCAAAAACTCCTCCGCCACACTGCGAAAAACCCTGTCATCATCAACAACAAGAACTCTTTTATTCATTCAGCGCTCCTTTTATTATTTACCTCATCCTATGTACTTTCTTACAAGCTCAGCCAGCGTATCTTCATTAAATTTACCGCTTATATACTCATCCACCCCCGCAATCTCACTTTCAAACACCTCATCCGAAACATATCCCGAAAAAGCGATAATAGGTATGCCCGAGTACTCCCGGCTGCCCTTAAGTTTTCGGATTATTTCCAGACCGTCTTTTCCCGGAAGAACTATATCCATTAATATAACATCGGGTTTCTCATCTCCCAGTCTATCAAACAAACTTTTCTCATCAGTGACGCAAACCACTTCATATCCCATAGTATTCAACCTGGTTTTTATTAGCTTTAATGTGTCTTTATTGTCATCTACAACCATTACTTTTTTTTCATCTGAGAAACTCCTGATTTTCTCATCCAGCGCGCTGAAATCAAACGGCTTTTTCACAAAAGCCGCCGCCCCCATTTCCAATCCTTTTTCTCTGTAACTCTCAGCTATAGAAAGTATTATTACAGGAATATCTTTTGTCTTTTTATTTTTTTTCAGCCTCCTGAGAACATTAATTCCATCAAGCCCCGACATCATAATATCAAGCGCTATAAGATCCGGCGAGTAAGCTTCAGCCTTTCTCAACCCCTCTATCCCGTTATAAGCAACTACCACTTTATATCCCCTGGCTTCCATATTATCCTGTATCATCTGAGCAATAATCTCTTCATCTTCTATTATTAGAATTTTTTTATCCATACGGTTTCCTCCAAAAACCCCTGCGGAAAAACCGCCTGAAAACAAATAAAATCAGGAAATCACTCTCCATTTTTAGGCAATACAAATATAAAAGTACTTCCCTGATTCAAACCAGACGATTCAGCCCATATCATTCCATTGTGAGCTTTAATAATCTCCTTGCATATTGACAATCCAAGGCCCCTGCCGGCAGGTGAAAACTCCATATCATTTTTAGTGTAGAAAACTTCAAATATAGAATTAAGCTCATGGGGTGGAATGCCCCTTCCTGAATCCTGAACATTAACCTCTATGTTTTTTTCATCGACATCCTTAACCCTTACCTCCACCCAGCCTTCATCCGGAGTAAACTTTATTGCATTCTGCAGTATGTTCTGAACAACCTGAGAAATCTTGCTGGGATCAATATTGACTTTTGGAATACTTTTATCGCACTTCAACCTTAAATCAATATTCTTTTCCCTGGCATGAACCGAAAATCTTTCAAGGAGGGGCTCTATAACGTCTTTTACAATTGAGCAGGGTTTTTTATTCATCTTCAGCTTTCCCGCTTCAATCTGCTGCATATCCAGTAGCCCGTTAATCAGATCCATCATAGTATCAATTGCTTTATTCTCCGTCTCTATAACTTTCCTCTGCTTAGGTGTCAGCTCTCCTAAAAACCCTTTTAGAAAAGACTCATTAAACCCCTTAAGAGAGCTTATCGGAGAACTCAAATCGTGGGAGATCATTGAAATAAGACCGCTCTTAAACTTGTTTACCCTTTCCAGCTCCTTATTCTTCTTTCTCAATTCCCATATAAGCTCCTGGTTTTTTCTGACAAGTCGCTGCTTTTCAAGCGCTCCCTGCATGGCCTTGATGAGTTCCTCGGGATTCACGGGTTTAATGAGATAATCAAACACATCTTCTTTTACTGCCTTGATAGCGCTTTCCAGGGTCGCTTTTCCCGTTAATATTATGACCTCAATGTTCTTATTCTCGCGCTTAATCTCCCTTGCAAGCACAACCCCGTTCATATCCGGCATCTTGTAATCCAGAATCGCTATATTGAAATCCCCGTATCTTACCTTCTCAAGAGCAGAAACGCCGTCCTGAGACGTGCTTACGCTGAATTCATTCTTCTCGAGTATGTAAGATAGCGTTTCAACCACAGACTTATCATCATCAACTATTAATATTCTAGGTTTACTCATTTTTCACTTATCCCAACTGACTGATTTCCTCCCCTTTCCTTCGCCTTTTATTATATCCACTAAATTATTTATCTCAAAAGGTTTCTTTAAAAAAGTAACTCCTTTTTTCTGTTTTAATTCCTTTTTGATGGCATCTTCCAGAGTAAAGGCCGACACCAAAACAAGAGCCGCTTCAGGGGCTATATCCCTTACCTTTTCAATCGTATCAATACCGTTCATTCCGGGCATCCTGTAATCAATAAGACATATATCAAAATCCCCTCTTTGCGCCTTCTCGACCGCCTCGAAGCCGCTTGATGCCTCAACAATCCGGAAATCATGTATTTCAAGAGCGTTGCGCAAAATAGTCCTGTCGTCACCTCTGTCATCCACCACTAAAACCACAGGCCTTTTTACCACTTTGTTCATTATCTCGAGCAGATTGTTCACTGAAAAAGGCTTATAGACAGCCGTTATGGCTCCCTCATCTATGCATTTTTTTAACTGAGAACTCTCCTTGTTTCCGGTCATCATAAATACCGCAGTCGAAGGCGATATCTTCTTTATCTCCCTGAATGTCTGAAGGCCGTTCATTTCAGGCATACATAAATCCAGCAGAATCACATCAAACCTCTCTTCTTTTATTTTCTTTAATGCCTCAATCCCGCTGACCGCCATTTCAACATCAAACCCATTATCCTCAAAGATAAACTTTAACGTTGCATGAAGGTCAATTTCATCATCAACTATCATCATTTTCCAATTTTTTTCGTTACTCACAACACCACTCCTTATATATAAAAAAGATATTCACTCTTTAATTGCCTTCTTCTCTTCTATTTTAAGTAAAGGGATGGATATTATAATCTCAGTTCCTTTACCTTCTTTAGACCTTATATTAATCGCGCCTTCATGTCTCTCCACAATATTTTTTACAGAAGACATCCCCAGGCCCGTTCCTCCTTTCTTCGTACTATAGAATGCTTTAAATATTTTATCAAGCAATTCTCTTGGTATCCCTACTCCCGTGTCCTTGACCCTCAGCTGCAAACCACTTGTTTTTTCGCTGAGGGTTTTTATTCTCACCTCGCCCCCCTCATCCTGACAGGCCTGCACTGCATTATTAATAATGTTGACAAAAACCTGCTTCATCTCTCCCCTGTCAAGATGGTAGTTTCCAAGCTGGTTCGAGTACTCTTTAATAATCCTTACATTCTGCGGAATATCAATAATTGAAATCGCCTCGTCAATAAGAGCGTTAACATCCACCTCTTCCAGAGCAGGAGGCCTCTGGCGGGAATACCCAAGAAGATTTTCAATTATTTCGGAAATTGTAGCTATTTCCCTATCAATTATATCCAGCGATTTTTTCACCCTCTCATTATCAGTTTCCACAGCGTAATTTAAAAAATAAACACCGTTTTTTATCGCCGAAAGAGGGTTTCTTATATCATGCCCTATTACGCTTGCCATCTCTCCCACCGCCGCCATCTTCTCTTTCTCAATAAGTTTATGTCTTGCCTCTCTCAAGCCGTCTATCATCTTATTAAAGCCCTTTATTAAAAGAGCCATTTCCCCCCTGTCTTTTTTTGAAAGCCTGGCTTTTTCCTTAAGCTCTCCAGAATAATTTTTCTTGACCGCCTCTAGCATACTGGAAATAGGCCTGCTGAAATCACTTGCCAGAACATAACTTATCCCTGCGGAGAAAAACAACATCACAATCAGAAAAATAAAAGTTCCCGTCTTCAGCCTGCCCGTCAGGGCCTCGGCCTCCCGCCTCTCCTGCGTAAAAACCAGCCACATTGGCCAGAGAACCTCAAGCCGGCGGCCCATAAACCGGTATCCTTCAGAGCTTCCGTCTATTTTCCCTCCGGGGGAAGTTTTTAAATACCCTCCTATTTCGGTTTCCCTAAAGCGGTCTGAACTATCGTCTGCACCAGCAAAAACGCTTCCCGATTCATTCACCAGGGCAAACACACCCGTATCCTCCACCCTGTTTGCCTCTAATTTTCTCTGCAGCTCCTCCAGAGAAAAAGTCATAAACAATGCCTCCTCGGAAGAGTCATCCAGGGGATAATACATATTAAAATACATATTCGCGTTTTTCTCAAACCCATCGCAAATGGTAAGTTCCCTTACCTCTTCAGACTCCCCTATTATAGAAGAAATCCTTTCTTCCATAGATGAAAATTTTTCATCCCCCAGAATAATATCAACCTCACCGCCACTTATATAAGCTACGGATTCCATCTCCCTGATCGACTCCAGAGCGCTAAAAAGAATAGAACCGATACGTCCCTCATCTCTTGCCTCCACCCTTTCAATAAAACCCAGGTTCTGATTAAGCCGGATGAAATAATCCTCTGACTGACTTTTCAGACTTTCAAGGAGCCTCTCTTTTGTTCTTTCCGAAGACCTATGGAAACGATCCGCAATACGCAGCGCATTCATCCCGAAAAGAAGAAGCGGCAGTGTCGCCAGACACAGAACAACGATAATTATTTTCTTTCTGAAGCTCAGTTTCAGCGACATCAGATATCAGCCAAGCAGCTTGTCAACGACTTTAAGAAGATGACCGACATCATAAGGTTTTATTATATACCAGTCGGCCTTCTTATTCATCGCCTTGTCAAAATCATCCCCCTTATCCTTTCCCGTCAGCATCACCACCGGAATGTGAAAAACATCCGGATCGTTTTTTATCTCTTCGCATACCTGAAAACCGTCAATATCCGGCAGTCTGATATCCAGTATTATTAAATCAGGTTTCTGCTCCCTCGTCTTTAGCAAACCCGACTCTCCCTCATAAGCCTTTATAACATTAAAGCCATTGTCCTCGAGAATCATCGTAAGCATCTCTACCGCCTGGCTGTTATCATCCACTACAAGGATTTTCTTTTTCCCTTCCATTATCTCTCCTTTTTCTTTATCTTCGTTTTTCCGAAACCAAATATAAGAAACGGAATAGAAGCTAAAAAAGCCCCTGCCAGAATTTGCGGGGCAATCATCGCGGTGGCCCGCATACTTATTACAACCCCCATCAAAAAACTGCCTATGAACATCCATGCCCCCCTGAAAATAGACATGGGTCCTCTCAGAGAGCGAAGACTAAAAAATATCGCCATTGTCACAAAGAGAACGCTGTTTATTTCGGGCATTACCGAAATAACCAGCAGAACAAAAGAAATAATAAGACAGGTATGATTCAGGTTCTCCACAAACTTCTTCGTATCAATACTGCCGCCGAACCTGTCGGCCAAAACAGCCCCGTGTTTTCCCATAAACTTCTCAAAGAGTCTCAGAAGAACATAAAGCAGAACCACAGATACAATTATAATTAAGATATATATAAGCATTATTATCTAATAGTAATGCCACAATGCAGCCTTTGTCAAGTCAACCCTTTACCGCATTTCAAGGTTCATAGTGGCTAACTCCACTTTAATTCACCGTTTTATCTTACTACCGCCTATCTGCATATACCTATTAAATTATCTCAGCCTGTTTAATTCCCTTCTTAAAGAATCCAGATCCACATCCCGGTTTTCATAGGTTGCGATTATTCTCTCGAGAACCTGTATCCTGGTATCGGCTCCGGCCCCTGCTTCAACGAGTTTATTATAGTAATTGAGTGCATTTTCAAACTCGCGCAATAAAGCGTTGTCAGTATCAGGAACCTCATCTCGCATACCCAGGTAATGCTGAAGCTCCCTGTCTTCCGGATCCAGTTCCAGGGCCCTTCTCCAGATTTCCTCTGCTCTCGCCCTGCTTCCCATTCCGTAATAGGCGCTGCCCATGCGCTTTAGCGCAAGAACATTATCCGGCTCAAGATCCAGGACCTCTTCGCAAAGAGATATGGCCCTGGTCCATCTCTTGTCATATATCGACTCCAGAACCTCCTGAAGTTTCTGCTCAACCACGGTCAATCCCGGTATAAGCCTCTGCTGAGAAGCGACTGAGGAAAACTCCCTTTCTATGATTCTGCGGAGCTCTTTCAGCGAATCATCTTCGGGATTAAGCTGGGAGGCATACCTTATCCTGTTGACAGCCTTATCTCCATCTCCTTCAAAATATGCCGAAACAGAACGCGCCTTGAGAGAATCCTCATCCTCCACCTCTTCATAAACTTCGGCTACGGGTCTCAGCTGCTCCTTCAGTTTCTCCGCAGCCGTATTGCCGTCCCATAAATCGGCTGCTTCCTCAAGAAGCCTGTAAGCCCTTTTGTAATTTCCGTCATTCATCAGCTCCTCAGCCTCATTCGTGTTTTCTATAGACCTTTCTATATCTTCAGCGGTGCTTTCAGGCTCTTCGGGATCTTCTGGCTCTTCAGGCGCTTCATCCTCAACCTCCTCGGGTATCTCTCTGACAACCTCCGGCTTTTCAGGAAACTCCCTCTCGCCAAAATAAAATGAGACATTCAGTTTATGCGTACCCAGTGTATTGGTAACACCCGAAAGGGGATAGACCAGTGAATAATCAACCCTGTACCAGGCATCGTCATAGCTTATACCCAGGGCGGCCTTCCTTTCCTTTCTTGTTCCCAGCTTCAATCCGCCCCTGGCAAAAATTTTCCTGTTTAAGAAATGCTTTTCACCGCCCGCTTTAAAGGAAAAATCATCCTCATTATAATCACCCTGCAGGGATAAACTCCCTGAAAAATAGTTCACAGTCACCCCGCCTTTCAGTGACAGGGGAATTTCATTTGAATACTTCAAGCCCACATCCGGGCTGTTGATATTAAAAGCCCCCAGTCCAAATGTATACCTGCCGTAATCAAGCATCAGCCCTATATCTCCGGAAATGGCGCTTGAGCTGTAACCGGAATCAAAAACAGGGTTTATGCGTGTATAATCATCCTCCCCGTATCCTACCGACAGGAAATTTATTCCGAAACCGGCCCTCAACCCCCCGCCAAGGCCGGCGCCGAACCCCACAACAAACGAGTCTTCCCTGTACAAACCCCCGGCATCCAGCCTGGACCACCCGACACCAATTGACTCGTCCTTCAGAAAACCAACCGGCCCGTCAAAAGGATAAGCAGCCGTTATAACGCTGTTCGTCAGCTCACCGTCATCCATCCCCAGAAAAAGACCCCCGTATCCGGTCATCATCTGAGGCACCTGAAGCCGGGAGAGACCGGCAGGGTTATGAAACACGCTGGATGAATCATCGCTAAGGGAGACAAAAGCACCTGCCATTCCCTCTTCCCGCGCAGCCCGGCCACTGTACTCAAAAGCCGACTGCAGTTCTCCGGCAGCAAAAACAATAATTAAGGCTGCCGCCGCTATTGTCCTTCTTTTTATTCTTATCATTTTATTGCACCTCATTACTTCGCTACCACTACAAGTCCGGTGATATTCTCACCATCTGCTTCTAAACTGTATAAATAAACCCCCACGGGAACCTCTTCCCCGTTTTCGTCTTTTCCATTCCAGTACATCTTTTCTTCGCTTAATTCACTTATACTGCTCCTGACAAGCCTGCCCGCAACATCATATATTTTTATAGAAACCTCGCTGAAATTCGGATTAACAAAATCAAACTTCACCCGGTCCATTTCATCTCCGGGAGTAAAAATCCGCGGACTTACCTCAATTAGCTCAAATCCCTTCTCCTGCCGGGCTGCTTCTGACACCCCCGCCGGTAAAAGAACCGTCAGTAAAACCGCTGCCGCTATCTCCGTTATTTTTTTGATTTTTTTATTCATATTATTTTGCCACCACTATTGTTCCGTTAATTACCTTTCCTTCTGCCTCAACCCGATAAATATAAACCCCGCCTCTTACAATATTTCCGCTTTCGTCTCTGCCGTCCCATACCATTTTATTCTCCCCGTCCCTTCTCAGGTTGCTCCTTACCTGCCTTCCGTTAACATCAAATATTCTTATGTCTACTTTGCTTCCCTTCGGGTTCTCAAAATAAAAACTAACTTCATTTATCCTGTAATCGCCTTCTTCGGGAGTAAATATTTTCGGTTCCACCGAATTAAGTTTAAACTCATCGGCAAGCTCGCCATACCCCAGGGCAAACCTGCCTAAACGGCGCGAATATGTATAAATCCTTTCATTTTCAGCATCATCCACGCCCCCGAGCCTCATCCATTTAACCCCGTTATGCCAGAAAATAGAAAGGGGCCTGGAAGAAGTAACGCTGCCCCCGCCGGCGGAACCCGGCTCGCCGTAATTCATAATTATTTCAGCGCCCTTCCGTGTATTCATAAAACGGAAGTCCTCAATATGATCTTCATCCCTGTATGCCCTGATATCATACTTCATCAGGTATTCCCCTCCCTCTTTTTCATTTACCTCAAGCGCTATGGAGTCCCCGTCGTTATTGCGGGGATAAAGCTCGGTGGCGAAACTATAGGGGATTCTAACAACGGCGCCCTCATCAGAACTTATATAGAGGTGATTAAACTCATCCGATGTATCAATGCTCATCGAGCCCGAAGATTCATCACCCGCCCAGCTTACGCTACGGACCCTGTAGTACTTAACCTCTTCCTCCAGCCCAGCCTCATAACGCAAAGTCGAGGTGCTGTAAACAAAACCGGCTTCTCTCCAGCCCTCCCCGGAAGCGGTCAGTTTATCGGATTTCTCCACCCTGTAGCCTTTAAGGTCTTTGCTTTCCGATATCGCATCCCATTTGATAGACATCTTATCATCACCAATATTTTCTATCCTGAGAAGCACCACATCATCAAAAAGAGTTTTCTCTCCCGTATAAACGGTTTCAATTTCACTGAAGTCGCTCTCATGGCCCGCCCAGTCATAAACCTTAATCCTGTATTCATAAAGACGGTTGAATTTCACCTCATCATCCAGATACTCAACTCCGTCTGCGGTAGAAACCTCAACAAAATAATCATCTCCGTCTTTTCTGCGCTCAATAAGATAAAAATCTATATCCGGCTCGGGATTTTCATCCCATGAAACCCTTACCCCCTCTTCCTCCAGTGCCAGCTCAAGGCCCTCCGGAGCTTTCGGCACCGCATCCCCAGAGACAACCTTCGCCACATTACCCACGGGGGTCATGGTGCTTCCGGTTACAGCCCTTAATGATACATAGTAGGTTGCACCCGGAGGAAGAAGGTTGATACTCCGGTACTCCTCTTCTCCATCCGGGGCGGGGATCCATTCCTGGGGATAAACGCTCTCCGCCTCTTCCCACCAGTCTTCGTTCGTTCCCCCCATATCCTCACTGCTTCTTTCATCATATTTTAAAACATAGTATTCTCCCCCCATGGACTCCCACTCAAGCTCTATCCCCCCGTCGATATCATCATCCGCATAGCCCCCAACTTCTATGCCCTCATAAATCATCTCCACACTGGTAAGAACATCGGCTTTATTGGAAATATCACTCCGGTTGCCGCTTCCGTCAAATGTCCATATATGGAAATAATAGGTGGTAAGCGGCTCCAGCTCCTCTATTACATAATTAAATTCTTCTTCCGGCTCCATCTCAGTCTCTATGTTTCTCTCACCACCGTCCCAATCCCCGGATTCCCAGTCCGCCGAAGCGTCCGTGGACCACCTTATCATAAACCGACCGTTGTATATATTCCCCTCCATCCCGTCATTACCCGGGGCGCTCCAGTCCAGCCTGGCAGACCTTACAGCCAGCCCCCTCTCCGCCTCAAGGTCATCTATGGCAGCCGGAGGAATATTATCCCAGGAAGCCCTGGCATGAGCCTGCTGAAGCTCCCGGGTATTTTCGTCTATCTTACTCTTAACACCGAATTCATCATAAGACCTGATTGAAAAATAGTATGTAGCTCCGGCCTTTGCCAGATCAGCCCGGAAACTTATTTCATCCCCCGGGGAATCGGACCGGTTTTTGAGAAAACCTTTATCTATACGATCTGCCTGCTGCCACCAGGCAGTTGTATCATTACCTAACTCCTCCATACTTATCGTAGAGCGCCTTAGGTCATATTCCGATATAAGGGCGCCCTCGGTATGAGGTGGAGCCGTCCACTCAAGATCCACCCTTCTCTCTCCGTATTCAGAATAATCCGATGTATAAGCCCGCAAATCCTCTACCGGCTCCGCACCGTATTCAGGCCATGAAGCCACGGCAAAGGCCTGGTCATCGGAAAGAGTTCCTTCATCTATACCGCTCACATTTCCGAACTCGTCAACAGCTTTTATTGAAAAGTAATATGTGGACCCGGGCGATAATCCGTTATCACGGCAGACACTGCGCTCAAACTCTTCTCCCGGCTCATGCAGCGGTTCAGTCATATTCAAACCGTCTGCATTCTCCCACCACTGTTGATATTCCCCGCCGGTTACGCTCTCCGTGCTCCACCTGATATAATATTTTTCCAGCTTAGTATTCAGATAAGTTTCCGGAGCGGTCCAGGTAAGGCGCACCCTTCCTAAATCATCTGAGGTTTGATACTCCACCTCATGAGCCTGCAAATCGTCAACAGGCGAAGGGGGTTCGCTATGCGACGGGCGCACCGATAGATTTACGAAAGAAGTATCAACCTTCACTTCTCCCGAAACCGGCTTATACAAAAACGCCAGCGCGGCTAATATACATATTGCCGATTTTATCCTCAATTATCCTCCGGATACTTTCATCTAAATTACCTCAAAAGACAATCTTTAAAGACTGTTTTTTTAAAATCCATAATTTCCCGATAAAACTATTTTTTACCTACATTTTCTCCATGTCTTTTCCTTCATACAGAAAAATCCTCAAAACAAAAATTCAAACTCCTTCTATTTTTTCTTCTACCCGGTTAACTCCTTCTTACTTACTCGTCGCCGTCACTTCTACGGTTATCGTATGCTCAGCAGTATATTCTACGGCATCGGGCATATCTATCCTGAACCAGGATTCTTTCTCTTCACCGGAGCCTATTTCGGCCTG
>PWEK01000061.1 GCA_003553445.1 Elusimicrobiota bacterium
AATGAACAGTAAATCCGTTAAATGAAAAAAGTTCAGGACACATCTTTTGAAAAAGCCTCCCCGAAAATACTTATCAAAACAACAAAAGCGCCTGCAGTAATTAAAGTATCAGCCACATTAAAAACCGGCCATACTCTTAAATCAAAATAGTCTATTACTCCACCATAAAATATTCTGTCCCAGAGGTTGCTTACAGCTCCCGCCAAAATTAAGCCGTAAGCATAATTCAGGTTTTTATTTCCCTTTTTTCTAGAATATATCATCATTGCTGCAATCAAACCCAAAACGATAAAATTTAAAAAAATCAACAATGAATTGCTGCCGTACATAAGACTGAAAGCCATCCCTGTGTTTTTTAGATAGGTAATATTCAAAGCCCCTGCAATCTGCACAGTTTCCCCAATGGAAAGATTTTCCATTACAAGATATTTCAATATACGATCAATTAAAAAAAACAGAGAAATAATTACAAATATTATTATTTTTTTATTCTGCTTACTATCTTTATGCATCTTCCGCAAATTTCCGGATGCCGGGAAGATTTCCCGATATCTTTACTCTTCATCCAGCATCTTACACACTTTTTTCCTTCCGACAGGCTGACATTAACATCTATTTCTTCCCCGGAGAATTTTTTTCCTTCTTCCGGTTCAGCTTCTTTTATTTCAACCTCGCTAACGATAAAGTATTCTTTTAATTTTGCTTTATACTCATTAAGAAAACTTAAAAGATTGCAGGAATTGGTGCTTATAGTTACCTTACTCTCAAGCGGGTCCTTTAGCAATCCTTTTTCCTTTGCTTTTTCTATTTGCCTTAATACAGTTTCTCTCAGACGGGCGATTCTTTCATAATCCTTTGTAATCTCAGTGTTATCCCATTTCTCGGGCAACCGGGTTATTTCTGAGAGAAACACGCTCTCCGGAAGATCTGCTTTGCGCTCTTTAATCATTTTCTGCCATCCCTCTTCTGCAGTATGCGACAGGACTGGGGCAGCCAGCTTCATCAGCTCCTCCCCTAAAATAACCAGCGCTGTCTGAGAGGAGCGCCTCACCCTGTCATTCTCAGGCAAAACATACAGCCTGTCTTTCAATATATTAAAATAAAAAGAAGACAGCCATCCGTTACAGAAATCATGAAGTATCCTCACTCCCTTATAGAAGAGTAGATTTTCATAGCTTTGACTGATCTTTTCTGCCGTCTTCTTCAGTTTAGCTAAAATAAACTTATCCAGCCCCGAAAGATTCTCATATTCTATCATTTCGGAAGGGGGAAGATCCTTTGTGTTCCCGAGAACAAATCTCAGTGTGTTTCTTATTCTCCTGTAATATGTTACCATCTGCTGAAGTATTTCATCTGAAATTTTCACATCTTTAAAATAATTTTCACTGGCAGCCCATAGCCTTAATAGATCAGCTCCGTACTTTTGAATAATTTCCTGAGGGCTGATTACATTCCCTACGGATTTGGACATTTTTCTCCCCTCTTCATCTACAGTAAAGCCGTGAGTCAATACATTCCTATAGGGGGCTTTGCCATGCAGGGCTACAGACGGAATTATTGAAGTCTGAAACCAACCCCTGTGCTGATCCGAACCTTCCATATATATATCGGCCGGCCATCTCAAGCTCTCCCTTTCCCGGAGAACGGCAAAACTGCTTACTCCCGAATCGAACCACACGTCAAGTATATCTTCCTCTTTGTATAAGTTCTTTGAACCGCAGCTGCATGACTGAACGCCCAGTATTTCCTCAGGGCTTCTGTAAAACCATGCATCCGACCCCTCCTTCTCAACTGTGCGGGCAATGCTGTCAAAGCTTTCCTTTGTTGCCAGCATTTCACCGCAATCACCGCAGTAAAATACCGGAACGGGGACACCCCAAAGCCTCTGCCGGGAAAGACACCAGTGGGGCCTGTTTTCTATCATTGAAGAAATTCTTTTTCGTGAAATATCAGGATACCATCTTACATTTTCAATTTCTTCTAAAACCTTTTTTCTGAGCCCATCCTTATCAACATTTAAAAACCACTGCTTTGTAGCCCTGAATATGACCGGCTTCTTACACCTCCAGCAGTGTGGATATGAATGATTAATTTTTTCCTCTGCATATAAAGCCCCCCTTTTGTTAAGAATTTCTGTGATAACCTTGTCGGCATCAAAAACGCTCATCCCAACTACTTCCTCAACCCCCGCATCTTTTGTAAACTGGCCATTTTTATCAACCGGTGAAATTATTTGTAGAGAATATTTTTTTCCAGCAGAGTAATCCTCTTCACCATGCCCTGGAGCTATATGAACCACTCCCGTTCCTTCATCAAGCGAAACAAAATCGGATGTAATTCCCCGAGACTTTCTTCCTCCAAAAGGAGCTTTATACAAACATCCCGCCAGCGTTTTACCGGTCACTTTCCTCTCTTCCCGCCATCCTTCATATTTACCCGAAAAATGGCTTGCCACTATCATGTACTCCTCCCCGTTGGTTAACACAGAGTATTTATAATCCGGGTGAAAACAGACAGCAGTATTAGAAATTAAGGTCCATGGAGTGGTGGTCCACACCAAAGCATACACCCTTTTCCCACCCTCCAGAAATGAAGGACGGCCTGAAAGCATCTCAAATTTAACATAAATAGAGGGTGATTCAATCTGATCATATTCCACCTCCGCCTCAGCCAGGGCGGTTTTACAGCTTCCGCACCAATATACCGGCTTGAGTTCCCTGTAAATGTATCCTGAAAGAAACAGGTCTCTAAACTTCTCAATAATCGTTTTTTCATAAAGAGAATCCAGCGTGAGATAGGGATTCTCCCAATCTCCAAAAACCCCCAGTCTTTTGAACTCTTTTTTCTGAATCCCCACATACTTCAAGGCATAACGGGCCGCTTTTTTTCTGAATTTAAGTTTATCCTCAACCTCACGCCTGCCCAGGCTTTTCATAAGCTCATACTCTACAGGAAGCCCGTGACAGTCCCAACCGGGGACAAAAGGAGTATAATAACCCTCCATAGACTTTAATTTAACCACAATATCCTTAAGAACCCTGTTTATGGCATGCCCCAGGTGTATATTTCCGTTTGCATAAGGAGGGCCGTCATGAAGAATAAATGGCTCTCCTTCTTTATTTTTCTCCAGCATTTTCCTGTATACTTCCCCTTCATCCCATATTTTTTGAATCTGCGGTTCCCTCTGGGAAAGATTGGCCTTCATTGAAAATTTTGTCCTAGGTAAATTTAAAGTTTTATTGTAATTCATCGGGTTTTTTTATCACTCCTTTCTCAGTAACATACCCATGTATTAGATCCGCAGGCGTTATATCAAAAGCCGGATTGACGGCTCTGGTACCCTCCGGAGCTGTAAGCATGCCGTTTATCTTCAGGACTTCACACTCACAGCGATACTCCACATTGATTTCTTCACCTGTATCAATTTCAAAATCAAAAGATGAAACCGGCGCCGCTATGAAAAAAGGGATGCTGTTTCTATCAGCCAGCGCAGCTAACTGATATGTTCCTATCTTATTTGCAACATCGCCGTTTAATGCGATTCTGTCAGCGCCCGTTATAACTGCATCAATCATCCCCCTGTACATTAAATAACCCGGAGCAGTGTCGCAAATTAATTCATGCTCAACGGACTTTTTATTTAATTCATAACAGGTTATTTTCGCCCCCTGCATCCTCGGTCTTGTCTCTCCTGCATAAACTTTTCTTATTATACCCTCTTTATAAGCGTTTTTTATGACCCCCAGCGCAGTTCCCCATCCGCCGGTAGCCATCGCGCCGGCATTGCAGTGTGTAAGTACATTTAAATTTTTTCCAACTCTTCTCAAATACCTGCTCCCGTTTCTGCTTATTTTTTTATCTGAATTAAGCTGTTCTTTTTTTATTGAATTTGCTTCGTCTACCAGGGCCGCATAAATATCTTCCCTTTCGTATTCTGTCGCAGAATGAAGCAATCTCTCTTCCATACGCTCAAGCGCCCACTGAAGATTAACGGCAGTCGGACGGGAGGAAAGAAGACCCTTCTTAACCTTCAGCATACCTTCCAGCATTTTTTTCTTTCCGCAGTTTTTATTTTCCAAGAACCCCAGACAGTATCCATATGCTGCCGCAATTCCTATAGCAGGAGCCCCTCTAACCTTCATCTTTTCTATACTTTCAGCAACATCTTGCCATTCACGGAGAGAAATAAAAACCTCTCTGTCGGGAAGAGCTGACTGATCAATTATTTTCAACTCTGAATTTTTAAACTCTATTACTTTCAAAACCAAAAGTATAAAAGTATAACCCCGACATCAGAATTTATCGCGGGCCTTTTCCATCGCCTCTTTAAATATTTTCTCAAATCCGTTTTCCAGAAGGTGATTCAAAGCAGCCTCCGTCGTGCCTCCGGGAGAAGTAACATCCTCTCTTAATCCCGTGAAGTCACTATCCGACATTTTTTCCTTCATTAAAAGCCCAGAGCCCGCCACAGTCTGCGAAATCAGACTTTTCGCCTTTTCTTTTTCTATTCCGTTTTCCAGGGCAAATTTTTCCATTATTTCCGCCATAAGAAAAAAATATGCCGGACCCGAACCGGATACAGCCGTAAGAGCATTCATTAAACCCTCTTCTATAAAGAGAGTTTCCCCTGTATGACGAAATATTTTTTCAATCAGTGTTTTTTCTTTTTTTCCCGCCGATGGGAATGCTATTCCTGTTACGCCCTGACCTATTAAAGCGGGGGTGTTCGGCATTAATCTCGCTATATGAGACTTCTTAAGATATTTTCTTATATATCCAATTTTTATGCCTGCCGCTATGCTTGCAACGATACTTTCGGAAACATCCTGCCTTATGCTTAATTCTTCCAGCACCCCGGCCATGTCCTGCGGTTTTACCGCAATAACATAAACATCAGTTTCATCAAGCTCTTTAACACTTTTAAATACCTTGTGCCCCTTATCTCTCAGGGCTGTCGCCCTTTTGGCATCTTTTTCCACTCCACTGGTAATAAATTCCGGTGAAGAGGATATTGCGCTAAGTAGAGCCAGCCCCATCTTCCCGCATCCGATTACAGCAACTTTTTCTTTTTTTTCCTTTTTATTCACTTTTTTTAAAACAAAAACCTTTATTATCCATAAATCTTATAGAAACCAAAACATCTTCAAGGGCCAGTTTTTTTCTGTTTCTAACCCCGAATCAATATAACAGTAAAGGAATTTTTAATTTTATCAAGTTAATGTTGAATTGCAAATGCTGCCATTCTTTTTTCATCTCCGCTGCGGTAAGAAAAATAACAATCGTTTTCCAGTGTACAAAACCCCTTTTCTTTAAAAAGCTTCAACCTTGAAGAACTTAACCCAACCTTCTCAATCTTATGCCCGAGAGCCTTAATCAGGTCAACTCTACTGCCTCCAGCAGCGGCATCTGGAAATTTATTAAGGACTTCCGGCCCCACTTCGAAACAACTGCCGCAGATATGGGGCCCTGCAAATAATTCAATGTCGCGGCATCCGTATTTCTTAAGAATTTTTATGTATTTCTCAGTTATGCCGGCCGCAATCGACCGCCATCCCGCATGAAATGCCCCCAGAAGTTTACCTGAAGAAAAAGCAAAAACCGGAACACAGTCAGCAACTTTGACAACCGCGGCAAAAGGCGCGCTTATTCCATTTATTATAACACCGTCACACCCCGGTATAACCCCGCCTGACAGATCCCCTGTTCTTTTCAACTCGGCTATTTCAGCTCCATGAACCTGCTGCATCATTATAACCTTCCCAGGTGGGATCCCCGTTTTTTCCGCAATTGTTTTTCTGCTTAAAACAGCATCCGCGGCATCAATTTCCCGGCAGGATACCGCCGCGCTTATTCCGTCATAAGGAATTTTAAAATATTCTATAACTCAGCCCCGCTGTCAGATTTTATTCCCCTTATATTGAGCATTAGATCTTCCGCATTCGTAGCGAATTTCTTCGCATCTTCAAGCGTAATCTTCCCGCTTTTATATAAATTCTCAAGGGATTTGTTGAAAGTCTGCATTCCGTAATAATCGCCCTTCTTCATTCTTTCCGTTATTTCGTTTACATTTTTTTCTTCTATCAAGCTTCTTATTGTTCCCGTGGCTATTAAAACTTCTATAGCCGGAATCATCCCCACTTTGTCTTTTCTCGGCAGAAGCCGTTGAGAAATAATGGCGGTTAATGTATCGGCCAGCATCAGGCGGATATGGTTCTGCTTGTGCGCGGGAAATACGTCAACGACCCTTGATATTGTTTGTGAGGCATTCGTTGTATGAGTTGTTGAAATTACAAGATTACCGATCTGGGCAGCTGTCAAAGCCGCCTGCATTGTTTCAATATCCCTCATTTCCCCAATCAGAATAACATCGGGGTCCTGCCGTACAACATGCTTCAATGCCGCAGAATATGAGTAAGTGTCTACCCCCAGCTCCCTTTGCGAAATCATGCTTTTTACATCCCTGTGAAGATATTCGATCGGGTCTTCTACCGTAATTACATGCTTGGAATAGTTATTGTTTATATAGTCAATCATGGCCGCGAGAGTTGTAGATTTTCCGCTTCCCGTTGTTCCCGTTACAAGAACCAGCCCTCTGCTGGAGGATGCTATTTTTTTAAAAGTAGCCGGTAGATTCAGTTCTGAAAAACCCTTAACCTTATCGAGAACAAGCCTCATAACAATTTTCATTGAACCAAGCTGCTGAAATACATTTACCCGGAACCTGGCAAGACCCTCCACGCTGAATGAAAGATCCACCTCCTTTTTTCTCTCAAATATTTTTCTGTGTTTTTCATTGAAAATATCTTCGGATATTTTTTCAATCTCATCCTGACTTATTTTTGAGAAATGCTCAACTGTCTTTAACTTTCCATTTACCCTGTATACAGGCTCGCTGCCGGAACGCAGATGCAGGTCCGAAGCCTCAAGTTCAACCATTGTTTCCAAGTATTTTTTGAGTTTCTTGTTAATTCCCACTAATCCTTCTCCTTTCTTCTGAGGTATGCGGGTATCTTGAACTTCTCCGATTCAGCCTTCCTGGGAAGCGGTCTCCTTATATGTTTTTTTTCCGGCTTTTCGGTCTGCTCTTCCTTCTTTGTGCATCCCGTGGCTATAACTGTTATCCTCATTTCGTCATCAAGCTCTGCGTCTATCGTATTTCCGAAAAAAACATCCGCATCAGGCGACACCGATTTGTATATAAGCTCCATTGCCGAATTTATCTCATACATAGTCATCTTCTTATTCCCGGTTACGTTTACCAATAGCCCTACAGCGCCCTCTACGGAAACATCCTCAAGAAGAGGGGATGTAATCGCCTCTTTTGCCGCTTCTGCAGCCCGGTTTTCGCCGCTTCCTGTGCCAAGCCCCATAATTGCCTCACCCGCATTGTGCATAACGCTTCTCACATCGGCAAAATCTACATTTATCAAACCCTTGGATGTTATTATATCCGAGATTGACTGAACTGCCTGGCGCAGCACATCATCTGCCACCTTAAACGCCTCAAGAGCCGGGGTGTCTTCCTTAATCACGGAAAAAAGCCTCTGGTTCGGTATTACCAGCAGTGTATCCACGTTTTTCCTGAGCTTCTCTATCCCCTCCAGGGCTCTCTGGCACCTCTGTTTCCCTTCAAACATAAATGGCTTGGTCACAACCCCGACTGTGAGCGCGCCGCCCTCCTTCGCCGTCTTAGCAATTACCGGCGAGCCCCCGGTCCCGGTGCCACCCCCGAAACCAGCCGTTACAAAAACCATATCAGCGCCTTTCAATGTGTCCTTTATGGTTTCCGAATCCTCCTGAGCGGCCTTTTCACCAACCTCCGGATTTCCACCCGCTCCCAGACCACGCGTATAGTTCTCCCCTAACTGTATTCTCTTGCCCGCCAGGGAATCCTGAAGCGCCTGGGCATCAGTATTTGCAGCAATGAAATCAACCCCTTTTATCCCGGCTTCAATCATACGGTTGACAGCGTTCCCCCCACCGCCCCCAATGCCTATTACGGTTATATTTGCATTGCCTCTAGTTTCTTCTTCTATTGAAATTACCATTTACACATCCTTTCCCCGGACAAACAAGAGTTAAAACAATTCTTCTATCAAGATCTTCAGCTTATCAAAAAAACCCCGGCCGCCTGCAATTTCAATTACGTCCTGCTCTTCAGCAGCAAATTTAATCAGGCCTATTGCCGTAGAATACTCTGCCTTTGTTTCAGACTCATTTTTTCCTTTGACACCTCTGCATTTCCCTACCCTTACATCTAAATCATCCATCCTTTTTGAAAGCGCCCGTTCCATACCGTTTAACTGAGCGCCGCCTCCGGATAGAACAATTCCGCCCGGTATCATCTGCCTGAAACCGCTTTGTATTATCGCGTCCTCTATGAAATCAATCATTTCATCCACCCGGGACTCAATTATTCTGTTTATCTTTTCAATTGGGGCAGTATACTTTGTATGTCCGTCAATCCCCTGATAACTGACTTCGTCATCAAGCCTGTTTTCCTTTACCGCGCTTCCATAGGTTTCTTTTATCCTTTTGGCTTCCGCAAAAGAGGTCCTTAATAGGTGAGCCAGATCCCTGGTTATATAGGCAGAACCAAAATCAATATGCCCTATATAACATAATGAACCCTCTACATACACCGCCAGATTTACTGTCTGAGCCCCCACATCCACAAGAACACACCCCAGTTCCTTTTCCTCTTTGGTAATAACTGCCGAAGCCGGAGCAAGAACAGATGCAGTTATACTCTGTATTCCCACACCAGTTCTGGTTATACTTTTATTTAAGTTGTTTACCGGTGCTGAATCACCTGTAATAAGAAGGACTTCAACCTCAAGGTGATTGCCTTCCATCCCCACGGGGTTATCTACCCCTTTCTGCGTATCCACCTTAAAATCAAGAGGAATCGCATGAATTATCTGTTTGTCGGAAGCAAGAGGAACCGCCCGGGCCGAACTGATCACCCTTTCAACATCTTCCTGGGTTATTTCCCTGTCCGAACGCGGCACCTTAGTGGCACCCTGCTGCAGGTTCCCCTCTATGTGGTGTCCGTTGACATTTACTATAACATCCTTAACCTTCACCTGGGCCTCTTTCTCAGCCTCTTCGATTGCCCGGCTTACAGCACAGGAAGTATTGTCTATATTAACAACCACACCGTTTTTCAGGCCTTCGCACCCGGCTTCGCCTATACCCAGTATCTTTACAATTTTCTCTTCCTGGCTAAACTCCGCTATTACCGCATATACCTTGCTGGAGCCCACATCGAGTCCGCATAATATTTTTTCTTTCACTTTACCACCACCGCTCCGTTTATTTCTTCACCTCCGACTTTAACCAGCCGCAAATCAACATATTCAAGTTCACCCTCTTTACTTATATGTTTTTCACTTACCTTTTCTGTCAAAAAAATACTTCTTTTTATATTAACTTCATCTAAATCTTCAACAACAGGCCACTTGCAATAAAAACCCTCTTTTAAGTATATAATTATCTCATTCCTGTAGTTTATGTCAACAGCACTTATTCTATCATAAAAAGAGCTCTCAATTCTATTGATTTTTTCAGTTAAATCCACAAGCTTCTTAAGAGCGTCTCCATCCTCTGATTTAAAAAGCAAAAAACCATCTGCCTCCCCCGGAAAATAATCGCCTTTTTCTGTAACCACATGGCTCTCTCCGTCAATGATTGTATACCCCACAGGCTTTTTTTCTTCTATATCTATCTTTAGAGAATCAGGAAAATCCCTCCTGACTTTAGCTTTACTTACAAACTCAAACTTCTGCAGTTTTCTTTCATAATACGATGTGTCTATGGCCAAAATGTTGCGTCCGTCCTTAAAATCGAGCGCTTCAGTCAACCTGTCTTCAGACATAAACACATTTCCCTTAATGATTATTTTATCCGAATCAAGATTAAGGTAATCCCAGTTTATCAAAAATCTCCAGCAGAATCTTCCGCCAACTGCTGTTACCATTAAAATAAAGATCCACTTAAAAAAAACAGACGCCCTTTTTTTTCTAAGTCTTTTCCGACGCACTTTTTATTATTCTCAATATGAGCTCGGGAAAGTCTATCCCCGCATATCCTGCCGCTTCCGGAAGCAGGCTGGTGGAAGTCATTCCCGGAATCGTATTTATTTCAAGCACATATATGTCATCCCCGTCCACCCTGAAATCGACTCTCCCCATATGGCTGCAACCGGCTGTCTCATAGGCCCTTACGGCCACCTCTTGAATTTTACTGTATAGCTTACCACCGGAATCTTCCATTTCCCTATGCACCGACATACCACGGGAGTATTTTGCCTCATAATCATAAAAAGAATTTTTGGAAAATATTTCCAGTACCGGCAGGGGCTCTCCATCTATAATCCCGACCGTCACTTCCCTGCCGGGAATATATTTCTCGGCTATCACTTTTTCACCTTCTCTGCTTGCAGCATCATAAGATTCCTGAATCTGTTCATTTTTTTTTACAATTGAGGTTGCTATTGCCGATCCGGATGAAACCGGTTTTATTACAACCGGCAGTTTAATATTTAAATCCGAAGCTGAGTTCATTTCTTGCCAGCGCGGCGTTTTTATTCCGTGATACTCAAATAACTTCTTGCACATTATCTTGTCCATACAGAGGGCAGAAGATAAAACCCCGCTTCCTGTATAAGGTATTTTCAGAATCTCCAGCAGACCCTGCATACACCCGTTCTCCCCCGATCCTCCATGCATAGCTATAAAGACTAGATCCGGTTGCTCCTTTATCAGCTCCGGGATAAAATCATCCCGGGCATCAACAAGAGAATGGTTAATACCCAGCTTCTCCAGAGCGTCTTTTATGCTTCCGGCTGTTTTTAAAGACACCTCACGTTCTGCCGACCCCCCCCCCGTCAGAACCACTACTTTTCCAAAAGAGTCACTCAAAGCCATCTCCCATCAGATCAATTTCAAGCTCCAGTTCTATACCCTTTTTCCGCCTCACAGTATCTTTTATTCTTTTTATTAATTTCCATATATCTTCAGGGGATGCATTGCCCATGTTTATTATGAAATTTGCATGTTTTTCTGAAACCCGGGCATCCCCCTGAGAAAACCCTGACATGCCTGCGGAGTCAATAATCTTACCTGCGGAAAAACCTTTAGGGTTTTTAAAAACACACCCGCAGCTTTTATACTGTATAGGCTGTCTTTTTCTTTTTTCCTTCTTCAGCTTATGTATTTTTTTAATTATATCAGTTTCATTACCTCTTTTCAATTTAAATTCACACGAAACTATAATGCCATCAGGCTGTATATCACATCTCCGGTATGAAAAATTAATTGAGCCTTTATCCATAAACCTAAAGGCCCCATTTATAAAAACTTCAACTCTTTCAACGGCAGAGCCTATCCAGTCATTCTTTGAACCGCTGTTGCCTTTAAGAGCGCCTCCCACCGTACCGGGTATACCGGCTAAAAACTCCAGCCCCGAAAGAGAATTTTCGGCAGCTTTCTGCACAGTCCTCTGAAGGTCTGCGCCCGCACCCGCTCTAAGAAAAGAACCATCAAGCTTAATACTTTCAAACTCTCCCCTAAGCAAAATCACCGCGCCCTGATACCCGCGACCGCTTATCAATAGATTAAATCCCTTACCTAGAACACGCCAGGGAATTTTTTTCTTATTTAGCTCCTCTATAACTCCTGCCAGCTCCGTGCGCCTTTTAACTTCTATCAGTTCTTTGGCTCTGCCGGCGCAACCGAAACCCGAAAGATTCTTTAACTCAGCATCCCGTATTCTTTTCATCTTTTAAGAATTTCAAAGGGGATCGAATTTATATCTCCCGCCCCCAGTGTAATGCATATATCACCCGGAGTTAAATTATTTTCCAATTCTTCTAATAAATCCCTTCTTGAAGGGAAATATTTCACACGTTTTTCATCTTCAAACTCCCTTACAATCAACTCCGAAGTCACACCTTCTATCGGGGGTTCACCAGCTCCGTAGATCGACGTTATGTATACCATATCGGCAGAACTGAAGGCCTCGGGAAACTCAGTAAATAAATCCCGGGTTCTTGAATACCTGTGCGGTTGAAAAACAGCGATAATTCGCCTTTCGGGATATATGTCATTCAGGCTTGAAAGCGAAAGTTTTATTTCCGAAGGGTGGTGAGCATAATCATCATAAAAAAGAATTCCGCCTTTTTCGCCCGCTTTCTCAAGCCGCCTGCCCACACCCTCATAACATGCTATACCCCCTTTAAGTTTTTCAAAATCCAACCCCATCTCCATACCCACGGCAATTGCCGCAAGAGAGTTCAGTATGTTATGCATACCGGAGCTTTTTATTTCAACTACACCAAGTTTACTGCCCTTGCTGCATGCTGTATATACAGACTTTCCCGCCGCCAATTCGCAATCAACCGCGTAATAATCGTTTGAACTCTTTAAGCCGTATGTTTTATATGGCCTCCTTAGGG
This sequence comes from Elusimicrobiota bacterium, assembly GCA_003553445.1. Lineage (GTDB taxonomy): Bacteria > CG03 > SLGR01 > SLGR01 > SLGR01 > PWEK01. The sequence continues at coordinate 12,458 of PWEK01000061.1, forward strand.
CGGGAATTATCTTCCTGACGTTCTCATCATCTCCGAAAAGAACCGAAAAACCATAAAAAGGAACCTTGTTCAAAAAGCGGGTGTATATCTCTCTTACTGAATTCATATCCTTATAATAATCCATATGGTCGTTATCAATACTTGTAACAACCCCGATAGTTGGAGAATAATGAAGAAAGGAACCGTCACTTTCATCGGCCTCAGCGGCTATAAACTCCCCCTTGCCCAGTTTTACGCTGCTTTTTAAGTTTTTTATAAGTCCTCCTACTACCACCGTTGGATCAAGCCCCGATTCTAAAAGCATCATTCCAATCAAAGATGTGGTTGTCGTCTTTCCATGCGTACCCGCAACACATATGGAATATTTAATTCTCATAAGCTCTGCAAGCATCTCGGCCCTGGGTATTACTGGTATCTTTTTTTCATGGGATTCAGCAACCTCGCTGTTGTCTTCTTTTATCGCGGAAGAAACCACCACCACATGGGGCTCTTTAATATTTTTTCGGGAATGCCCTATCTTTATATCCGCCCCCATCTTTCTGAGACGACGGACTGCCGCGGATTCCTTCATATCCGAACCGCTTACCTGATATCCAAGGTTCAACAGCATCTCAGCTATACCGCTCATGCCGCTGCCGCCGATTCCCACAAAATATATTCTGTTTATTTTTTCAAACACAACCTCTCCTTATGCCTTATAAAGACAAGGGCTTTTCCTTTACTGAGTTTACACATATCTAATAATTTCCCGCGACAATCTTTCACAAGCAGTTTTAAATCGCTCTCCCAGAGCGGCGGCTTTCCGCCCCATCTCTCCGCGAACACCAGGCTCTTTAATAATAGGAATGAGCCTTAAAGCCAAACCCTCACCGCTTAGCTGCTCCTCCGAGTGCGAAAGGGCAGCACCAGCTCTGCGAAGAGGCTTTGCGTTAAGCAACTGATGCTGGGAAGCTGCCTCCGGATAGGGAACAAGCACAGCCGGTTTTCCCAATGCAGAAATTTCCGCTACTGTAGTCGCTCCCGCGCGGGCAATAACAATATCGCAAGCCCCGTATGCATATTCCATACGGGTGATATATTTATATACCTTAGCCTTAAACCCTTCTTTTTGATACTCTCTCTTAACCTTCTCATAATTTCTGCGCCCGCATATATGTACAAACTGAATTTTATTTTTTACGCCATCTAAATATGGAAGCATTCCTAGCATTGAGAGATTTATGGCCTGTGAACCGAGGGATCCGCCGAAAACCAATATGGTTATTCTATCAGCAGATAAATCAAAAAACCGTATGGATTCTTCTCTGGTTACCTCAAACAAGGATTTTCTTACCGGATTCCCTGTTAAAACAGTTTTATTGGACGGAAAATAAGATCGCGATGCGCAGAAAGAAACAGCAATTCTGTCAGCAAAAAGAGCAAGAAATTTATTAGCCATTCCCGGAAAATAATTCTGCTCATGCAAAACCACCGGAATTCTCATTATTTTAGCCGCAATTACAACGGGTACGGAAGTATACGCCCCAAAAGCCATAACCACCCCGGGGTTTATTTTTCTGAGTCTTATAACTGACTCAAGAACTCCCAATGACATTCTAAATATAAACCGGCAGATATGCCATACTTTCTTTCTCGGAAGCGGCGCCGAAGATATCCTGTAGTATCTGTACCCCGAACTTTTAAGAACACGCGCAGCCAGCGGTCTTTTATCTACAAGAAAATAAATCGAACCTCTGTCAAGCGAACCGCATAACTCATCCGCGACACAAATCCCGGGGTAAATATGCCCCGCGGTTCCCCCCACGTTTATAACTACTCTCCTTTTCTTATTTTTCATTTTTTTACGCCCCTGGAGATATTAAGTATTATTCCCACGGCTAACATGTTAACAAAAAGCGATGTACCCCCAAAGCTGATGAAAGGAAGAGAAAGGCCTTTGGTGGGCAGGATTCCGGTAACAACCCCCATATTTATCACCGCCTGAAATGTAATAAGAAAAGTCAAACCCGAAGCCATTACCCGCGCCAGATAATCCCCGTGCCTGAAAGCTATTCTCATGCCCCTCCAGGCAAAAACCATAAACAGAAGAAGCACCCCCGCGGTCCCTACAAACCCCAGCTCCTGTCCGATTATAGCATATATAAAATCCGTATGAACCTCCGGAAGATAAAACAGCTTCTGCTGGCCTCCTCCCATACCCACACCGGTCAAGCCTCCCGCGCCGAGCGCAGTCAGCGACTGCGCAAGCTGAAACCCCGACCCGGTTAAACTTTCAAAAGGATTCATAAAAGAAATAACTCTTTCTTTTCTGTAACCGTAGGATAGAACCCCGTAAAGTAAAAAAGGTATAAAAAATATCATCCACATAAAAAGGTATTTAAGTTTAACACCTCCCAGGAACAACATACCTACAGTTAAAACGATAATGAGTACCGTACTGCCGAAATCCGGCTGCATATATATTAACAAGGCTGTCGTAAAAACAAGCACCAGGGGGGGGAAAAGGTCTTTCGTGAAAAAACCGGATCTGGAGAATTTTCTGTCCATAACACCCGCCATATATATAACCACCCCCACCTTTGCAAATTCGGAAGGCTGAAAACCGACCGGGCCCATCCTTATCCATCTTCTCGCACCCCCTACGGAATGACCTATGCCCGGAATAAGCACAACCGCCAGAACTATTATCATAAAAAACATTCCCGCAGTGGAAATTACAGCCCATTTTCTGTAGTTTATTGTCATCCCCAGATAAAGAGCCGCCAAACTTAAAAGGGCCCATACAAATTGCCTGAAGGCAAAATAATACATGCTTCCGTAATTTTCGTGCGCCACTATGGCAGAAGAGCTAAAAACCATAATCAACCCAAATACCATAAGGATTATTGTAACTGCCAGAAGCAGACTATCTATGGATGAGACAGCTCTTCTTCTGCGGTTTCTTTTACCCATTTTTTAAACTTCTCTCCTCTTTCAGCAAAATCGCTGAACTCATCAAAACTCTCCCCTCCGGGAGAAAGAAGGACGGTACAACCCGGAAAGGCCAGTTTTACAGACTCTCTTACAGCAGCATAAAGGCTCTTTTTCTTTATAACATTTACCCCTTTAGGTATTTTCTCCATATATTCATCTGCCGACTCCCCGAACACCACCACGGTTGAAACCTTACCCTTTATCTTACCCCATAAGGGCATATAATCCTGCTTTTTTGACCTCCCCCCCATTAATAAAATCAAAGGCCTCTCAAAACTGTCAACAGCTCTGCTTACCGCATTTAAGTTTGTCGCCTTTGAATCATTGACATATTTAACCCCGCTGTATTTTCCGACGAACTCGCACCTGTTAAGCGGAAATCTGTAATCTGAAAAATCTTTTAACCCCCTTTTCTGAAGTGCTTCGCATGCAGCCAAACTGGCCAGATAGTTTTCGATATTATGCGCAGAGTTTATTTCTTCGGGTATTTTACCGTAATAACTGCCGTCATACATTATTTCATTTCCTGACACGTAAAAACCCCTCTTAATATCTCTTTCAGCGGAAAAAAAGATTTTCTTGCAATCCAGGCCTTTTTTAAATTTTTCAATATTCTCTGTCTCTGCATTTAAAACGGCCGTTTTCTCTCTTTCCATGCGCTCAAACATCTTTCTTTTTGAATTTACATACTCGGAATAACTGCCGTGCCACTTCAGATGTTCCGGATAAAGATTTAATAATACCCCGACTTCCGGTTTTAATGAGGGAGAATAGGTTATCTGATAGCTGGAGACTTCAAGAACAAGAATATCCCCTTCTTCTATATTATCCACGATACTGGTAAGAGGTATACCGATATTTCCCGCAAGAGAGGCACCGGTCAAATATGATATCATTGTTGCGGTTGTTGTTTTTCCGTTTGTTCCCGTAACTCCAACTACCTTTACAGGCGGCAAAAACCGCAATCCCAATTCAAGTTCTGCGATTACTTCGATATTCATTTCTGACGCATTTTTCAGCACAGGATTTTGCGGCATTATTCCGGGACTTGTTACAATTTGATCAAAAGATCCTACATCTATATTTGACGGATCTTCGCCAAATATATATTCCACCGGGGATAATTCATCAGAGCCTCTTTCGATTTTTTCCCGGGTTTTAGAGTCGTATGCCGTTACCGCGGCTCCCCTGCTTGAAAGCAGCCTGCATGCCGCCCGCCCGCTTTTCCCATACCCGACTACCAGAATTTTTTTATTTTTATACTCTTTCATCTCAACTTTATTGTCGAAAGCGCTATAAGAGAAAGAACAATTGAAATAATCCAGAACCTTACAACCACCTGGGGTTCACTCCACCCCTTCAATTCAAAATGATGGTGAAGAGGCGCCATCTTGAAAAGCCGCTTTTTCTTCCACCTGTAACTCACAACCTGTATAACAACTGACATAATCTCTATGAGAAAAACCCCTCCCGCAATTATAAGAAGCGCTTCCTGCTTTATTATGAGAGCTATTATCCCAATTGCCCCCCCCATAAAGAGTGAACCTGTATCCCCCATAAAAACCTTGGCGGGAAAAATATTGAACCATAAAAAACCAAGCCCCGCTCCGCAAAGCGCTGTCAGGTAAATACTCAGCTCACCGGAACCTGGAACATGAGGTAAAAAAAGGTACTCGCTAAACTCCGCATGTCCCGCAATATATGCTAAAACCGCATAAGCCATTGCGGCGCATATAACCCCTCCTATGGCAAGCCCGTCAAGCCCGTCAGTGATGTTCACCGCATTTGATGTAGCTATTACCGTAATTATTACAAAACAAATATAAAATTGCCCCAGATTTATAAATAGATCTTTGAAGAAAGGCATCGCTACAGCATAAGGCTGAGAGGGAAAAGGAGGATTTATATATAAAAATGAGGCAAGGGCCAGCCCTAAAATAAGCTGCCAGGCCAGCTTTACCGCGGGAACGATACCCTTTGTGTCTTTTTTGGATGTTTTCATATAATCATCAAAGAATCCAAGCAGACCAAGCCAGAGACTGCCTATTATAACAATAATTACATAAACATTATCAAGCCGGGCCCAAAGCAAAACGGAAATAAGCAAAGAAATTATAATAATCAGCCCTCCCATTGTGGGGGTGCCTTCTTTTTTGCTGTGCCCTTCGGGACTGCCTTCTCTTATTACCTGTATTTTCTGAGAACCTTTAAGCTTTTTTATTACTGCCGGAGCAATCAAAAAATTTATGATCATTGCCGTTATAAATGCAAGAGCGGCTCTAAAGGTAATATACCTTAAAACATTAAGAGGAGAGAACAAGTCTCTCAACGGGAAAAATAAATGATACAGCATAAGTCTACTCCTTCAGATACTCCATTACTTCTTCCAGCCTTTCCCTGCGGGAGGCCTTTATTACCGCAATGGAGTCTTCATCGTTAATTTTCTTTATAATTGACGCCGCTTCCCTATTATTATCATATTCAAACATTCTTTTTTCAGGGAAGCCCTTCTTGGCGGCTCCGCTTAAAAGCGAACTTGAGTATTTCCCGCCAGCAAGAATATATTTTATGTTTTTTAGCCCCGCAAGAAATGCCCCTGCATCCCGGTGCATTTTATGGGAATATCTCCCTAACTCTCTCATCTGACCCAACACAGCGATTATATTTTTTTCCGGGCATATTTTCAACAAATCGCTGAAAACCTTTTTCACTGCAGAGGGATTGGAATTATAGGTGTCATCTATAATATCTATACCTCCCACCCGTTTAAATTCAAATCTATGGGGGGGAGGCTGAAAACCCCCTATTCTTTCTGCTGAATAATCAAGATTCAACCCGGCTGATAATGCCGATGCTGAAGCCGCAGCCGCATTATATACATTAAAGAGCCCCGGAATTTTCAGCCTGAAATTTATACCGTTTATTGAAAATAAGGTTTCTGATATCATCTGATCTTTAATTTCTATCCTCAAATCCGCCCCCTTACTGAAACCAAAACCGATTCTATTTAAATGACGGTACTCTGCAGCCTTACCGCGTACAATTTCCTGGTCATAATTATAAACCAGATCAGCTTTCGCCTCCAGATAATCCGCAAGCTCAAATTTTGTATTTAAGATATTATCCACGGTCTCAAACTCTCCAATATGAGCCTCGGTTACTGAAGTAATAACCCCGGTATGCGGTCTGGCGATCCCGCACAAGTATTTAATTTCGCCCCTGTGATTTGCCCCCATCTCAAAAACGCCTGCCTGCGTATCTTCGCTCATTTCAAGCACCGACAGAGGCAGGCCAATTTGATTGTTAAAGCTGCGTTTTGTAGATGAGGCTTTCATCTTCCCCTTAATTATCTGCGCAGCCATCCTGCTTACAGTGGTCTTTCCGTTTGACCCGGTAACTCCGATTATTATTTCCGGAGAAAGCGTATTTCTATAATTCTGTGCAAGGCTGACCAACCCCTTCACAGACGATTCCACCTGAATATCGCAGCCCCTTTTTTCTCCCGCAGTATACCCCCCCTTTTTTTTCACCTCATCAATAAAAAAATGCCCGTCCGTTCTTTTTCCCTTAATGCAGAAAAAAAGAGAGTTTTTCTGCGCTTCTCTGGAATCAATTACAACGTTATTTACTGTTTTATTTTCATTTAAGCTGGCTTTCAGCTCGCCTCCGGCCCATAGGGAAGCCTGTTTCAAGGAAACACTCTTCATTTCTTTAAATATTTTTCTGCTGTTGCCATATCCGAAAAAGGTATCTCTCTATCCCCTATCACCTGATAATTTTCGTCTCCCTTACCCGCTATAAGAACAACGTCGCCTTTATCCGCTATCTGAAGCGAATGCCCTATCGCTTCCTCCCTGTCTGATATAACAGAATACTCTGTGGCAGTATCTCTGAGCCCCACTTCTATATCCAGAAGTATCCCCATCGGGTCTTCACCGCGCGGATTGTCGGAAGTTAGACACACATAATCCGCCAGAAGCCCCGCAATTTTACCCATCAATGGCCTTTTCGTACGGTCCCGCTCTCCGCCGCATCCGAAAACACATACAATCCTGCCTCGGCAAACATCCCTTAATGTTAGAAGAACATTTTCAAGAGCATCAGGAGTATGCGCGTAATCTACAATCACGGTCCTTCCGCTCTCTTTTCCTTTCTTTACATGCTCCATCCTCCCCGGAATCGGAGAGGCGCCGGAAACAACTCCACAAACGCTGCTCATATCATAACCTCCTTCTACTGCCCATGCAAGAGCTGCAAGGCAGTTATATATATTAAATCTTCCTATCAGCTTAACATCCAACTTCCTTTTTTCTTTCGGAGACCTGAATATAAATCTGCTTTTTCTCACAGTCATTGACTTAATATCAGCGTTATAATCAGCCTCCTCCTTCACTGCATAAGAAGCAGTTATTTCCCCCTTTTTCTCCTTTATTCTCCTTCCATACCCATCATCCACATTTACAAGGGCCTTTCCCCGGTCCTTAGTTTTGATTTTTGAAAAAATCTTCAGCTTTGCCCTGAAATAATTTTCCATTGTTTTGTGAAAGTCCAGATGATCCTGGGTCAAGTTCGTAAAGACAACACTCTCAAAATTAATGTCCTCAACCCTGCCAAGTTCCAGAGCATGCGACGAAACCTCCATTACCACAGTTTCAATTCCGTTATCAACCATATCCGAAAGCAGCCATTGAAGCTCATGAGCCTGCGGAGTTGTCATTGAAAACTTACCCTTTTTATCTGCGTATAAATATCCGGAGGTTCCAATTAATCCACTCTTTCCTTTCAGCTCCATTATCTGTTTTATAAGCCCGGCAACAGTGCTTTTTCCGTTTGTTCCGGTTACCCCCGTAATTTTTAGTTTTTCAGCCGGGAATCCGTAAAAAAAGGATGACCATTTAGAGAGCGCAAGAAGCGGCTTGCGCATAACTATCTGAGGAGCAGAAATCTCTTCTTTTAATCTCTCCTGAACGACCACAGCCGAAGCGTTTCTAGAAACTGCTTCTTTTATAAAAGCCCTGCCGTCACTTTTCTCTCCTTTCATTGCAAAGAAAACATCCCCCCCGGAGACCTTTTTTGAATGAGTGGCGAAACCGCTCACATCAACATCCCTGCCGGTGTAAAACTCATCCGGCGGAAAATAGTCTATCAATTTTGAGAGCTTCACTCCGCCCCCCTCTTTTGAGAAAGAACAACCCTGTCAGGAGGGATAGAAAGGTAACTCATCAATGATTTCGCCACCCTTGAAAAGACCGGGGCGGCAACATGCCCGCCCCAATGTAGTTCACCCCCCGGTTCATCAAAAATAACTAAAATTGCAACCTCCGGTTCATCAGCCGGAATGAAACCCCCGAAAAGCGCAACAAATCTGTCCTCTTCATAAGACATTTTTTCAAGGTTAAATTTCTGTGCTGTTCCGGTCTTTCCGGCCACGGAATAACCTCCAACGGCGGCCCGCTCACCTGACCCCCTCTCAACGGCCTCCCTTAATATATGCCTCAGTTTTCGGGAATTCTCCTCACTTATGACCCTTCTTATTTTCAACGGCTCCATTTCTTTAATTCTTCCCTTTTCTTCAATTGCCTGGACAATCCTGGGTTCATATAAAACCCCTCCATTCGCAACAGCCGAAATTGCTCCTATAAGCTGAATAGCCGTAACCCCAATTTCCTGTCCAAATGAAATTCTTGACAGACTTGTTCCCGACCACCTGTCAGGCTTTCTTAAAATACCCCTGGTTTCACCGGGAAGCCTTACTCCCGTAAAATTACCAAACCCGAAATCCCTGGCATACTTATATAAAAGGTTTTCTCCAAGAAGGGAACCAATTTTGGCCATCCCTATATTTGACGAATGAACCATACAGTCCATAAAACTAAGCTCATCATGCGAATTAAAATCCCTTATAGGAAACCCCCCGACATCATATGTGCCTCCTTCACAGTCAATCATTTCGTCAACATCCATCAACTTTTCCTCCAGTGCCGCCGCGGCTGGCACTATTTTGAAAGTTGACCCCGGTTCAAACACATGAGATACAACCATGTTTTTTAAATTATCGGCAGCTGTATAGCTGCCCGCATTGCTGTCATACGAAGGGCAAACCTCCATGCCCAGTATTTTTCCATTATTCACATCCTGAACAACCGCCATTGCCCACCCTGCCTCGTTCTCTTTGATTCCAGCCAGAAGTTCTCTTCTTAATATATACTGAATGTTCTTATCTATACTCAAGACTATATTACCGGGTCTTTCCTCCGTATTATCATCCCGGGCGCTGTAAATAGTTCTGCCCCTGGCATCCCTGACCTTATTCTTATTCTCTACGCGCGCTGTAAGAAGCTCATTATAGTAAAACTCTATTCCAGACAACCCCTGATTGTCGGTACCCACACACCCTAACACATTCACCCCGATTGGAGAGAAAGGATAATACCTGTGGTTTTCCCTGAAAAGTTCTATTCCCCTGTTGGAATAAGGAAAAAGATCTTCCACTTTTTCTGGAGAAACATGCCTTGCAAGCCACGTGAAGCGGCTCCTTCCTTTTACAGCCCGCCTTACCTGCTCTTCACTCATATTAAGAGAAGACGCAGCAGCGCGTATTATATTCTGCCGATCCCCCGGATCAGATATTGGCCTGAACCCCACTGAATATGTGTGCCTGTTAAGAGCAAGCTCTTTACCGTTTCTATCTATAATAGAGCCCCTCATAATAGTATTTCTTCCAGAATTAATTGTATAATTTCTGCGCGCTACTGCGGTGAACTTTGAGTGTCTTAGAATCTGTATTGCAAACAGACGAAACCCTATACCGAATAGGCATAGAAATACAACTCCGGAAAGTAAAACAATTCTTATTTTTAATTTCATCAGTTTGCCTTTGCGCTGTCGGGAGTAAACAGATTTCTCAGAGCCAGGATAAAAGCGCCGGGGATTCCTTCCCTTTCAAAATAAGGCTCCTCTTCTATTGCAAACACCCTTAGCCTCCCTCCTTCCGGTGGAGCCATTCCATACTGCTGCCTGCTGATACGGTCGATATTTGCAAGAGAACCCCGCGTATTAACCTCTCTTAAAAGCTGCTGTCTGTCTACTTCAAGCTGCCTGCACTCTTCCTTTAGTGAGGCCAGGCGGTACCCCATCTGAAATATAGTAATCTGCTGCCAGGTAATGAAAACCAGAAACATAAATATTACTGTAAAAACCGTTACGATATTTTTTGTTCTGCTCATTAAACCTTCTCCTTTAATATCTCAAAAACCCTCATTTTTGCGCTTCTGGCCGAAGGGTTTTCTGATATTTCAGTCGCAGTTGGAGATTTTCCGGAAACCTTAACCTCTTTTATCAGGGGGCGCTTCCGGTCAGCGCCGCACCTGCAGAGAGGAAAATTCTCGGGGCATCCGCATTTTCCTGAGAGTTCGGAGAAGATGCCCTTAACAACCTTTGCTTCAAGAGAGTGGTACGTTAACAAAACAAGCCTGCCGCCTTTTTTTATAACATCGCAGCACGCCTTCATCCCCCTCCTCAGTTCCCCGAGCTCATCATTTATATATATTCTAATTGCCTGAAATGTCTTTGTCGCCGGGTGAATATTTTTTCTGCACTCAGCAGCCAAAGCGGCTATTTCAGCCAGCTCGCGGGTATACATTATGGGTTTTTCTTTTCTTTTCCTCACAATCTCCTCTGCAACCCTCTTAGAATTCCTCTCCTGCCCAAATCTCTTAATCACTCTTAAGAGCTCTTTTTTATCTGCTCTGTTAATCCATCTGTATGCCGGCTCGCCCGAATGGGGGTCATACCTCATATCCAGGAGCTCATTCTTTAAAAAACTCATACCCCTGCCCGATTTTTCAATATGCCTTTTTGAAAAACCCAGATCTAAAAGAACAGAAGAAACCCTGTCAATGCAGTTTTCTCTTAAGAACGGCTTTATATACGCGTATGAGCCGCTGCCTGAAATCAATCTTGTTTTTACCCCGGACAACCTTTCCTCCGCCACGGAAAGCATCTCTTTATCCCTGTCAATTAAAACAAGAACTCCACTGCCCCCCAAAACCCCGGCTATTTTTTCAGCGTGGCCGCCTTCGCCCGCCGTTCCGTCTACAACGGTATCTCCGGAATGAATCTTCATTGCCCGAATTACCTGCGAAACCATAACGGGTTTATGTGAGTATTTCAATGTGCTTTCATATCTCTCAAAAATCTATTTCCGTCATATTCTCTGCCAGATCCGAATAACTATCTTCACATTTCTTTGAATATTTTTCCCATTCATCCGGATTCCAGAGTTCAATGCGATTTACCATACCTATAAAAGTACATGAGGAAGTGATGCTCGAAAAGCTTATAAGCCTTTCCGGAATAAGTATCCGCCCCTGACTGTCAGTATTTATCTTTTTAGCCCTTGAAAGAAGAAACCTGGAGAAACCCCTCGCATCCTTTTTGGCCAGCGGCATACTCATAATTTTTTCGGTCACTTTCTTCCATTCATTTTCCGGAAATAGAAAAAGACATTTTTCAAGACCGGCAGTTATTACCCAATTCTTTCCTATTCTAAATTCCGCCGGAACGAAAACCCGTTTCTTCTTATCGACGTTGTGATTATACTCACCTATTAAATTCACCACTTTCCTCCACTTTCCACCACTAAATATATAACAAATAAACCCTATGGTGTCAAACCAGTGATTCGTTATTCCAACAAAATATTTCAGAAATGCAAATTCTGGCTAAAGACTACTGACAAAAAAGTTTTGCCGGCTGGCTGAAGTTTTGATTATTTCCATGTATGTCATTGAAAAACATTTTGCCTTAAAAGATAAAAACCGGCCTTTTGACCGGGAAAAAATCAGCTATTCGATGTGGTTTATTTTAGTTTATATGTAATGGTTTTTATGAAGAGGATTTATTCTTTTCTTCAAATATTTCTTTTATTTCAGGGTTTTTTATGGAAGATGTTTCCAGTTTTTCAGAAAGAATATTGATTTCTCTGGCTGTCTCTTTAAACTCGTCCCCTTTTCTTAAATTGATTTTTTCATTAAATTTACCGCTGTTAATCTCTTTTAATGTTTTCTCAAGTCTAAAAACAGGCCCTACTATCTTGCCGGAGAGGAAGATTCCGGCCAGGAATGCAAATCCAAGAATTACTACCATCCTGCTGAGATAATTACTCCAACTTATTTCTTCAAGAATATTTACCATCTCAAATCTGCGGGACAGTTCATAGTATAATAAGGAAATTGAAGCCACAGCAGCAATCAATACAAATATTAAAATTGTCAGAGCGTATTTAAACTGATATTTCTTTCTGCTTAAGTATTTTTTTCTTTTATAATCTTCCATTTTAAAAAAATAATTCAGGCGGCTCAGTAAGCCGGATTCTGTTTTAACGGTCATTTATCTTTGCGGCCTACCCGGGCCTTTTAAACTGCGAGCAACAGCATAAGGCCCCTATTTGACCTTGCTTCAGGCGGGGTTTAGCCTTTTCACTACAGCTTACCTGTACCTTGTTTCTGTGCCACTTTCCCGCCATGCTCTATGAAGTCCGGACTTTCCTCTTCCTTTACCGGGAAGCGACCGATCATCGCCGCCTGAAATCCGTTTTTTAATCTTCCATATAAAGGTATCTGCTGCAGCCGTCACAACGCACCATCTTCTCCTCCTGTATAACCTCATTAATGGTTTGAGGTCTAAGATGTATGTGGCACCCGCTGCAGCTTGTGCCATCGGCTTTTGCAACAGCTATACCCTTTCTAACTTCGCGAAGTTTTTTATATTCTTTTATGAGCTCAGGATCTATGCTTTCTTCCAAGGGCCTTATTTTTTCTTTCACTTCACTAAGGTTTCTTTTCATCTTTTCAATATCCCCCCTGTAAGATTCCTTCTTTTTTTCTATGTTTTCCTTTTCGCTGTCAAGAAGCTTTTTTTCTTCTTCTATCTTTTCTTCTGTATTGTCAATCTCTTCATAAATCTCAATTATCTCACTCTCAACCCTGTCGATTTTATTTTCAACCGATTTAATCTCTTTCTGCATGGATTTATATGCCTCGTTGCTTTTTAGTGTATTGAGTTTCTCTTTATTCTTTTTTACAGTTTCTTCATTTTTCTGCAATTCAATTTCTTTTTCCTTAAGTTTAACTTTAATGTTCTTTAACGCTTCCTTAAAATCTTCTATATTCTTTTTAAATTTTTTCTTTTTATTATCTTCTTCTTCTATGAGCTGGGGAAGCTCACATAGCCTGTCCTTTATGTCGTCTTTTATGTTGTCTAACTTTTGAAGTTCAAGCAGTTTTTTTATTTCTTCTTTCATTTTTCCTTTTCATGGTGGGCAATGCAGGACTTGAACCTGCGCCCTTTCGGATGTGAACCGAACGCTCTTGCCAGCTGAGCTAATTGCCCCAGATTTCCTCTTCTTACGGTTTTTAGCATTTTTGTTGGTGGGCCCACCAGGACTCGAACCTGGGACAACCTGATTATGAGTCAGGTGCTCTAACCAACTGAGCTATGGGCCCGTAAATCTATATTATTTTTATCTATTTTTTCAGTTATGTCAATGATAAGCACGAAGAAAAGCTAAATATTTCTATTCTTCCAGGTGCAGGTATTCACGTAACCGCTTGCTTCTGTTTGGATACTTGAGCTTTTTTAACGCCTTTGCCTCTATCTGCCTGACACGCTCCCTTGTTACACCGAAATATTTCCCTACTTCTTCAAGAGTTCTTGGATACCCGCCCTCCAAACCAAAACGAAGCTTTATGATTTTTGCCTCCCTTTCCTTTAGGGTACCCAAAACATTTTCAATTTCTTTCCTCCTTAAAGATTGCATCGTGGCATTATCCGGGGTCTGTCCCTCTCTGTCTTCTATGAAATCCTCAAGCCTGCTGTCCTCATCATCTCCTATCGGTGTATCCAGAGAAATAGGCTTCTGCCTTATTTCCATAATTCGTCTTATCTTATCCGGTTCTAAATCCAGCTCTTCAGAATACTCCTCAACAGTAGGGTTTCTGCCGTAATGCTGTCTCCATTTCCTTGATACCTTTGAAAGCTTATTCATAATTTCCTTCATATGAACCGGAATCCTTATAGTGCGGGCCTGGTCCGCAATAGCCCTGTTAATAGACTGCCTTATCCACCATGTGGCATATGTCGAAAACTTAAAACCCTTTTTGTATTTAAACTTATCAACCGCCTTCATCATACCTATGGAGCCTTCCTGTATTAAATCAAGAAGGGACAAATTTGGGTTGGTGTTCTTTTTAGCTATCGAAACCACCAGCCTGAGATTAGCTCTTACAAGAGTCATTTTACCTTCATTTATCTTCTGTTCATGCTCGTATACTTTCTTTATCGTTCTTCTGGCCCGCTCCAGGTTCATATTAAGCCTTCTTGTATACCCGCTCATGCTAAGCTTAATGCCTTTTATTTCCTCTTTTAGTTCTTCTGCCCGTTCAGGGCTCAATCCGCTTTTTTCAATCATACCATCCGCCGTCAAGCGCCCCTTTCTGTAACGGGTGTGCAGCTTCTTTAAATCCTCATAAGAACATGAAATTCCGCTTAGCTTTCGCGACATTCTTCTGTCCAGCCTGTAAACGGGTTCAGCCTCATCTTTAAACTTCTCTATTATTTTTTTTATTACTGATTTTCTTAACTCAAGAGAAAGAACGGAATCCACAATTGCTTTTATTTCTTCTTCTATTTCTTCTCTAAGTTTATTCTTTTCCTTCTCGCTTATTCTGGTGTTTTTTAATTTATTTTCTCTACGGTGGATCTTTCTTTGACGCCTTTTGACCTCATTATATACAGAGTTTACTTTTTCCCTCATCCTCCGCAGTATTTCATCTGTTTTCTTTCCCCTTTTCATAATGTCCCGCGGGGAAATATTATCATTTTTCAGGTCTTCCGCTATTTTTTTAAACTCATCTATTCCAAGTGGTGTTCCCAGAATCAGCCTTACCAGAGCCTGTTCGTTTTCCTGTATGTTTTTTGCCAGATACATCTCCTGCGTCCTTGTGAGAAGAGGCTCCTTACCCATTTCGCTCAAATACATCTTTATCGAATCTGTTGACGTCAGTGAGGGTGGCGGGGTCCTTTTTACGCCGGTTTCGTCTTTCCTGCTCTTCGCAATCTCTCTTTTTCTTTCATCAATTACATTTATATTTGCCGTTTCTATTTTATCAAAAAGCTCATCTACATCAGACGGCTCAAGATTCTCTTCATCAAGATGTTCGTTTATTTCCTGATAGGTTAACACCCCTTTTTTAACGCCCTTCGAAATTAGTTTTTCTATATCAGCCAATATCTTCTCCTCCTCCTCTTAAATTTTTATTTAATGTTTTCCTTTTCCTGTTTTTAATGCTTTTGCTATTTGCGAAAATTCCTTCTTTTTTTTCTCATCTACAGGCTTATTTAAATCGATTAATTTTTTTATTTCAAGCCCTATTTTATCATAATGTTCCTTAAGCCTGCAATCCCTTAAAACCCCTGAAAGCTCCTCAAGATAGCTAACCGGATCCGATGTGTTCAATTCGCAAACAGTTAAACGCGAAAGAATCTTTCTCTCTTTTTCTTCCGCAGACGAAATCATCTTCTGAACATCACATGAAAAATTCTCTATATAATCCTTAAGCATTTTTGAGTACTTTCCTGTGGATGAGTATTCCATGTTTTTCAATGTCTCGTTTTCTTTGATTAATTCCGGTCGATAAATCAGTACGTGAAGAACCTCTCTGGCGGCCCTTTCTTTTCTTGATAAAATCTCCATCTCCGATTTTTCACGGATAAACGATTTTCTTCCGGAGGAAATCCTGCTCATTTCAATCTTAAGCGCTTCTTCTGAAACACCCAGTCTTTCAGAAACCATTTTTACGGCTTCCTCCTTTTTTACAGGGTTAATTATTTTACTGATTACGGGGGCTATGTCTTCCGCAATTTTTGATTTCCTGACACCTTCTTCTTTAATCTCATTATGGTTTTCCATGCTGTGTTCAAGCCTCCACTGAATCATTGACACTGAACCTTCCAACATTTCCATAAATATTTCTTTATTTTCTCTTATCACATCCTCCGGATCTTTACCTTCCGGAAGCACGCACACTCTCCCGGGAACATCGGATTCTAAAAGTATATCAATCCCTCTTGAAGCAGCCCTTCTGCCGGAAGCGTCGGAATCAAAAGCGAGAATCACCTCATCCGCCATATGTCTTATCCTCTTTACATGATCTTTTGTAAGGGAAGTGCCCAGCGCTGCCGTTGCCCATTTAACACCATATTGATGAGCTGCAACCACATCCATGTACCCTTCCAACACTATAATTTTTCTCTTCTCTCTAATATTTTTCTTAGCGTGATACAGCCCGTACATTAGTCTTCTTTTTTCAAAAACCCTGTTCTGTGCAGTGTTTAAATACTTCGGCTGTTCTCTATCATCGATACCCCTTCCTCCGAACCCAACAAACCTCCCCCTTTCATCTCTGATAGGGAATATTATTCTATATCTGAATTTGTCGTAAAAAACCCCTGATGTATTTTGCCCGACGAGATCGGCTTTTAAAAGAAGCTCTCCCTCCACGTTATCACTCAATGCTCTCTTTACCAGCTGATTACCCGGGGGAGCGTAACCTATCATAAACTCTTCTACTTGCTTCTTGGTCAATCCCCTATTTTTTAAGTACCGCAGGGCTCTCTTACCCTTCGCGCTTAATAGACACCTGTGATAAAAAGCCGCCGCCCGTTCATTAAGGTTTAGTATCTCCCGCCTGATTCTGTCTGATTTACCTCTTCCAGGGGACTCTTCTATCTTAATATGACTACGCTCTGCCAAGCGATGAAGTGCTTCAGGGAAACTAACTCCTTCCATCTTCATAATGAAATTAAATGCATTTCCCGACTCCCCGCAACCGAAACAGTGGTATATCTGTTTTTGAGGTGATATCACAAAAGAAGGATCATTATCCGAATGAAAAGGACAGAGTGACTTGAAATTTGAACCGGCTTTTTTCAAAGACAAATATTCTTCAGCAAGAGCAACTATATCTGTTGACTCCCGTATTCTATCTATTGTTTCCTCTTTAACCATCTCTTTTTATTCTTATAAATCCGCTGAACCCGGTAATTTCAATATTCCCGCGGGTTTTTATCAGCTTATCCAATAAAAGATTAAAACCAAGACTGTCCGAAGGAATATGCCCGGCAATTATAATGTTTATATTCTCTTTCTGAGCTTTTTTGTAATGCTTTTCGCTCATATGCATAGCAATAACCGTAGAAATCCCGCTGGATACCAATTTTTCAAGTAAAACCGCATCATTTTCAGTTCCTCCGGTCATATCTACATAAACCTTTCCGCACCTGTTTTCAGGATTTCCGGCCAATATTTTCGGTGGAACCCCGTTTTTAGCGCCCTGTTCATACTCGGGAATCCCCATCAGAAAATCAACCGCATTTTTCAGGCGCAGGGGTTTTTCCTTGTCGAAACCCCTTTTAAGATAATCCGCCACCTGATTATCTGCAGGAGTATGAATGCTTAATGCCGGAATATTCAGAATTCTGGCGGCATCCTGGGCCTTGAAATGATTAACAGCCGACACCTTTCTTGAAACCTCCCCCTTTCTCGAGCGCGTTATGTTATCAGCCGCAGCAACTGCAACGCCCGCATCTTCAAGCGCATCCGCCTGCAAGTCCATTACATCATAAAAATTTGAATATGCTCTTCCAAATGGATGATGGCTTATAACTACAGGCCTGCTGTCTTTTTTCCCGCTAACCCTGTCAACTAAAAGCAGTTCCGATGTATCCACATCTATCCCTACCCAGGCATGGTTTACCTCTTCATCAGATTTTCCATGTATAATCCTGGTGTCAGAATACGGATTGCTCAGTGATTCGGTGTCAAAAACTCTTTTTTCCACCCCTTTTAATTTTTCATATTCGGTTTTGCGACCCTCAAGCTGCCTTTTAATTTCTTCAATTTCCCTGGGGTCTTTCCGCATTCCCTGCTCTATTGCAAACTCTAAAATATCCTTCAGCTTCATTTTCTATCTCCTGCGGTCATGCCGCCAGACTATTATTTTTCCAGAGAATCTCTTATCCCTGTCTTTTTTTTGTTTTTAATCTTTTATGCTTTATATTCTCTTTATGACGATCCTTTATCTTTCTTCTTTTTTCCCTTGACTTTTCTATATTTCTGTTCTCACTTGGAGAAATATAGAATCTTCTCTTTTTCAACTCATTCTTTATGCCTGCCTTGTTGCAGGCTCTCCTGAATCTCTTTAACAATGAATTTACAGATTCACTATCCCTCTTTCTCACTACTGGACCTTTTCCCATTATATACTCACCTATCCTTTCTTTTCTGTTATAGGTTTCCATTCTACCCCGGAGGCCACTGCATTTTCCTGCCTCCCAGCAGATGAAAATGAAGATGTCCAACCTCCTGACCTCCATCACTACCACAATTTATTACAACCCGGTATCCTGTCTTTTCTATGTCTTTTTCCAGGGCCATTTTCTTTACAACACTAAAACACTCCGCCGCAATCTCTTTCGGGGCCTCATTCATGTCTCTGTAATGTTTTTTAGGAACAACCAGAACATGCACATCCGCCTGTGGGTTTACATCATTAAATGCAACTGCCTGGTCTCCGGAGTACAGCATCTCCGTATTCATTTCTCCGGCTGCTATTTTGCAGAATAAACAATTCTCTTTTTCTGATTTTTCATCATTCATATTTTAAATATCCTCAATTTTTTCTGAAGCGGATTATATTACTTTCATCACCGGTTTTTCTATTTTATTAATAATTGATTTTTATTCAAGGTATCCGGTAAGGCATTTATCGGTAAAACCGCTTATCCTCACATCCGCATGTTTTCCATAAAAAGAAGGACTGCCCTTTATCTTTACCGGAAGGGATTCTCTAGTATATCCGGATTTTCCATTCTCAAGAATCACCTCCGCTTTTTTTCCTACCCACTCCCTGAAATTCTTTAACCTTTCTTCATGGGCGGCCTCCTGAATTCTTCTGACTCGATAGTTCTTTATATTTTGCATGACCCTTCCACCCATTTTATAAGCAGGTGTATTATTCCTAGGAGAAAAGGGGAAGACGTGGACCTTTACGGGAGATACATCTTTAATAAAACCTATTGTCTTATTAAAATCCTCGCAAGTCTCCCCCGGAAAACCCGCTATTAAATCAAAAGAAAAAACCGCATTTTCCACATTAATCTTTATATCATCTATTATACGCCTTATCATCACTATGCTGTAGTTGCGGTTCATCCTCTTTAAGACACTGTCGGATGCGCTCTGTATTGGAAAATGAAAATGAGGGCAGAACCTGTCATCCTCTTCTAAAAGCTCTATTATATTTTTTCTAAGACAAAGGGGATGTATAGAGCTGAAACGCCACCGTAAGTCCCCTTTTAATCTGACCATTTTTTTAACAAGCTCATCTAAATATCCATATTCCTTGAAGTTTGTAGCGCATAAAACTATTTCAGGATGTTTTTGAGATACCTTCTTGATCTCTTTAATTACAGTTTCCGGCTTTTTTTTAAAAAACGGCCTTTTTAATTTCCATATAGAGCAATAGGAACAACCGCCCGAGCATCCTTGCTGAACCTTGATAAAGGCCCTTGTATGATCATAAAACTGCCTTATGCACCTGGAGGGATTGTCCAGCCAGAGAAAGCTCTTAGCCGTCTCCGCCCCGGACTTATGGTACACAGAAGAACTTTTTCTTACAGAACATCCCGTTGCCATTATTTCCTTATTGGGAAACTCTCTTTTTGTCCGACGAATATATTTTAATGCTTTCTTATCCGCTTTTTTGGTTACCGAACAAGTATTTACCAGAACTATATCAGCATCCGGCAAACCTGAAAACACATGCCCCATGGATTGAAGAGCTTCGCGAATCAGTCTGGAATCATACTGATTAACCTTACATCCAAAATCTTTAATATGAAATTTTGTTCTTTCCATTTACTTTAAAAGAGCAACTGAGCTTGCGGCTATACATGCAGTTTCCACATCCATCACAAGACTTCCTAGAGTACGGCGTTTTAATCCCGCTCTGTCAGCTTTTTCAACCTCATCAGGATTTAACCCTCCCTCGGGGCCTATAAAAAGAGCTGCGGGACTCTTTACTTCTTCATGCTTCAAGCATTTTTTATTCTTTTCATTTTCCCAGAATATTATTCCTGTTTCATAGGAGCTTTCACTGTAGTGCTTTAGCGCCTCATCAAAACTCATTATATCGCTGACTACGGGAATTTCAGCCCGGCCGGATATTTCCGCCGCATGAGAAGCCTTTTTCATGCTTCTTCTGAAAAATTTACTTTTTGACCTGATGGGAATTTTTTCAGTACGCTCAGTTACAATTGGAACAAACCGGGAAACCCCTACCTGAGTGCATCTAAAAACCACCTCTTCAAACTTGTTCCTTTTCGGAACTGAAACAAATAATGTTAAATCCTTAGATGGTTTCGGAGGAGTGGGGTTTTCTTTAGTTATTTCAATCTTATGCTCATTATCCTTTATAAAAACAACCCTTGCTGTAAATTCTTTTGCATCCGCATCCCCCACGGTTATCATGTCGCCTTTTTTTACCTTAAGAACCTTCAGGTGATGACTGTTATCACTGTCAATTTTGCAAACCTTACCCTTGTAAAGCGAATCCCTCAAAAATATTTTTTTCATTCAAACAGTTTATTCCACCAGGACGAATTATGGTTGTCGCTGTCTTTGGTAAGCTCAGCATATTTTTTCAATGCCTCTTTCTGCTGTTTATTAAGCTTTTTGGGGGTTATCAATTTCACTTCAACAAAAAGGTCACCCTTGCCGTAGCTGTTTATGTTGGGCATCCCCTCCCCTTTCAGCCGTAACTTTGTGCCGGACTGTATGCCTGAAGGCACTTTTACTGTTTTTGTTCCATTTAAAGTTTTTATCTTCTTTGATGTGCCTAAAACCGCCTCAGGGAAAGAAACCGGAACCCTTGTATAAAGATTGTTCCCATCTCTTCTTATTGATTCATGCGGCTTTACCTTTATCTCCACAAAAATATCCCCTCGCGGGCCATTGTATCTTCCGGCATTTCCCTGCCCTCTCAACCTGAGGGTTGAACCGTCATGAACACCTGGAGGGATTTTAACTGAAATGGAATCTTTGTTTGCCTGAAGGCCTGTGCCCCTGCAATCTGAGCACGGGTTGGTATTAGCCTGGCCTTTTCCCCCGCACCGGGGACAGCTCTGGCTTATTTTAAAGAAACCGCCTCCTCTGGATACAGCCCCGGTTCCCTTGCATGTGGAACAGGTGGTGAAATCACCGCCCCTACCTCCGCAGGCCTCACAGGGATCCTGCCTTAAAACCTTTAGCTTTACCTTTTTTCCCTCTGCAGCCTCCTGAAGGGTTATTTCAGCCTTCAGCTTTAAAGAACTTCCTCTATATACCTTTTCCCTGGTTTTTGCGCCGGAGCGTCCTGATGCCCCTCCAAAAAACTGATCAAAAATATCCGAAAAATCACTGAACCCGCCGGCTTCAAACCCGCCGAATCCGCCAGCCCCGGCGCCGGAGCCCATATCAGCGCCCTGTTTTCCAAAGCGGTCATAATTTTTTCTCTTGCCCTCATCGCTGAGAACTTCATATGCCTCGTTTATTTCCTTGAACTTCTCCTGGGCTTCTTTATCTCCCTTTGTTCTATCAGGATGATACTTTAATGCCAGTTTCCGGTATGCCTTGCGTATTTCTTCCTGCGATGCATCCTTGCCGACGCCCAGAATTTCATAATAATCTTGAGACAATTAAATTACTCTTTCTTTTCTTCGTCTTCAACTTCGTATTCCGCATCAACAACATCTTCATCATCCTGCTGCTGGTTCTGCTGCTGAGAATCTGCATCCTGCTTTTGAGACTGTTCTCCGGCTTCCTGCTGTTGGGACTGCTGGTAAATATACTGTGCCAATTTCTGTGACTTTTCAGTAAGTTCGCTGGCGGCCTTTTCAAGTTCAGACTTGTCCTGTGACTCCAGTTTTCCCTTGGATTCCGACAGAGCAGACTCTATTTCATCTTTTATTTTCTTGTCAACCTTATCTCCGTGCTCTTTCAATGATTTTTCAACAGAATATATTGTTGACTCGAGCTTGTTCCTTGATTCAATGAGCTCCTTTTTCTCCATATCCTCCTGCTCATGCTCCTTGGCTTCTTTTATCAGCTCCTCAACCTCTTCTTCAGAAAGACCGCTTGAAGCTTTTATCGTTATGGACTGTTCTTTGCCTGTACCCTTGTCCTTTGCAGATACATGTATTATGCCGTCGGCATCTATATCAAAAGTAACATCAATCTGCGGAACTCCCCTCGGCGCAGGCGGAATCCCCGTCAGTTCAAACTGCCCCAGCGATTTATTATCCTTTGCCATCTTCCTTTCCCCCTGAAGCACGTGCACAGTAACCGCCGGCTGATTATCAGCTGCCGTACTGAATGTTTTCGTCTTTTTAGTTGGTATGGTGGTATTTCTCTCAATAAGAGGGGTCATCACCCCTCCCAGTGTTTCTATTCCGAGAGTAAGGGGCGTTACATCAAGCAGAAGAACATCCTTTACTTCACCTCCCAGCACACCGGCCTGTATAGCCGCCCCGGAAGCCACAACCTCATCAGGGTTAATTCCCTTGTGGGGTTCCCTTCCGAATAGTTCCTTCACTTTTTTCTGAACAAGCGGCATTCTAGTCATTCCGCCAACAAGGACAACTTCGTTTATGTCTGATGAAGATAAACCTGCATCGCTTAAGGCTTTCTTACATGGCCCAACTGTTTTATCTACAAGATCGCCGACCAGAGACTCAAGCTTAGCCCTTGAAAGAGTCATGCTGAGATGTTTCGGCCCTGTTTGATCCGCGGTAATATAAGGAAGATTAATTTCCGTCTTGTTTGTGGTTGACAGTTCGCATTTAGCTTTTTCAGCTGCCTCCTTCAGGCGCTGCATTGCCTGATTGTCTCCGGCTAAATCAACTCCCTCCTGTTTTTTGTATTCCTCATAAATCCAGTTTATTATTCTCTGGTCAAAATCATCCCCGCCCAGATGAGTATCCCCGTTTGTGGATTTAACTTCTATTATGTTTGATTCCTCTTCCTTCTCTCCTTTTAAAATTGATATATCAAAAGTTCCGCCGCCAAGGTCAAATACGGCTATTGTTATATTCTTCTTCTTCTGCAGGCCGTAAGCCAGTGCAGCAGCTGTAGGCTCGTTAATTATCCTCTTGACCTCAAGCCCCGCAATTTTTCCGGCCTCTTTTGTAGCCTTTCGCTGAGAATCATTAAAATAAGCGGGGACAGTTATTACAGCTTCTGTGATTTTTGAACCTGTATATTCCTCTGCATCCCTTCTCATTTTCTGCAGAATTTTCGCCGATATTTCAGGCGGGGAATATTCCCTTCCCTTTATCTTTATGCGCACATCCCCGTTCGGAGCTGAACTGAGCTCATAAGGAACGTGTTTTTTATCCTCTGCTATAGCCGAAGTGTTTAATTTTCTCCCCATGAACCTCTTAACGGAAAAGACCGTATTTTTTGAATTTGTTATGGCCTGTCTTTTGGCAACCTGTCCCACAAGCTCTTCCCCGTCTTTTGTGAACGCTACTACAGATGGGGTCGTTCTGTTGCCCTCGGCATTTGATATAATCTCGGGTTTCCCCGCTTCTATAACCGCCATACATGAATTTGTTGTTCCTAAATCAATTCCTAATATTGCCATAATCTATTACCTCCTGTTTACTTATTCTTCTTCCTTTGGTTTACTGACAACAACCATTGCTGGCCTCAGCACCGCGTTCTTCCAGAGATACCCGGGCTGAAGCACTTCTACCACCTTCTCTTCAGTTTCATTATCCCTCTCTACATAATTTACAGCATGATGCAAATTGGGATCAAACCTGCTGTTTAAAGCCTCCATTCTCTCCACCCCTTTTTTCCTTAAAATATTAAAAAACTCCTTGTTTACTAAATTAATGCCTTCCTTATCCAGCTTTTCTTCGGAAAGAGCTCTTTCGAAATTATCTAAAACCACAAGGAGATCCTTTGCAATTGTTTTTTTTCCTTCTTCGTAGTTCCCGGATGAAACCTTCTCCATCCTTTTCCTGTAGTTTTCATAATCGGCTTTTAATCTTCTGAGCTGATTTAAATAAAGTTCAGCCTCCTGCTTGCTTTTATCAAGCGCCTGCCGAAGTTCTTCAACTTCTTTTGAATCTTTATTTTTTTTCTTCTCTTTTTTGCCCATGGTTTTTCCTTTTTTCATAAATTTAATGCTTTTTCTATCGTCAATATTTCGGATTTCTTTTTGGTAATTTTATGGAAATAAAGACCCTATGTCAAGCCCTTTCCGTATATCCTGTATTTCTTATATATTTCTCCCCCCATCATCTTACCTATTTTAATAGTATTTAGATTATCTTCAAGTATCCATGAAAA
The DNA here is from genome assembly GCA_003553445.1 of Elusimicrobiota bacterium. GTDB lineage: Bacteria > CG03 > SLGR01 > SLGR01 > SLGR01 > PWEK01. The sequence goes on from PWEK01000061.1 coordinate 36,885, forward strand.
CTCACACTCTCTGAATCCTCTCTTTACAGCAGATTCAAGAGAGTTATTATACATCAGTGCGCCCAAACCCCTGTTCTGAAATTTGTTTTTTATTCCCATTGCCATCAGTCTCAAGCCCTTTATCTTTCTTTTTAAAAGAATAAACTTCAACCATCCAAGCGGCAATAGCTTTCTGCCTATCTTTTTTATTACTTCATTGTAATCAGGAAGGGCCAGAAGAAACCCGGCAGGCTCTTCCTCAAAGAACCCTATCTGCACAAGATCAGCCATCACCAGGGGCTTCATCTGCCTTGCGATATCTGTCAACTCCGCCTCCGTCCACGGAACAAAACCCCAGTTTTCACTCCAAGCCTCATTATATATTTCCTTAACGTACCCTATCTCTTTTTCAAACTCTCCCATTTTAACGGGCCTTGAATACATCCCGGGCTCTTTTTTTTTCAACCTTTTTACTGCCCTTTGAAGTCTTTGAGCCGGACCTTTTGATACATCCATTATTAGCGCCACCAAATCATGCTGCTTTCTGTAGCCCGCTTCTTCCAGAATATCAAGATAGTAGCGGGGCGTATATGGCATCATAAACTTTGGAGGCGAATCAAAACCATCCAGAAGCACCCCGCATTCATCATTTGAAGAGGGATTCATCGGACCCACAACACGTTTCATGCCCTTTTTCTTCAACTCTCTTTCACATCTGTGAAGAAGTTTTTCCGGGATTTTTTTATCTTCAAAAGATTCAAAGAAACCGAAAAACCCTGTTTTATCGTCCTGGTGTTTGAGATAGTTATAATCTATAATTGCAGCCGCTCTGCCTATAGGTTTTTTTCCTTCATATGCCATATAAAGTTCCATCCAGGCATGTGAAAAAAACGGGTTTTTCTCGCTCAACAGGTGTTTTATATCAACGTCAAGCTTAGGAACCCAGTTTTTATTCCCCTGATATACTTTCTCCGGGAATTTCATAAACCTTTTAAGTTCCCTTCTGCTCTCCACCTTTTTAATTTTCACTTAACTCTCCATAGTTTTTTCATCCAGTTACGCATTTTTTCCTTCATTGTTTTGGGCCCCTCCCCTGATTTTCCTTTACGGTCCGGTACAACCCCGATCATCTTTCCTGTCTCCTCAAAAACATCCAGGGCCTGGTCAATATGCCTCTGGCTGAAAGTTGCCATCACGGAAACCCTTATCAGGGCCCTGTTATCGGGCACTGCCGGAGAAACCACGGGAGTGGTAAAAACCCCCCTGTCAAACAAAATTTTCCACATCTGAAAAGCCTTCATGCTGTCGCCTATTATAAGCGGGATTATGGGGGTTGTGCTCTCCCCCGTATCATACCCGATTTCCTTAAAACCCCTGCGTAGCTTCTCGGCATTTTCCCATAAACTCCTGAGCCTGCTTTTATCTTTCTCAAGAATATTTAAAACAGCCAGAACCGAAGCCACATTAGCCGGCGGCGGCGAAGCGGAAAAAATAAGAGAACGGGCATTGTGTTTTAAATAATGAATAGTTTCTTCATCGCCCGCAACAAACCCCCCGATTGAAGCAAAAGATTTGGAAAATGTCCCTACTATCAAATCCACCTCATCTTCAAGGTCAAAATGTTCGGCGGTTCCGCGACCGTTCTTTCCCATCACCCCGATACCGTGTGCATCATCAACAAGCAACCTGGCATCATATTTTTTCGCCAGCTTAACAATTGAAGGCAGATCTGCCACATCGCCCTCCATGCTGAAAACACCATCCACTATTATAAGCTTCCCCTTATTTTTATCACACGACTTTAATACCTTCTCCAAATCCGACATGTCGTTATGCCTGAATCTTTTCATCTTTCCGAATGACAATCTGCACCCGTCGATTATTGAAGCATGGTCATACCTGTCGGTTATTATTGTTTCCCCTCTGCCAACCAGGGAACTTATAACCCCCAGATTAGTCTGCATCCCGGTTGTAAAAAGCAGCGAGGCCGGTTTTTTCACAAATTCTGCCAGGCGATTTTCCAGCTCCTCATGCATTTCCAGGGTTCCGTTAAGAAAACGCGACCCCACACAACCGACCCCGTATTTTTCCGTGGCATTAATCGAGGCCTTCTTAACGGCGGGATGCGAGGTTAATCCAAGGTAATTGTTCGACCCCATCATAATCATTCGTTTTCCCTCAACATTCACCACCGGATCCTGACCGGTTTCAACTTTGTGAAAATACGGATAACATCCCAAAGCCATAACCTCTTTAGCCGCCCGGAAATCACGGCATTTATCAAACAAATCACTCATCGGTATCTCCTTTTTTCGTTTTTCAGCCTTTACAGCCTGCCTTTTTCTATATACCACTGATAGGTTTGCCTGAAACCATCATTCAGTTTGTATTTCACCTCTATACCGGAGGAAGGCATTACCCAGTCACCGGCAAATATTTCTTTAACTTTGTCTTTATTTAGAACAGCCGGTTTTGAAGTCAACATCCCCCAGGCGCTTGCAGCAGTCCCTATCATTTTAACCAATCCACCGGGAATATCTAAACACCTTACCTTTTTCCCCACGCTTCCCTGCAGGGCATATGCAACCTCTTCCCAGGTATAGTTCTCCCCGTCAGAAAGAAAAACTCTTTCACCGGGAGAAACATTAATTATTCCTTTCACACAATCCTCCACATGAATAAAACTCAACTGACCCGCCCCCGCAGGCCTGAGAAAAACCCCAAACCTGTCTGCCATCCTAAAGACTGATAAAAAATCCTCATCTCTCGGGCCGTAAACCGCTGCGGGTATAACTATGGAGTTATTCGGAAGGCTCTTGACATAATCTTCTGCCTTTTTTTTACTTTTACCATAATCTGATACAGCTTCGCCGCCGGAAGGACCCCACGCCGCCTGACTGGAAACATATATAAAATTTTCTACCTGACTGCCGCAGTTCTTTACCGTCTCAACGAGATTTCTCGTGCCTTCACTGTTTATTCGATATAAATCACTCCCCATCACGGCCCTTACAGCTCCTCCCACGTGATAAATCTTCTCAACATTGCATACGGCATCTTTAAGAGATTCCGCAGAGCACAAATCGGCACAAACATAATCTGCTGAAATTCCTTTCAGCCATCTTGTATCCGAAGTCTCTCTAACCATACATACAACATCGTCACCCCGGCCGGTAAGCCGCTCCACAAGATGACTGCCTATAAAACCGTTTGAACCGGTTACCAGAACCCTGCTCACCCCAAGAACCTCAATATCAGAGCTCCGGCGACCGGAAGATAAAAATTATCATTAATCTTAAGCGGTAGAAGCTCTAAAAATGCGCAGACCACCGAACCTACCGCAATCCCGTATATGCTTAAACTCAAAATAGACGAAAAGGAAAAAACAGCAAGAACCGTAAAAGTAGCTGCCGCGAAAGCCAGAGCTCCCTCAACTGTTTTTCCAAAAAGAGTTATATTCCCAAGCCTCTCTCCGGCAATCGCCGCTGAAATGTCTCCCACACTCAGATATATTATTCCCCCCGCCGCCGCATCCGGCGGAAACAGAAGTATCGCCACAAAAACGCCTGCCAGAAAAGGAGGGCTGCCGGAAAAGTTTTTAACCTCCCGGCGCCTTAAAATAGGTATATTTTTATAAACCACCCTATTAATCTTTCTATAACGCAGCCTTGCAATATCTATAAGAGTCAGTAACACTAAAAGAACCCCCGAAATCCATAGCGCGGATTTTTTTGTAAAAAGAATAAGCCATACAGCGAAAAAAACCCCTGAAAGATGATATAATTTTCTATACATAGGTTTGATTTTATCAAAATAAGCTCACCTTGACAACATATTATTTTAAGTTTACAATTACCAAACGTGCCGAAGTGGCGGAACAGGCAGACGCGCACGGTTCAGGTCCGTGTGGGTAACTCCGTGTGGGTTCGACTCCCACCTTCGGCACCAAACCTATATATCACATATTTTAAAAATAAACCTTTCTTAGCTCTAGACCTTTTGCCGGAGCGCAGAAATTGCATCTTTTACCTTTACCGGACAATAACCGAACCAGATCCTCTTTATTCCTTTTGCCTTTTCCGGCTGATATTAAGAAACCGGTAATAAACCTGACCATATACGTAAGAAAATAACGCGCGCGAAAATTCAACTTATATAATCCGTTACCGTTATCTGATACATTACATTCCATGATTTCTATAATATGGTTTTTTTTATCTCCTGCGGATGAAAAAAGACTAAAATTATGTTCTCCCTTAATCATTCCGGCCATTTCTCGAACAGTATCCCAGTCAATTTCCCCGGGAATATGCCAGACGTACCTGTGCTGCCTGTAACTGATATATGAGCTGTTCAACACTCTGTAAACATAAAGTTTTGAATCAATTTCATAACGAGGGTTAAACCCTTCATTGCATTTCTCAACGCTCTTTATAATTATACTGCCCGGAAGGGCTGAATTTACAGCCTTTTTTATCCTCTCAAGCGGTATTTCAAAAGGCGGGTCAAAAGACGCAACCTGATCCGAAGCATGAACCCCTCTATCGGTTCTGCTGGTGTAATTTAATCTGATATTTTCTCCATATATGTTTCTTAGTGTTTTTCTTATCTCTCCATACACTGTAACCCTGCCGGGCTGCTGCTGCCACCCGAAATAATCCGTCCCGTCATACTCCACCTTCAGAAGAACAGTCATATTATCCCGAATATAAAAACAGACCCAGAATATATAAAATACAGAAAAAAGCAGCTGCCAGTTCCCTCATTCCAATAGCATCAAAAACCGGCCTAGGGGTTAAGCTCTGCATATTTATATCTCTAACCTCAAGGGCATCTTCAATAGATGACGCTCTTTTCATAACTCTTATCATAAAAACAGTACAGAAAGACTCTATTTTAACTCGCAGCTTAAGCTTTTCCGGCCGGAGTTTCTGGGCTTTCATTATACTTTCAGCTTCCTCAAGCATTATCGGAAAAAACCTCATAGCAAGCATAAATGTCAAAGCAACCGATGAGGGCGAAACCCCCACGGCCTTAAGGGGATATAAAAACCAGGCCATGGCTCTTCCTATATCCATTGCGGGAGTTGTTGCAGTCAGAAGAGAAGCCCACCCGACTAAAAGAACAATTCTGAGTGAAATAGCTGCAGCCAGTTCAGGCTGTGAGGGCGGCAAAACCGCATGCAAAAGGAGTGTTAAAATAACCAGCCAGAGCACCGGAAGCATGGATTTGAGAAATATACATATTTTAATACCTGAGAAAAACACCGCTCCGTATAGAAAAACCGATGAAACAAGAAATAAACCCGGCGTAACCGACATAAAAAGAGAAACCGAAATTGCGAACAGGATAAGGATTTTCACCCTTGCGTCAAGTCTATGCGCAAAAGATCCCCCCGGGGTGTACCGGCCAAACAGAAAAGTGCCGGAAATTTTCATGAAATCAATTCACAGTCTTTTTTTTTAAGATAAATTCAGCTATCTGAACAGCGTTTAATGCAGCGCCTTTTCTAAGGTTATCAGCAACAACCCAGATATTCAAACCGTTTTTTACAGAATAATCCTTTCTTATTCTCCCTACAAATACCTCATCTCTGCCCCATGAAGAGTTTGCCAGCGGATAAACCTGTTTTTCCGGATTATCCTCAACCTTGACGCCGGGAAATTTTTCAAGAACCTCTCTGGCGCGAGCCGGCGATATTTCTTTCTTAGTTTCTATATTAACCGCTTCGCAGTGCCCGCCTACTACCGGAACCCTGACGCATGTCATTGTTACAGCCAGATTTTCATCCTTCATTATTTTTCGTGTTTCATTCAGCAATTTCATTTCTTCTGTAGTATAACCGTTTTCACCAAAAGCATCTGACTGCGGTATTTGCGGCAAACACTCAAATGCTATCTGGTGTGGAAAAATATCCGTTTTACATTTTTTTCCCTGCTGAAAATCTTTAATCTGCTGCATAAGCTCATCAACCGCTTTTTTTCCTGCGCCGGAAACCGACTGATAGGTTGCCACAACAATTCTCTTTATCCCGGCTTCATCGTATATCGGCTTTAATGCCATTACCATCTGAATAGTTGAACAGTTCGGATTTGCAATTATCCCGGTGTTTTCTTTTATATCCTCCGGATTAACTTCCGGTATGACAAGCGGAACATCGATATCCATCCTGAATGCGCTTGAATTATCAATAACTGTGGCCCCCTGCTCCGCGGCCTTGCGCGCATATTTTTTCGAACGTTTAGCCCCCGCGGAAAATAATGCTATATCAACATCGCTGAAATCCGCTTCCTCCAGGTTTTCAACCTCCACATAGGAATCCCTCCACTTAAGCTTCCTGCCTTTTGAACGACTGGAAGCCATATAACGCATATTCTTTACCGGAAAATTCCTTTCCTGCATTATTTTCCGCATCTGCTCCCCCACCGCTCCAGTTGCTCCAACTATAGCCGTATTTATACCATCCATTTTATTTTAAAACCTCCCGAACAACCATATCTCCCACCTGGGTTGTTGTATATCCCATTCTTCCTGCAGCCAGAGAATCCAGTCTTTCGGCGACCACCCGGCGCAGGGCATTCTCAACAGAGCCTGCGGCATCTTCCTCCCCCAGTTCTTCCAGCATAAGCTGAACGGAAGATATAGCAGCCAAAGGATTTATTTTACCCTGACCCGTATACTTGGGAGCGGAACCGCCAATCGGCTCAAACATGGATACTCCTTCGGGATTTATATTCCCGCCCGCGGCAATCCCCATTCCTCCCTGTATCATGGCACCGAGGTCTGTAATGATGTCTCCAAACATATTACCGGTAACGATTACATCATACCACTGGGGGTTTTTCACCATCCACATGCAGCAGGCATCAACATGATTGTAATCCCGCTTTATATCCGGATAGGTTTTCTCCCCCATCTCATCAAAAGCGCGTTTCCACAGGTCATAAATATAGGTAAGAACGTTTGTCTTGCCCACTAGTGTAAGCTGACCTTTTAAACCCTTTTCTTTTTCTTCTTCTGACAGCCCCTTCCAGGGTCTGCTGGATCTTCGGTTTCTGGCATATTCAAAGGCATACTTCAAAGCCCGGTCCACCCCCCTGCGTGTATATACTGAGCTCTGTACCGCCACCTCATCTGCCGAACCCCTGTGCGTAAAACCGCCGGTTCCCGTATACAAATCTTCGGTATTTTCCCGTATTACAGTAAAGTCTATCTCCCCGGGTCCTTTATTTTTTATTGGAGTCTCTACTCCTTCATATAATTTTACCGGGCGGAGGTTTATATACTGGTCAAGCTCAAACCTGAGTTTTAGCAGAATCCCCTTTTCAAGTATTCCGGGCGGCACATCCGGATGCCCGATTGCTCCAAGAAAAATCGAATCGGTTTTCCTCAGCTCATCTACTGCAGAATCAGGCAATGGTTCCCCGGTGCGCAAATATCGCTCTCCACCAAAATCATACTCTATGTAATTAATTTTTATACTGAATTTTTCAGCAGCGGCATCTAAAACCTTCCTGCCTTCTTTTACAACTTCGGGGCCTGTCCCGTCCCCGGGTATTACAGCAATATTGTAAGTTTTAGCCATCTTAATCCCTTTCTATTAAATCTTCTCTGGTTTTCTCAATCAGCCCGCCGGCGGAAATAATTCGGGTCAGAAAAACGGGGAATTCTGAAAAACGCCTCTCCTCACCTGAGGTTTTATTCCGTATTTTTCCTTTATTCAATTCAATTGAAACCTCGTCTTCTGTTTTTGCCTTAAAATCCGATATCTCTACTATCGGAAGACCGATATTGACAGCATTTCTAAAGAATATTCTTGCAAAGCTTACAGCAACAACCGCACCCACACCGCATCCTTTTATAGAAAGCGGCGCATGCTCCCTGGAAGAACCGCACCCGAAATTTCTGCCCGCAACTATTATATCTCCCTTACTAACTCTCTGTGAAAAATTCTCGTCAACACCCTCCATGCAATGTTTGGAGAGTTTTTCAGGATCAGATGTATCAAGAAACCTGGCAGGAATTATCTGATCAGTATCTACATTGTCGCCGAATTTGAAAACCTTGCCTTCTATAATTATATTTTTCATTTTCCCTCTTAACTATCCCCTTCACTTTTTACTTCAATAACTCCGGTGATACAATATACCCGGCAACCGCGCTTGCGGCAGCTACTTCAGGATTCGAAAGATAAACCTGAGAGTTTTTATGTCCCATTCTTCCCACAAAATTCCTATTTGTTGTGGCCAGGGCTTTTTCACCGTCAGCCAGTATCCCCATATGTCCGCCCAGGCATGGACCGCACGTAGGAGGCGATATCACTGCTCCTGCCTGAATAAATATTTTAATTAATTCTTTTTCAATCATCTGCTCATACATCCTGGCAGTGGACGGGATAACTATAAAGCGAATACCCGGAGCCGCTTTCTTTCCTTTCAAGATGCGCGCAGCCCTGACAAAATCTTCTATCCTGCCGTTTGTGCATGAGCCGATAACAACCTGGTCCAGCTTTACCTTTTCAATAGAGTCCACCGGACGGGAATTTGCCGGAGACGAAGGAAATGCAACCTGAGGCTTTATGCTGGAGCAATCAATCTCAATAACATCTTCATAATCTTCATCTTTTCCCATATCATACTCCCCGGGCAAAGGAGTGTATGGCCTGCTCGCCCTTTTCTCAACATATTCAATAATCTTTCTCGGTGTTTCCATTATGCCGTACTTTGCTCCGCACTCAATAACCATATTTGAAATTGTAAAACGCGAATCAACCGAAAGTTCTTCCATGGCATCCCCGCAAAACTCAAGTCCCTTGTACAAAGCACCGTCAGTTCCCAATCTGCTGATCAGATATAAAATTATGTCCTTACCGCTTACATATTTAAGAAGCTTGCCTTTTAATACAATTTTCACAGCTTCCGGCACCTTGAACCAGCATTTCCCCGTAAGCCATGCAGCTGCAACATCCGTAGACCCAACACCGGTTGCAATCGCCCCTAAAGCCCCGTATGTGACCGTATGGGAATCTGCCCCGATTATTATGTCCTGAGGGAGAACAAGCCCCTTTTCAGGAAGAAGAGCATGCTCTATGCCGCAACCCGCATCAAAAAAACGTATCCCCTGCTCTGAAGCGAATTCTCTTACCTTCTTAACCTGCTCGGCAGAAGCGATATCCTTATTCGGCGTAAAGTGATCCGCAACCACGACCGACTTATCAGGATAACGAACCCGGGATGAACCTGATTTTTTAAATGCATCTATAGCCAGCGGTGTAGTAACATCATTTGAAAGAATTACATCTACTTCTGATTCTATAAATTCCCCAGCGCTTAATTTCTTTAAACCAAGCTTTCTTTTAAAAATATTTCTTGCAAGACTCATAATTAACTATTGCCGGTGCTTACAAATTTGCGCGCAGCCGGCCTCCTCCTTTTCCGCTTTTTAATACCTTCAACCTGTTTATTGCAGATATATATGCAAGCGCCGAGGCTTCAATAATATCCGTGGATGAACCCCTGCCCTGAATTTCCCCTGAAGCCTCTTTTTCCTTGATTCTGATTGTTACCTCGCCGAGCGAATCACCCCCGCGTGATACCGCTTTGATATTATAGTCGACCAGAACAGGTACTATTCCGGTCACCTTATTTATTGCATTGTAACATGCGTCAACAGGCCCGTCCCCTACTGCCGCTTCCTGAATCACCCTGGATTTTTTTCCGGATTTATTTATTTTAATCCTTATTGTCGCGCTTGGAACCGTCTTTGTTCCTGAAAGAGTATGAATATAATCCAGCTCATATATTTTCCTTACGGAACCAATCTGGTCTTCTACCAGCGTTAAAATCTCGTCATCGTAAACCTGTTTTTTCTTATCTGCCAGTTTCTTAAACCTCTCAAATAGGTCTTCTATATCAATCTTGCCCGCATCCACACCCATCCTTTCAAGCCTTTCCTTAATCGCGTGCCTTCCCGAATGTTTTCCCAGGTACAACGCCTCCACCTTACTCCCGACCGATTCAGGGGTCATTATTTCATAGGTAAGTTTATCCTTAATAACACCGTGCTGATGTATACCTGCCTCGTGCCTGAAAGCATTTGCTCCGACAACGGCTTTATTTCGCTGCACCTGCATTCCGGAAAGACGGGCAACAAGAGATGAAGTAGGGAATATCTGCCTGGTGTCTATATCCATAGAAATTTCGCCGAATATATCTTTACGAACCTTTAAGGCCATAATAACCTCTTCCATGGCGGCATTTCCTGCCCTTTCTCCTATTCCGTTAACAGTACACTCAATTTGAGAGGCGCCGCTGCTTACCGCTTCCAACGAATTTGCCGAAGCAAGCCCGAGGTCATTGTGACAATGAACACTCAAAACCACATCTTCCGGAAGAGAATTTCTAATTCTTTTTATTAATTCCCCGAATTCGGCAGGCAGCGCATAACCGACTGTATCAGGAATATTTATCGTCTTTGCTCCAGCATCTGCCGCCGCTCTCACAACCTCAATGAGGTATTCCGGGTCCGTCCTTGTGGCGTCTTCAGCTGAAAACTCCACGTCTTTGCAGAAGGAGCATGCTTTTTTCACCGCTTTAACAGCATTCTGTATTACCTCTTTTTTAGTCATACCCAGCTTTGACTTTCTGTGTATTGAACTGGTGGCTATAAAAGTATGGATCTTAGGCTTTCGCGCGGATTTTACGGCATCCCAGCATCTTTTGATGTCCCCCTCAACCGCCCGGGCCAAACCGCAAACCGAGGATTTCTTAATCTCTGAAGCAACCCTTTTTACTGCTTCGAAATCGCCCTGGGAAGCCACCGGAAACCCGGCTTCGATAGTATCTACCCCCATTTTTTCGAGCTGCCGGGCAATTTGAATTTTTTCAGCAATATTCATGCTTGCCCCGGGAGACTGCTCCCCGTCTCTTAATGTCGTATCAAATATTTTTATCTTATTCATTTTTCAATCTGTCCTTACCGCCGCTCCAAAAAGATAAACAACCGTAAATAACATAATCGCAAAAACCTCATCCACCATATATATTCCAATCAGCCCCACCAATACCCCCGCCACTATTGAGTAATATGATTTTTTTTTCAACAGCGTAATGCTGAATCTGCACTTTACAACCATCATAAAAGAAAAAAACAGAACCATAAGCGATATTATGGGAAATATTACTGAAGAACCCGCCCCAAATCTAATCAGCAGCATATATACAGAAAGTATAAAAACCGCCGCCGGGCCTATCGGTAAGCCGATACTATCAATATCCTTGTTTTCAGAGCAGTTTTTAACCACCCATACTAAAGACGCCATAGCCCACAAAAATAACACCGCCGCTCCAATTACCTGATTACTGTAAAGTAATCTTCCCCAAATCAGAACAGAGACCGTTGCGGTATAAAACATCAGTCCGGCGGCCTTAACTATACTTAAATTTTTTCCGGATGACAATCCGGCAAATGTGTTTTCAAAGAAAAACATAGCAAAAAGAAAGTATACCGCCGGAGCAAGGGCATTGTCAAGAGCCGAAAGAAAACCGGCAAACCCGCTTAGCAGCGCAATCCCTGAAGCTAAGGAAGCCGCTATTGACTTCCCCGGCGGGGAAGCTACTTCAGCCATTCCATCATATCTCTTAATTTCTTACCTGTTTTCTCAATTATATGATTTTCCATCTCCGAACGTTTCTTTTTAAATTTCGGAAGGCCCTTGCGGTTTTCCTCAATCCACTCCTTAGCAAATGCCCCGGACTGAATTTCAGCAAGTATTTTTTTCATTTCCTTCTTTGTCTCATCGCTTATAACCCGCTCGCCCCTGGAGTACTCTCCGTATTCAGCCGTATCGGATATGGAATAATTCATATAGGATATACCCTTTGAGTAAACAAGGTCAATTATTAATTTCATTTCATGCAGACACTCAAAATATGCTATCTCTGGCTGGTATCCCGCTTCAGTCAGAGTTTCAAACCCCTTCTTCATAAGCTCTACAACGCCACCGCATAAAACAGCCTGTTCACCGAACAAATCCGTCTCGGTCTCTTCCTTAAAAGTCGTTTCAATAACTCCGGCTTTCGTGCCCCCTATCGCCTTTGCATATGACAGAGCCAGATCCAACCCCTTACCGGATACATCCTTCTCTACCGCAACAAGCATTGGAACACCGTTTCCTTCTTCATAAACCTTGCGCACAAGATGACCCGGTCCCTTTGGAGCGACCATAACCACATCAGCATTTTCAGTTGGCTTAATCTGCTTAAACCTTATGTTAAACCCGTGAGAAAACCCTATTACGATATTTTCTTTATCTTTTATATGTGGTTTTATTTCCTCATAAACCGCCGGCTGAAGAGTATCGGGAACAAGAAGCTGAACCCATCCGACTCCCTGCTTCTTAACAGCATCACTGGCGCTGAGCGGCTCAAAACCGTCTTTCTGCGCCTGTTTGAAGTTTTCCGAACCCTCAACATCCGCAACTATTACATCTATTCCGGAGTCCCTCAGGTTTTTTGCATGAGCATGCCCCTGGGACCCGTATCCTACAATAACAACCTTTTTTTCTTTAAGATGCTTTAAATCGGCATCAGATTCATAATACATTTTGGCGCACATTATTTTCCTCCTCTTTCCAGGGCTATTATTCCTGTTCTTGCCATCTCTTTAATTCCGTAAGGCATCATCAGCTCTATAAATGCTTCAATCTTACTCTCACTGCCGGTTACTTCAATCATCACAGAATCCTGGGCCACATCAACAACCTTAGCCCTAAATATGCCTGCAATCTCCATTATCTCCGGCCTTTCCTTTTTGCTTGCCTTTGCCCTTATAAGCATCAAATCTCTCTCAACAAATTCCGCACTAAGAAAGTCTTTCACGCTTATGGTATCCGGGAGCTTATTAAGCTGTTTTGTGACCTGCTCCAGAACATCCTCATCCCCTCCTACAACAATAGTCATCCTGGATGTATCAGGATCTTCAGTCGGGCCTACCGCAAGAGAATCTATGTTGTATCCCCTTGCGCTGAAAAGACCTGAAATCCTGGCCAGCACCCCTGATTTATTTTCCACAAGAACTGATATTGTATGTTTCATTTTAATCCCTCTTTACATATTCTGTATATCCTCATAATAACCGACCCTTTTATGCCATCTCCAGCATTATTTCATCCAATGCCGCACCGGCCGGAACCATGGGATAGACGTTCTCTTCCTGTTCCACTATAAAATCAATCACTACCGGTCCCTGCTTATATGCAAGGGCCTCTTTTATCGCATCCTTGACCTTGCTCTTTTCTTCCACCCTTATTCCCTTAGCGCCGTACGCCTGGGCAACTTTAGCAAAATCCGGAACCCGTTTATCGTGAGATTCTCCCAGACAGACCTGGCTGTATCTTTTCTTGTAAAAAAGCTCCTGCCACTGCCGTACCATCCCCAGATAATTGTTATTAAGAACCGCAACGATAACAGGAATCTTATTTACAACGCATGTTGCGAGCTCCTGAATATTCATCTGAAAACTTCCGTCTCCAGCTATATCTATTACCGTTTTTTCAGGGCGGGCTGTTTTCGCTCCTATTGCTGCTGGAAAACCATACCCCATCGTTCCGAGTCCGCCCGAGGTTAAAAATGTCCTGGGCTTGTTGTACTTGTAGAACTGTTCACCCCACATCTGACACTGACCGACCTCAGTTGCAACAACGGCTTCCCCTTTTGTCAGCTTCCAGAACTGCTCTACTACATACTGGGGGCGCAGCTTATCATCCTCTGTATAAGAAAGAGGGCATTTTTCCTTCCATTGAGCGATTTTTTCATGCCATTTTTTCCTCTGCCTTCTCTCAACCTGCTTTGTCAGCAAAGAAAGAATGTTTTTACAATCTCCGACAATAGGTATATCAGCCTTTACCGTTTTTGAAATCGAAGTCGGGTCTATATCAATATGTATCTTTTTTGCTTTTTTTGCAAAGTCCGAGAGCCTGCCCGTAACCCTGTCATCAAACCTGGACCCTACAGCAACCAGCAGGTCGGATTCCTGCACTGCCTTGTTTGCATAGTAAGTACCGTGCATCCCCAGCATATCAAGAGAAAGCTCCGACTCGGAAGGGAATGCCCCTTTGCCCATCAGGGTAGTAGTCACGGGAAGAAGGCCTTTTTCAGCAAACTTTTTAAGATGACCGGAAGCTTCGGAAGAGATAACTCCTCCCCCGGCATAAATCACAGGTCTTTCAGAATTATTTATTGCCTCCGCAGCTTTTTTAATCTGCTTTTTATGCCCTTTTATTTTAGGTTTATATCCCCTTATCTGAACCTTTTCCGGATATTCAAACTTACACTCGGCCCTTTGAACATCAACCGCTATATCTATAAGTACAGGGCCGGGCCTGCCCGTCCTGGCAAGATGAAAGGCTTCCTTAATAGTCCCTGCAAGGTCCCTCACATCCGTTATGAGATAGTTCTGCTTTGTAACCGGCCGGGTTATACCTGTAGTATCGGCTTCCTGAAAAGCGTCATTTCCGACAAGATGCGATGCCACCTGTCCGGTAATCGCCAACATCGGAATAGAATCAAGGTAAGCAGTGGCAAGCCCCGTTACCAGGTTTGTAGCACCCGGGCCGGATGTGGCGATACAGACCCCGACTTCTCCCGTGGCCCTTGAGTAACCGTCTGCCATATGACTGGCTGCCTGCTCATGCCTTGTCAATATAAACTTCAAATCTTTTTCAGAATGAAGTTCGTCAAAAATCGGAATCACGGACCCGCCGCATATCCCAAATATATGTTTTACGCCTTCCCTTTTTAAACTCTCCAGTACTATTTTTGCTCCATTCATGATTTTAACCGTCCTTCTTGAACTTTTTATTCTCCTTCTTTGTATCTGTTTACAACCCTCTATTTCAAAACCGCACCCTGCGCTGCCGAGGTTACAAGCCTGGCATACCTTGATAGCCACCCGGAAACTTTTCTTTCCGGTTTTTTACATTTCTTCAGTCTTTCCCTGATATTCTCATCGGAAAGTTTCACATTCAGAGACCTTCGGGTAATGTCAATCTCAATCTCATCTCCCTCCTCAATCGCCGCTACTGGTCCTCCCTGCGCTGCTTCCGGAGAAACATGTCCGATACAGGGCCCCCTGGTTCCCCCGGAAAATCTTCCGTCCGTAATAAGGGCGACATCCTTCTCAAGGCCCATACCCGCAAGTATCGATGTAGGGTTAAGCATTTCCCTCATACCCGGCCCCCCGGAAGGCCCTTCGTAACGGATGATAACGACATCTCCTTTTTTTACTTCCCTGTTTCTTATCGCCTCTACAGCTTCCTCCTCGCTTGAAAATATCCTTGCAGGTCCCGACATCTTCATGTTTTTTTCATCAACCGCTGCAGATTTAACAACTGCCCCGTCAGGACAGATGTTTCCGTAAAGTATAGCCAGCCCGCCGCTTTCGCGATAGGCAGTTGAATGTGTCCTTATTACATCATCATCTTCAACTACCGCGTTTTCGGCAATTTCTTTTATCCTTTTGCCGGAAACGGTGTTATTATCCTTAACATAACCGCTCAAGTTTTTTAAAACTGCGGGTATCCCACCCGCCCAGTCGAGATCTTCCATAAAATAATTTCCACCCGGCCTTAAACTGAGTATCTGAGGAGTATCCCTGCTTATTCTGTCAAACACAGATAAATCCAGACTCAGACCGCATTCATGAGCTATAGCCGGAAGATGAAGAACAGTGTTTGTTGATCCCCCCGTCGCCATGTCCACCACAATGGCGTTATGAAATGCATTTTCGTTCATAATACTCCGCGGTGTAACCTCATCTCTTACAAGTTCAACAGCTTTTTTACCGCTTCTGTATGATATGCGTTCTTTTTCCGCGCTTACGGCCGGGGCTGTTCCGCATCCCGGCAGGCTCATACCCATGGCCTCGGTAAGAGAATTCATTGTATTTGCAGTGTATAAACCCTGACAGGAACCGCACCCCGGACAGGCCTTTAAAGTCAGTTCTTCGAGCTCCGATTCAGTTATTTTTCCGGCTTCGCAATTTCCAACCGCCTCGAAAGTATCCCGAACCAGAGAGAGTCTCCTACCCTTGCTGCGGCCGGTTAACATAGGGCCTGCAGTAAGAACAACAGAAGGTATATCCAGACGGGCGGCAGCCATAAGCATGCCCGGTGTTATCTTGTCGCAGCTTGTAAGAAGAACAAGCCCGTCCAGTCCGTGAGCCATTGCCACCGACTCCACGCAATCTGCTATTACTTCTCTTGAAGGAAGAGAATACCTCATTCCTTCATGCCCCATTGCAATCCCATCGCATATGGCCGGAACCCCGAATTTGAAAGAAATCCCCCCGCCGGCGTGAATCCCTTTTGCCGCCGCCTGGGAAAGCCTCTCCATATTTACATGACCGGGAACTATTTCAGAAAAACTCGATGCTATCCCTATAAAGGGCTTGCTGTGAATATCCTCGTTGTCCACCCCGCATGCGTATAAAAGAGCCCTTGAAGGCGCCCTTTGAAACCCCTTTTTAATTTTATCGCTTCTCATCTGTTGCTCCCGTCATTTATTCTGTGCATCTTTACAGTCCCCGCTCACGCATAAGCTTGTATTCAATACTGTCTACAAGGGCCTCCCAGGAAGCCTCTATGATGTTTTCAGAAACCCCAACGGTTCCCCACTCCTGCTTCCCGTCCCTGGATTCTATTAAAACCCGCACCTTTGCAGCTGTTCCTTCCTTCGCATCTATGACCCGCACCTTAAAATCAGTCAAGCTTACCGTTTTTAACTCGGGATAAAACTTCTCCAGCGCTTTTCTCAGCGCATTATCCAGAGCATTTACCGGTCCGTCGCCATCTGAGGCAGTATGTTCAAGAACCCCGTCAACAAGAACCTTTATGGTAGCTTCAGAGCGAAGGTTGCCTTCAGAATCGTTTTCAATTATTACCCTGAATCCCTCAAGGTCAAAAAATTTCTTATATGAATCTGATTCTTTTCTCATAACAATTTCAAAAGAAGCCTCGGCCCCCTCGTAATGATAGCCTTTCTCTTCCAGCTTTTTTATGTGTTTGAGAATTCTTCTTACCTTTTCATCATCCTTTGAAAGATCGATGTTAAACTCCTCTGATTTAAGCCTTATATTGCTTGCTCCCGCCAGTTCGGAAAGGAGAATTCTCCTTTTATTCCCCACCGACTCCGGGCTTATATGTTCGTATGTGGTCGAATCTTTTCTTATTGCGCTTACATGTATGCCCCCTTTGTGGGCGAAAGCGGAATGTCCTACGAAAGGCTGATGCGAATCAGGAACAATATTTGCGATTTCGTCTATATACCTGGAAACCTCCGTCAGGCGCTTCATTCTTTCTCCAGGAAGACAGCTGTACCCCATCTTCAGCTGCAGATTAGGAAGCACGGAGCAGAGGTTGGCGTTTCCGCACCTTTCACCGTATCCGTTTATTGTTCCGTGAACCATTCTGCATCCCCGTCTTACCGCCTCAAGCGTATTGCCTACCGCAACACCCGAATCATTATGCGCGTGGATTCCCAGAGGAACATCAACAGATTTTTTTACCTCTTCAACTATCCGGCCGACCTCATGAGGAAGAACACCCCCATTGGTCTCACATAGAACCCCCCCCCGTGCGCCGCCCTCCACTGCCGCTTCCAGGGTTTTTACGGCATACTCCGGATCGCTCAAAAATCCGTCAAAAAAATGCTCCGCGTCATATATTACATCTATGTTCTTTTCACGCAGGTAACTGACTGATTCGCGTATCATATTCAAATTTTCTTTTCTTGTTGTACCTAACGCCTTTTTCACATGAAGATCCCAGGATTTACCAAAGACACAGCATGTGCCGGGCTCGACCTCGACCACCCTGTTTAAAATAGCATCCTCTCGCGGTTTAGTATTTTTCTTTCTTGTAGATGTGAATGCCGCGACAGTGGAAGTCTCAAGATTCATATTCTTTACCTTGTTGAAGTATTTCGCGTCTTTCGGGTTTGACCCGGGCCAACCGCCTTCAATATAATCGACCCCCATCCAGTCAAGTTTGGCGGTTATTTTAAGCTTATCCTCCATAGATATAGAAACACCTTCCGCCTGGGTCCCATCCCTGAGCGTGGTATCAAGAACTAAAATTTTTTCTTTTTTATTCACAGAATTCATTATGCAGCTCTCTTACTGCTTCTTTTCCTTTCTTTGCGGATACTACACATGATATCTTTATTTCCGACGTAGATATCATCTCTATATTTATACTTTTTTTTGACAAAACTTCAAACATTCTTGCCGCCACACCCGCATGACTTTTCATTCCAATCCCAACAATTGAAACCTTATCCACTTTCTCATCTATTATTATTTCTTTAGCGCCTATTTCATCTTTTATTTCCTGCAGAATTCTTCTTGCTTCATCAATTCTGCTGTGCCCGATAGTGAAAGAAATATCATTTACACCCGAACTGTACGCTGAAGACTGTATTATCATATCAACATTTATACCGTCCCGGGCAAGCACACCGAAAATCTTCGCGGCAACCCCGGGTTTGTCGGGAACCCTTTCAATAGATATCCTGACCTGATCTTCATCAAGGGTCACGCCCCTGATAAAAACATCCTCCAATCCTTTTGCCTCATCCGTTTTTTCTGTTTCTTCCATAACAACCGTACCGCCTTTCTCTTCTCTTTTCAAACTGGATTTTATATGAAGTTTAACCTTATGCTTTTTTGCCACTTCCATTGACCTTGACTGCATAACATTAGCGCCCGCAGACGCAAGCTCCAGCATTTCGTCATATGTTATACTGTCTATTTTTTTTGCTCCTTTTACCACAGATGGATCCGAACTGTACACTCCATCAACATCTGTGTATATCTCGCATACCTTAGCTTTTAAAACAGATGCTATTGCTACAGCGCTTAAATCACTGCCGCCTCTCCCCAGTGTCGTAATATTATCATCTTCCGACACCCCCTGAAACCCGGCGACAATCGCAACCTCGCCCCTGGCAAGCGAATCATAAATTTTCTTAGCGTCAATACTCTTTATTCTAGCCCTGCTGTGAGCCGAACTCGTAAGTATTCCTACCTGCGATCCGGTTAAAGAAACAGCCTTGCACCCGATTTCATTCAGTGCCATGGCGACAAAAGCCATCCCCTGCATCTCACCTGTGGATAAGAGCACATCCATCTCTCTTTCAGTCGGACAGGAAGTTATTTTATTTGCCATATCCACAAGTCTGTCCGTAGTGTCACCTGGCGCTGAAACCACAGCCACCACATGATAGCCCTTCTTTACTTTTGAGTAAATAATTTCCGCAACATTTTTTATACGCCGGGGGTTCTTTACTGAAGTTCCCCCGAACTTTTGCACTACTACAGGTTTATCAAGATTCATAACTCTTTAATTTCCGCTCCTTTAGCTGAAACCCGCGTAACAATGTAAAAGGAAGAAAAACCATCCCTTTTCCATACCTCCTTCATCGCTTCTCCCACATCATCCCCTTTTGAATCTTTTACAAACGAAAAAACAGACGGTCCGGAACCCGAGATAGCCGTACCCCAGGCTCCGGCTTCTCTGGAAGCCTCCTCTATTTCATCAAAACGGGGAACAAACTTTTTTCTATACGGCTGATGAAGCCTGTCCTGCATTGCAAAATCAAGCAGTTTAAAATCTTCTTTAACCAGAGCTGAAATTAGCAAGGCTACTCTCCCGTTTGTAAAGACAGCATCTTCGTGCCTGACACATTCCGGCATGGCTTTTCTTGCATCCTGCGTAGATATCTCAATATCCGGAACCCCTATTATGATTTCCGGACTCCGGGTAATATCGTGTAGGCTGTATTTTAAATCACCGTCTGCCATACAGCTCGCTGTAAGACCGCCGAAAACTGCCGGGACAGAATTATCCGGGTGACCCTCCAGCTCAGAAGCTGCGGCTGCCGTCTTTCCGCTATCCACCTCTTTATCACTGATAAAACCGCCTATCATTAATCCGGCGACCCGTGCTGCAGCCGAAGATCCAAGCCCTTTTTTTAATGGAATACCACTTCTGACTTTAACATTTAGCGGTGCTTTCCCTTTTCTCCCCCGGGCGGCATTGATTCCTTCGAGTATGGCATTCTCTGATTCTTCAAGACAAACCTTCCTCCCGGATATTTCCAGTGAAAATTCATCTTTTTCTGACGGATATACATCCGCCTCAAGGAAGAGCTCGACAGCCATACCCAGGACATCATACCCGGGCCCCATATTCGCAACTGTTGCCGGAACTTTAACCCTGAACGGCCTCATTAAATAAGACCCGCTGCTGATGCAACCTTCTCAGTGCTCTCCTTGACAACCACAGGCTTTTTTACGGATTTAACAGCCCGGTCGGGGTCCTTCAGCCCATGGCCAGTAAGAATACATACAACGCTGCCCCTGAAATCTTTATCAATTTTTTTATTTTCCAGGCAGAGTTTAAGCCCTGCCAGCGATGCAGCAGAGGCCGGTTCGGCAAAGACTCCCTCACAGGCAGCCAACTCCTGCCAGGCTTGAAGTATCTTTTCATCGCTTACTGAATCTATCCCCCCCTTAGACTCATCTCTTGCAGAGACCGCCTGTCTCCATGATGCCGGATTGCCTATTCTTATTGCCGTTGCGACAGTTTCCGGTTTATTTACTATTCTATCCTCTACAATCGGTGCCGCGCCGGATGCCTGAAACCCCATCATTTTAGGCAGAGACAGGCCCCTTTTTTCGTTTATTTCCTTATAACCTTTCCAGTACGCCGTTATATTACCGGCGTTTCCAACCGGCATAAACTGATAATCCGGCGTATCGCCGAGAATTTCAGTAATTTCATACGAAGCTGTTTTCTGTCCCTCTATCCTGTTCGGGTTCAGGGAGTTAACCATCTCAACCTCATATTTTTCACAGAGCTCCCTGACTACTTTAAGGCACCCGTCGAAATTTGTCTTAACGGCAACAACCTTCGCTCCATGAATAAGAGCCTGGGACAGTTTCCCTAGAGCGATAGCCCCTTTTGGAATAACCACAATACTTTTCATCCCGGCTTTGGCGGCATAAGCAGACGCAGAGGCAGATGTATTTCCGGTAGAGGCGCATATAACCGCCCTGGCCTTTTTTTCAGCAGCCTTTGACACCGCCACGGTCATACCCCTGTCTTTAAATGAGCCTGTAGGGTTTAACCCCTCGTATTTCAAAAAGACTTCAAAACCTACCCCAAGCTTATCCCTGAGATTTTCCGCTTTTATTAAAGGAGTGCTTCCCTCGTTTAGAGTCACCACCGGGGTATTTTCATTTACCGGAAGAATATTAAAATATTTTTCTATGATTCCTTTTCCGTATCCCAACTCAGTATATCTCCATATCAGATTCAAGCCTTATAAACACAGTTTTTTTCTTTATTATTCCCATTTCGTCTATTTCTCTCAGGGCTTTTTTCAGGTTGCCTTCAAGAGCCCTGTGAGTAACCATTACTATCGGAACCTCTTCTCCGGCTCTGCCTTTCTGATAACACGATAGAATGGAAACATTATATTTTCCGAGAACCCCCGATATCGTTGATAAGACACCCGGCTTGTCAATTGTTTTAAACCTTAAATAATACTGAAAGCTTAAATTTTCCATATCCAAAACCGGGGTGCTGCCGGATGTATCGGTATACATAAAAGGAATTTTTCCGGCTATACCGTAATTTATCTTCTGCGCCACATATATTATATCGCTGACTACGGCTGATGCCGCCGGGTACCTGCCGGCGCCCTTCCCGTAAAACATAACCTCTCCCGATGCATCCCCCCTTACCAGAATACCGTTATACTCATCTTTCACTCCTGAAAGAACATCCCCGGAGGGAAGAAAAGAAGGGTGCACCCTTACCTCAACCCCTTTTGATGTGACATTTATTACAGAAAGAAGCTTTATATCGAACCCGAACATTTCTTTAGCCAGTTTTATATCCTGCAGTTCAAGGCCTGAAATTCCCTCGCAGTAAACATCATCT
The DNA here is from genome assembly GCA_003553445.1 of Elusimicrobiota bacterium. GTDB lineage: Bacteria > CG03 > SLGR01 > SLGR01 > SLGR01 > PWEK01. The sequence continues at coordinate 58,867 of PWEK01000061.1, forward strand.
AAATTCACCGGGGTTTTAAATATCACATTTGCCAATACGCATATTTTGTGGGCTGCATCCAGCCCGTTGATATCCGCAGAAGAGTCAGGCTCCGCAAAACCTGCCTCTATCGCAGCTTTTTCCGCTTCCTGCATTGTAAGGCCTTCTTTCTCCATCCTTGTCAGCATATAGTTTGTTGTTCCGTTCAAGACACCCTTAACCCTGTCTATCCTGTTTGCGGCCATTCCCTCGTTTATACCCTGAATCACCGGAATTCCGCTTCCTACGCTGGCCTCAAAATACAAAATAGAATTACACTCTGAAGCTTTTTTGAAAATTTCCTTCCAGTGCCCTGCCAGCAGAGCCTTGTTTGCGGTTACTACATGCTTGGAATTTTCAAAACATTCATTTATAATTTTAAGAGCAACTTTAGTGTTGCCGGTAAGGACAGCCACAAGAGATATTTCGCTGTCATTTAGTATATCCCTGTAATCTTTCGTAAAAACCCCGGGAGGAAGATTCATGTCTTTTCCGAGGTCCTCCCTGATATCGCAGACTTTTTTTACCCTAATTCCGCCGTTTACTCTTTCATTAATCCGGTCAGAGCGATTTACAAGCATATCATATACACCGCCCCCAACGGTTCCCAACCCTATTATACCTATATTAACTGTCATTTTGGCGGGCCCTTTCTTATGAACTCCTTCAATCTCAACAAAGCATCATGAAACCTCTGAAAATGGGTAACCGTCGCCATTCTTACAAAACCCTCTCCGTACGAACCGAAGCCTATTCCGGGCGCAACGGCAATACCGGTTTCCTCTATCAGCAGTTCAGCAAATTCCAGCGATCCCATATCCTTGAATTTTCCGGGAAGCGGAAGCCACAGATACATGGTAGCAGCCGGAAGTGAAGCATCCCATCCAACCTTATTAAGCCCCTCCACAAGCTTATTCTGTCTTCTTCTGTATTCCCTAACGGTTTTGCTGACACATTTTTGAGGACCGTTAAGCGCCTTTACCGCCGAAAGCTGAAGGGCCGTAAAAACCCCGTAATCCAGGTACGATTTTATTTTTTCAAGCGGTTTAAGAAACTCTTTTCCCCCTACACAGAACCCCACGCGCCATCCGGCCATGTTATAAGTCTTAGATAACGAATGGAATTCAATGCCTACATCTTTCGCCCCCTCCGTCTGCATAAACGAAGGCGCGCTGTATCCGTCGTAGGTTATGTCAGAATAAGCATAATCATGGCATACAAGAATATTATGGCTTTTAGCAAACTCAATAACTTTTCTAAAAAAACCGCTCTCAACAACCGCAGTAGTCGGATTGTTTGGATAATTTATAAACATAAGCTTGGCTTTATCCGCAACTTCTTTCGGTATGTCCTCCAATACAGGGATATAATTATTGTTTTCGTTAATCGGCATATCATAAGGAACACCCCCTGCAAGGATAATTCCGTTTCTGTGAACCGGATAACACGGGTTGGTAACAAGCGCCACATCAGAATCGTTTAAATATGCCATGCATATATGAGCAATCCCCTCCTTGGAACCAATCAATGCAAGGGCTTCATTTTCAGGATTTATGCTGACATCGCACCTCTTTGAGTACCAATCTGCCACCGTTTTTCTGAATTTAGGCATCCCCTTCGCCTGGGGATATCTATGTGTTTTCGGATGGTTCTTAACTGTATCGCAGAGCCTTTCTACTATGTGGCCCGGTGTGGGCATATCCGGATTTCCCATTCCGAGATCTATTACATCAAGTTTTTTGCGGTATGCCTCTTTCTTCAAAACATCTATGGCCCCGAAAAGATAAGGAGGCAGCTGGTTTAATTTTCTTGCCGGCTCTACTGTAATTTTTTCTTTTTCCATTTTATCCCTTTTCTTAATTATCTTGTCATCTTCTGCAACCACCATTTCTATAGAAGCAAAATTACCTGTAATTTATCAAAATTTATAATACCAGTCAAACTTATGCCTGACTTATATAATCTAAATTTTCGTGCTTTCTGAAGCCCTATATCCGCAATCTAAAAGCCCTCAAACCCCTCTCCTCCTATTACTTCCTATCTCTCCCCATGAGCCATTAATTCCCATACAGTAAGATTTTTCGGCAGTATATCCCTGCCTCCGGCAAACTCTCTTAATCTCTGTACATCAAGAAAGCGGTCCGAAAAATACCCAAGCGGCTGAAGACCTATCTTGTTTGATGGTGTATCATAATGCATTGGAATTACAACCCGGGGATTTATAAGGTTAACTGTTTCGTAAGCGGATTTGCTGTCAATTGTATAAACACCCCCTACCGGAACGGCAAGTATATCGCAGGGTTTTATCTTTTCCAGCTGTCCGGATGACGGAACATGTCCTATATCCCCCATGTGAACAAAGATTATATTTTCCATCTCAAACCTGAAGATTACATTGGAACCCCTTTCCTTTCCGCCGCTGTTATCATGCCAGGATTTTATTCCTTTTATGCGAACCGGGGGAATTTCATATTCTCCCGCCGAATCTATAATTTCAGGCGAACCTTTAACAGTATCAACAGCGCTATGGTCAAAATGTCCGTGAGAAACAGTTACAATCTCCGCTTTTTCCGAAGGAACTTTATACCCTAGAGAACTGTCATAAGGGTCGCAAACTATCCGAATACTTTCTCCGCCGCCGGTTTCTATATGTATGCGCGCCTGTCCGTACCACCTTAATTTCATAGCTACATCCTTTCCGGGGCTGACACCCCGACAAGCTCGAGGCCGTTTGCTATTATGTTCTTTACCGCTTTAAGCAGAAGAAGTCTGGCCTCCTCTTTTTCAGTATCTAAAATTCTGACCGTATCGTAATACTTATGAAAACCGACAGCAACCTCCCTCAGGTATTCCGTCATAAAGTGAGGAGCGCTTAACCTGACACATTTTTCAAGAACATAAGGAAATCTGGATATTGTTTTTATAACATTCTTTTCTTCCGCATCCAGCATTGTGGCTGCTTCGGGACCGATATCCTCCGGCTTAATGCCTTTCTTTGAAAAGACCGAGCATATGCGGGCATGAGAATACTGAACATAATATACGGGATTTGTTTTATCCTCTTTCTTTGCAAGCTCCAGATCAAACTCGAGTTTTGCATCGCTGCTTCGCATAAGCATAAAAAAACGCGAGGCATCAGAGCCAACCTCCCCGATCACCTCTTCGAGGGTCACGTACTCCCCCTCTCTCGTAGACATGGAGATTTTTCTGCTTCCTCTTTTTAAGTCAACAAGTTTATAAAGCATCACATCCAGCTGTGCATCTTTATCATACCCCATGGCTTTCCAGAAGGCTTTTATTCTGGGCACATACCCATGATGGTCCTCTCCCCAGATATTAATAATTTTATCAAATCTTGAAGCTTTATTTCTGTGATAAGCGCAGTCTGAAGCAAAATAAGTGTATTCCCCATCGCTCTTTTTCAGAACCCTGTCGGTGTCATCACCGTATAAGGTGCTTTTAAACCAGGATGCCCCGTCTTTCTCGAAAATAAGCCCTTTTTCCGCCAGGATCCGAACTATGTCATCAACCTCATCTCTTGAGAATAACCAGGATTCATAAAACACATCATCATATTCAACCCCGAAGTTTTTTAAAACATCAAGGTGTTTTTTTAGTATCTTCTGAGATGCTTTTTCAGCGCACTGCCGGCTGTCCTCACACCCCTTTAAGTCATCGGCTATCTCTTTAATATAGCTCCCTTTATAACCGCAGTCGGGTATATCCAGGCCTTTTGCCGTATTAAATATACTCTCTCCCAGAATTTTCATCTGCCGCCCTGTATTATTTACATAGTACTCCCTGTAAACCTCATAACCGAGCCTTTCATACATCCTGGCAAGGGAATCCCCTATAGCCGCCCCCCTGCCGTGTCCTATATGAAGAGGGCCGGTAGGGTTTGAACTCACCATTTCAAAGAGAACCTTCTTTTTTTCCTCGCTTCTGGCGTATTCGGCAGGTGACGAAACAATCTCTCTTACTTCCTGCCTGAGCGCCTCCATCGTCAATGTTATATTTATAAATCCGGGCCCTGCACTCTGCGCCTTTTCCACACACGGCAGCTGCTGAATTCTTTTAAGGAGCCGACCGGCATCCATTCCCGCAGCCATTGCGGCGTTTGTTGAAATATCACCTTCCAGTTTTCGGGGAGGAACAGATAATTTAACCTCCTCCAAACCGGTATAATCGCTTATGCATTTTTTAATATCAATTATGTACATTTTATCTTTTTTGCCTCTCCCCATATGCGTTCAAGGTTATAAAAATTTCTGCAGTCAGGCAGAAAAACATTAATTATAACACCACCGTAATCGACAAGAACCCAACCGCTTGTTTTTTCCCCTTCCACATGGTCCGGTCTCCGTTTTATGTTTTTTTTCAAGTCTTTAATTACAGCTTCTATCTGAACGGAAGACTTCACAGTTGTCATCAATATAAAATCCGTAAATGAGGTCAGTTCCCTGACATCATACACAACCGTATTTTCTCCTCTCTTTTCACCTATCGCTTCTGCAGCCTTTTTTACCAGTTTCTTGTTATCTAATACTCCCATACCTTATTAATATCTTCACCTATTACCACATTAATATCCACCATTCTGCTGAAGTCCAGATTGGTTTCAATATTCCTGCATCCGATGATGTTAGCAACTTCCCTTGCCGGTTTCAAATCACCCGTACGCGATATAATCTGCGTGTGTCTCCTCCTTACTCCATAGTTTCCATAACGCACAACATCTACGTTTCTTCTTCTTAAGTATTCAGTCATTTCCCTTGCCAGCCCCGATTTTCCGGTAGCATTCCACACTTCTGCCGTTACCCTTGTTGAAACTCTTTTTCCGGTATCAGCCTTTGCAGCGGGCAGATTTATCAAATGGGAATTTTTAACTACATCCATAACATCGTTTAATCTTCTTTTATCCGCCTGCCAGTAGCTCCTTCCCCAGCGCATCACAGGCTCCCCGGGCACTTTCTGAACCCTGTAATTTTGAAGATTAAAATTCCGCGCCTCATCGGCAATAACAGAAAAATCCAAAATGCCCAGATCGGTTTCAATATTTTCATTGGCTGCCCTTAACGCTCTGTAAAAAGAGAGCGCTCCCTCGGGTGATTTAATTTTATTTAAGACTGCATTTATAAAAGCATGCTGTCTTTTCAGCCTGCCTATATCTCCCCTGACATCGTCCCTGTATCGCACATACTTTAATGCGTTCTCGCCGTTTAAAAGATACCTTCCCGTAGAAAAATTAATATAAAGATCCTGCGATTTATCCTCATATTTCATCTCTCTTAAGATATCCATTTCAATTCCACCCAGCTCGTCTATAAAATCTGTAAAAGCGGCGTAACTTATCTCCAGGTAATTATGAAACTCAAACCCCCTGAGAAAATCTTCAACCTTCAATTTAAATTTTTCAAAAACCCTGTCCGGATTATCGTGCTTTCTGTCAATCCTGGCAAAAACCTCATCCAGCTTTTGTATTCTTCTCCAGGTAACATCCCCGGATACCGATATCATTGAATCCCTGGGAATTGAGACAATATCGAAAAACCCGGTTACAGGCTCGTAACTAAGAATCTTTACAACATCGGCATGCCTGACATTATCAACCTCACTTACACCCACTATAAGAATATTTATTCTATCGCCGCGCAGAATACTTCTCTTAACCGGACTAAATACGGTCAATGTTACAAATAACACACCCACGGCAGTTGCAGCTATTATAAACTTATTCACTTTTTGTAGAGATTATGGGCTTTTATATACTCTTCAATAACTCTGTCCACATAACCGCTTATCCCTTTACCGGAATACAGCAGCTTTCTCAATTCCGAGGAGCTGACATCTAAAATTCCGTTTTCCAGGCATACTGCATTTTCTTTCAAAACGGAAGGCAGAGACCCCCTCTTCTTCCGTCTGCCTATTACCGGAGTACTCATAGAAATAATTTTTTTATAATCCTTCCAGCTTTTGAAATCCTCAGCCTCGTCAGTGCCTATTAAAATAAAAAGTTTCGCCCGGGGGTTATTATTTTTATACTTCCTCACAGTTTCCACCGTATACCCGCTATGCTCTTTTTCCAGCTCCGCATCAGAGACCCCGTATTCAGGCTTATCCTCAGCCCATTTCCTCAGCATTTTAAGCCTGTTTTCCGCGCTTTCTCCCTCTATCTTCCTGTGAGGAGGGTTTTTCGAGGGTATCCAAATAAGTTTATCGGGACAGACTTTTTCATAAGCGGCTGCAGCTATTTCCATATGTCCGATATGTGGAGGATCAAATGCCCCACCGTATAGAACAATTTTCATTTAAAGAACATTTTTTTCAGGTGCGAACCTGCCCCGTGCCCATCATATGATATTTATAAGTCGTTAATTCTCGGACACCCATCGGGCCCCTTGCATGCAGTTTCTGATTTGATATACCTATTTCCGCGCCAAGCCCCATCTGGCTGCCGTCAGTAAACCTCGTAGATGCATTGCAATACACGCATGCGGAATCCACATTGTTTAGAAAATAGCCGCAGTTTTCCTTATCTTCAGTTATTATCGCATCAGAATGATGAGAACCGAACCGCTCTATATGCTCGACAGCCTCGCGGACTGAATCAACAACCTTTACCGAGAGCTTGAGACCAAGATATTCGCTGGACCAATCCTCTTTTGATGCCGGCTGCATTTCGTATGCATCTTTTGCCCTTTCATCCCCGACAAGCTCAACCCCGGCATCCTCAAGCTTTTTCAAAACACCCGGAAGAATATCCCCTGCGGCGGAGCTGTGAACAAGAAGTGTTTCAACGGCATTACAGACACCCGGCCTTTGAACCTTTGCATTAAAAACTATATCAGCGGCCTTTTGGCCGTCAGCTGTCTCGTCAATATATATGTGGCATAACCCCTTTCCATGGCCTATAACCGGAATTTTGCTCTTCTCCGTTATAGTCTCAATCATTTTCTCGCTTCCCCTGGGTATAACAATATCAACCATGCCCTTAAGAGATATCAGATGATTAACAAGCTCCCTGTCTGTATCTTCAACAACCTGGACTGATTTCGCAGGAAGTTCTGTTTCCGACAATGCCTCCTGTATAAAGTGTCCGATAGCAAGATTGGAGTTCAGGGCTTCGCTACCTCCCCTTAGAATAACCGAATTGGAAGACTTCAAGCATAATGCTGCCGCATCAGCCGTGACATTGGGCCTGGATTCGTAAACCATGGCAATAACACCCAGCGGCACCCTTACCTTCCTTATTTTCAGTCCCCCTGGCCCCTCTCTTTCCTCTATAATCTGGCCTACAGGGTCCTCCATTTCCGCCACTTCTCTTATGCCATCGGTCATTGATTTAATTCTTTTATCATCCAGAATGAGCCTGTCAATAAGAGCTTCAGGAAGTCCGTCTTCCCTGGCGGCTTCCACATCTATTTCATTTCTGAATTTTATATCATCCGCCTTTGACTCAAGCAACTCGGCTATCTTTACCAGGGCGTCTTTTTTTTGGGACGACCCTGCTTTTCTCATCTGCCTGGAAGAGATAACCGCATTCTTGGCAACTTCGAATATTTTTTCCTTTTTTTCCATTTCTTCAGTATTCATCTAACACTCCTTTTTCGTTTTCGAAAGAATCACCAGGTTGTCTTTATGAATGGCTTCTTCATAGTCCCCGTATCCCAGAATACCCTTTATCTTGGAACTTCTGATGCCGGCAATTTTCTTCAAATCCGAGGATGAGTAATTTGACAGGCCTACCGCAACAGTCCTGCCGGCGCTATCCGTACATTTTACGGCATCGCCTTCACGAAATTCACCCTTAACAGATTTTATTCCAACGGTAAGAAGACTGGAGTTTCTTTCAGCCAAAGCCCTTACCGCTCCGCTGTCAATTTCTATTTTTCCGGAGCAGTTCAACCCCGCTATCCACCTCTTTTTGTGGGATATTACTTTTCTTCTTCCTGAAAAAACCGTGCCGGGATTACCGCCGGCGCATATTTTTTTTATATTTCCGTACTTAAGCCCGCTGGCAAAGTATGTATCTATGCCGCACACATTTGAAACCATTCTGGCGGTTTCAATTTTGGATTTCATTCCGCCTGAAGAAAATTCAGATATTTCCGAATCCGCCAGTTCTTCTATCTCAGGGGTAACCCTGTCAATTTCTTTTACTAATTTTCCGCCATTCCCGATCAAACCGTCCACATTTGTAAGTATTATCAGGCTGTCCGCATCCACCTTTGCTGCCACTATACCCGCAATCCGGTCATTGTCCCCATATCTTATTTCTTCAACCGCAACCGTATCATTTTCATTTATTACGGGAATTATACCCATTTCCACAAGCGTATTTATTGTATTTCTTATATTTAGATAACTTCTCCGGGCATTTAACTCCTGGGATGTAACAAGTATCTGCCCGACTGTCCGCCCCTGCTTTTCAAAAAAGCCCCTGTATGCGTTTATAAGATCAGTCTGTCCAACACTTGCGGCTGCCTGCTTCTCTCTTGTGCTCATTTCTGAAGGCCGGCGCCCGAGTCTTCCGCAGCCGGCGCCTATGGCTCCTGAAGAAACAATAATAAATTCGTGACCCGAATCTATCAGCTCCCCTATCTCAGATGCTATTCTTTGGATATTTTTCTTATTTAACTCGCCGGACTCATCTGTCAGCAGCCTTGTTCCGAGTTTAACTACGTAGCGCATTATGCCGCCTGAAGAAAAAGAACAGCCATACCTTTAATATCCATCCTTTTCCTGAATAAATAAGAAAAAAAGAGCACAATATATAATTTTCAACCGTTGAGGACGTTTATTGTTTTTTTATCCTTTTTTCTCTTGAATTTTACTATGCCGGTTTCCTTTGCGTATAAGGTATCATCTTTCCCCCTGCCGACATTATAACCCGGAAAATACCTTGTGCCTCTCTGCCTTACTATGATGCTTCCGGCTTTGACAGACTGGCCGTCAAATGCTTTTATTCCCAGCCTTCGACCGGCACTGTCCTTTTTATTCTGCGTAGAGCCTTTTCCTTTTTTATGAGCCATCTTATCCTATCTCCTTTACCGTAACTTCCGTGTATTTCTGACGGTGGCCGACCTTTCTGGAATATCCCTTTCTTCTCTTCTTCTTGTAGTTTATAACTTTAGGGCCTTTAACCATACCGTTAACTTCACCTTTTACTTTTACCTTTTTTAAATACGGGGTCCCTATCTCGGTCTTTTCATCGTCCCTTAAAAACATGACCTTTTCCCATTTATATGAATCCCCCTTCTTTAAATCATGCTCATCTACCAGAACCCTGTCTCCGGGCTCAACCAGAAGCTGGTTGCTTCCATTTTCAACTACTGCGTATTTCATATTTTTTCCTTTCATTTATATTTCTATAGCTATAAATCACCTTCAATTCAAACTTTTCAATTTTAATTTATATAAAAATTCACTCTTATTGTCAAAAATTTATATTCACAGAAGGCCGGCCGCCAGGCCTGCCAGCTTGCTTCTTTCGCTGCTGGAGAGAGTTATGTGGGCAAAAATATTCTGTCCTTTAAACTTTTCGGCAAGGTAGGTCAGGCCGTTTGATGAAGAATCCAGATAGGGGTTGTCAATCTGATACGGGTCGCCCGTAAGAACCACTTTCGTCTCCTTTCCAGCGCGGGAGACTATTGATTTAACCTCCAGCGGGGTGAGATTCTGGGCCTCGTCAATTATCACATACTGATTCGGAATACTTCTCCCCCTGAGATAAGTCAATGCCTCTATTTCAACTTTTCCCGTATCGAATAACGAATCAACCATTTCCGGGATTTTCATTTTTTTATTAGAACCTGCTCCGCTTCTTTCTACCGTTATGCCGCTTGTGTCAACTAAAAACTCAAGGTTGTCATAGAAAGCCCCCATCCAGTTTGTCAGCTTCTCTTCTTTTGTGCCCGGAAGGTATCCGATATCCTTACCCATTGGAACTATGGGCCTTGAAATCAGAACCCTTCTGTATCTGGCCTCGTCAAAAGTAAGCTGTAATCCGCAGGCAAGAGCAAGCAGAGTTTTACCCGTACCGGCAATCCCTACGAGTGTAACAAGTTTTATATCCTCATTTAAAAGAGCCTCAAGGGCAAACTTCTGCTCAAGGTTCAATGCATCCAGACCCCATGGCCGGGCATTTTCATATCTTGTTTTTACGATAAGGTTTTCATCAGGCGAATACCTGCCCAGCGCAGTTTTCTTTGAATTGGAGCTTGAGCGAATCAGAACAAATTCATGGGGAAAAAATGACTTTGAAGAGTAAGGCATCTTTTTCTGGTTATAAAACTCATCAACCAGTTTATCTTCGATCTCTATTTCGCTCCAGCCTGTGTAAAGCTCCTCAAATCTAACCTTGGCTTTTTCAAAATCCTGAACCTGCAAACCTAAAACTTCGGCCTTTACCCTCATGTTTATATCTTTTGTAATGAATATTACTTTCTCTCCCCGCTCCTTTAATCCCAAAGCTACGGAAAGAATTTCATTGTCAGCCTTTCTTACAAGTTCGGTAGGCACCTTTGCCTTAACCTTAGTTTCTATGCGGATTGTTCCGCCTCCGGAGGTGGGAACCCCTTCGGATATCTTCCCTGCTTCTCTCAAAGCGTCAAGCTTACGGGCTACAATTCTAGCATTGCGCCCCCTTTCGTCCGAAAACTGCTTTAACTGGTCCAGCTCCTCTATTACCGCAAGAGGCAGGACGACGTGGTTATCCGCAAAATCATAAAAGCTGTCCGGATCATGAATCAGAACATTTGTATCCAGTATGAATGTTTTTTTTAAAGATTTCATTTTAACTCAATCCCCTGTTTTTCGCGATTTTAAGGAACAGGTTTTTTTCCTTATTAAATACAACCTCCGAATTGAAATTTTTACAGTTAATACTCAATTATATACTCCTGTGGCATAGCTCATAAAAATTACACCATTTGCACAGCTTCCTGTTTTCCATCATGGGGTACTCCCCCATTTCAAGCGGTATATTATTTTCTGCATCTGCCAGACATTCCTGCATCTCTGAGATGCTATTTCTTATTTTTTCTTTGTTTTCCTGTATTGAATTCCTGCTTATTTCCACATCTCTTGCTTTTCCTGTCGTGAGATATTCAATCCTTCCAGTAATATTATCCGGATTAACTCCATGCTTTTCTATTAGATACATTGAATATGTATTTATCTGACTGTCGTGCTCTTCATTTTCCCGCCCGGTTTTCCAATCTACCACAATCCAGTTATCGGAATCAGCCCTGTATACCAGATCCGGAATAGCATAGACAGGTGTTGCCTCAATATTAAATTTATCTACTTCCTCCGTTATCTTGACAGTGCAGTCATTATTTACTATATCCCGCACGGTTTTTGAATTCAGTATATTCGGCACCGAGGCATTCATTTTCTTTTTAATTTTGCCAATAACCTTTTCCGATATGCCGTAACCGTAATAAAATTCATAGAGCATAAAATATCTCTTAGGACTCTGCATCCACTGGCGGGGATTTTTTGATTCTTTCCAGGCCTGGTTTAAAAGAAACCTCACTTTATCAATTAAAACTTTTTTTTCCGGAAGCTTTCCCGAACCTGATATGATTTTACATGTATATTCAGCGGCCTCATGGACTGCGCTTCCGAGAATGAGATGTATGCCGGTCATATTCTTGAGCCTGTATGCTTTTTTAGACATCTCATCCGCATCATCTTCCCAGCCGTTATGGGAGAGATAATAATTGTAATAATACTTTCTTTTACATTCTTCAAAAGTCGATTTTCTTGAATTTGACCAACTCCACGGGGGGTACTTTGTTTTTGTATAAGGCACTTTTAGCTCCTTTCTTTTATGCTTCGCTTAAGTATACATATTTATATTTAAAAACTCAAAAACAGGACCTGTCAAATCATTTAACTACCTAACCGAAATAGAGGCTGTTAAATCATTTAAAACCTGACCGTAATTTTCTGTTTTTAAGTTTTGTTTTTTAAAAGGCTTCGTAGCAGAGGCGCCGTTTTTTTCCATGTAAGCATCAAACAGCATCTGTATCTTCGAATCTATATTTCTTTTCAATTCCGCCGGATTTAATTTCTTATA
>PWEK01000041.1 GCA_003553445.1 Elusimicrobiota bacterium
GCGCAGGTTTTAAGAACATCAAAAGCGGAGGATATAGAATCTGCCGAAGCCCTGGTTCTGCCCGGTGTGGGGGCTTTTGGTCGTGCGATGGAGAATCTATCTCAAAGAGAGATGCTTACTCCTCTTAAGGGGTATCTGGGCAGTAACAGGCCATACCTCGGTATTTGTCTGGGAATGCAGGTTCTGTTATCGCAAAGCCGGGAGCATGGATACTTTAAAGGACTTGGAATAATTGAGGGTTCTGTAGAAAAGCTGCCGGAAGGAGTCAAGGTTCCCCACATGGGATGGAATCAGGTTGAGCCGACCGGGAAAGGAAAGGATATGTTCTCAGATATTCCTGAAAACACATATTTTTATTTTAATCATTCATACCATGTCGTTCCTGAAGAGGATACAGCCGCTTCTCTGACAGGTTACGGAGAGCAATTCGTTTCTGCGGTAACGAAAGGAAAAATATGGGGAGTGCAGTTTCATCCGGAAAAAAGCTCATGCTCCGGTCTGAAGCTGCTTAGAAATTTTATGCTGATGGCCTCTGAAGGAAAAGGATATGCTTGCTAAAAGAATCATTCCCTGTCTTGATATTAAGGACGGAAGGGTCGTAAAGGGGGTGGGCTTTGAAAATCTGCGGGATGCAGGTGATCCTGTAGAAATTGCCGAAAAATATTCAAAGGCAGGCGCGGACGAGCTGGTTTTTCTTGATATAACGGCTTCCAGCGGAAGAAGAAAAACAGTCAGCAGGCTTGCTGAAAGGGTTTCACAAAAGGTCTTTATTCCATTTACTGTAGGAGGGGGGATACGAACTCTGGAAGATATAAGCAGGCTGCTTGATTCCGGTGCCGATAAGGTCTCGGTTAATACCTCTGCGGTGGAAGACCCCGGGTTTGTGAAAAAAGCGGCCGAGGCCTTCGGGAGCCAGTGTATAGTTGCCGCTGTTGATGCAAAGAGGACTTCGAAAAAAAGATGGGAGGTCTATACATACGGGGGTAGAGAGGCTGCGGGTTTGGATGTCATACAGTGGGTTCTCAGACTGGAAGATTTGGGGGCCGGCGAAATACTTCTTACCAGTATGGATTATGACGGCAAATGCTGCGGCTATGATATCGAGCTCACTGCGGCTGTGTCGGATGCTGTAAACATACCTGTTATCGCTTCCGGGGGAGCGGGAGAAAAAAAGCACCTTGCTGATGCGATTTTGCTCGGAGGCGCGGATGCGGTACTTGCTGCCTCCATATTTCATTATTCTAAGTGGTCCATTAAGAGAGTCAAGGAGTATCTTGCCGGTAAAGGCATATGTGTAAGGCCGGGAGGCAATTATTGTGAATATTGAGGAAAGACTTAAACAGAGAGAAGAAGAGCTGAAAATAATGTATGAAGTGGCGGATATTATAAATTCAAATCTCGCCCTTGAGGATATATTGAACAGCATAGTGGATTTGTCGGTAAGATATACGAACGCGGATTCATGTTTTGTCTATTTGTATGATGAGGATGAGGATGCGCTTATTATGAAGGCCTCAAAAAATCCCCGTCCAGGCGCTATTGGAAAGGTAAGGCTTGATATCGGTGAGGGAATTACCGGATGGGTTGCTGAGAAGAAACAGCCTGTTAAGTTGAAATCAAAAGCATACGAGGATCCAAGGTTTAAGGGGTTTCCCGAGCTTCCTGAAGAGGCCTATGAGTCTTTCCTTTCCATCGCCGTGGTTTCAAAGGAAGAACTTATAGGTGTTATAAATCTTCAAAATAAGAAGGAGTATGAGTTTTCGGGCTCTCAGGTGGATTTTCTTTCCCGGGTTGCCGGGTTTCTGGGAGGCGCCGTTAAAAATGCTGTGATGCAAGGCGAATTCCAAAGGAAAAAAGAACAGCTAGATATTCTTTCACGTATAAGCAGAACTATCGTTTCTGACAATTATTTAAATGAAATACTTCAGCTTATCGTTATATTGACCGCTCAGCTTCTGAATTCGAAAATATGTTCTATAATGCTCCTGGACGAAAAGAAAAATGAGCTTGTCATAGCAGCAACACAGAGTCTCAGCAATAATTACAAGGACAAGCCGCCGGTAAAGGTGGGGCAGTCCATAAGCGGAAAGGCTGTTCTGGAGAAAAGGGTTATCGCGGTTAGCGATGTAACCGATAACAGGGATTATATGTATCCCGGCATAGCCAGAAAAGAAGGCATTGTTTCAATGCTTGCTGCTCCGATGATTATTAAAGGCAGGGTCATAGGCGTTATAAACTCTTACACCGCAAAAAAGCATGACTTTACAGCAGAGGAGATCCGGATTCTTCATTCCGTTGCCGGACAGGCGGCGGTGGCAATTGAAAATACGCGCTTAAGTGACGAAATATTAAAGGCCAGGGAAGAGATCGAAACCAGAAAAATTATAGAAAAAGCAAAGGGCGTAATAATGAAAAACAGCGCCATAACGGAAGAGGAGGCTTACAAGGCCCTCCGGAAGAAGAGTATGGATCTTCGTAAATCAATGAAGGAAATCGCGGAAGCGGTGATAATTGCAGCTGATATGAAAAGTTCCTGAAAAATGGGGGAAGTGTTATGTCAGTCAGAGGTGGTTCTCACATTATATTGATTTGAATAATAGAATCATATTTGTTACTTTAATCCCAGGTAAAAGGTAAATAATTTAAGAGTGACAGAAAAACAGGAGAAAATCATGGCAGTGAGTAACGGGGATCGAGTCAAAGTGCATTATGAAGGAAGAGTGGAAGATGGAGAGGTTTTTGACAAGTCGGAAGAAAAACCTCTTGAATTCACAGTAGGAAGCGGTGAGATAATTCCGGGTTTTGAAAATGCGGTATTGGGAATGGAAGAAGGCCAGGACAAGGAAGTAAAAATTGAATCTCAGGATGCTTACGGTGAAAAAAGAGAAGACCTGGTATTTGAGGTTTCCAAAGAAAAGCTTCCTGATAATATTGAGCCTAAGGTTGGTATGTCTCTGCAGACAAAAGACCCAAATTCAGGCAGGGCGCAAATTGTCAGGGTTGCAGGTGTCAAGGATGAAAGTATAATTATTGACGCAAATCATCCGCTCGCCGGGCACACTCTCGTTTTCAATATAAAATTAGTCGGCATTAATAATTAAGAGAAATAAAGTTTATTTTTTCCAGTGGGGCTTGTTCTTTCTTTTGTAGTATGTAGTCCCGCTTAAGCGGTATACTATTCTGCCTTTTTCTGGATCGTATTTTGAAATTTCCACACGGACCCGGTCGCCTGCTGTAAGTTTAATGTATTTTTTTCTCATTTTCCCGCAAAGATGACAGAGTATATCTTCCCCGATATCAAGTTTGACTTTGAAAAATGCATTGGGGTATAGTTTTTTAATGACTCCTTCAACTTCAAGCGTGTCTTTGTCTTCTTTGTTCATATATGTTTTAAACTCCTTTTTGGAAAATTCTTTTACTAACTATTTATATTAAAAAACAGATTTAATGAAGAGACTGTTTAAATAATGTATAATATCATTTGTGGATTTAGATTAACATAAATAATAATATTAATCAAATAAATTTGTATGTGTTTTGAAGCAGGTAAGAGAGTAATTTCTAAGAAAAGGAGAATTTTATGAAGAAGGTATTAGTTGTCTATTATTCAAGAACCGGTAATACCCGTTTGATGGCAGAGAGCGTCTCAAAGGGAGTTGAGAAGGCTTCGGCTGAAGCTGAGATTAGAGATGTAAAAGATGTTTCGCCGGAAGATTTCCTCAATGCTGACGGAATAATAATAGGCTCACCCACATATTACGGACTTCCTGCCGCGGAAATAAAAAAGCTGCTGGATGAAAGCGTTAAATATCACGGAAAGCTTGAGGGTAAAGCTGGCGGCGCTTTTGCTTCTTCAGGGATTCTTGGCGGCGGCGCAGAAAGCACCATTATGGCATTGCTGCAGGCTATGCTTGTTCATGGAATGGTGATAAAAGGAACTTCTTCTGGCGGACATTACGGGCCGGTTTCTATAGGCTCCCCTGATGAAAAAGCTGAAGAAGAGTGCGTAAGGCTCGGTGAGCGTGTAGCCCGCCTAATCTGATGTCGGGGTTATACTTTTATACTTTTGAGTTTATTCTACACTGATTCTTCAACGGGCAGAACGTAGGCTTTGACCCCGTCACGGGGGTGTTCTTTCTTAAGGCGTTTTACTTTTTCCAGCATTTCAGGAATGTTTTCGTCCTCGGTTACAATGAAAAGGCCGTTATTAATCCCCGGCCAGACATGAGTGTCAAGCCTGGGACCAGCGCTTTTTCCTGCCCCCTGTATGCGGGGAAACTTGGTGAAGGATTTTAAATTACATTCCCTCATACACTCTTTTACCATGCTTTCAATTGCCGCATTATATATAAGCATAAGTGCTTTCAAAGTTCAGCCTCCTTTCGATTCAGGCGCGATTCAAATATTGTATACACCACAGGTATTACGTAAAGGGTAAGAAATGTTGCTGCCAGCAGACCTCCGATGAGCGAGCGGGCTATTGGGTAGCTCAGCTCTGCTCCTTCCCCGAGACCAAGAGCCATGGGGGTCATTGCAAGCATAGTAGTCAGCGCTGTCATGAGAACCGGCCTTAATCTTTTGCGTCCTGCGGTGATTACAGCATCTTTGAGTTCAAAACCCCTGGCCCTGAGAAGATTTGTGTAATCTACCAGAACTATGGTGTTGTTTACGACAATGCCGGTCAGCATAATTATACCGATGGCTGATATTATCGAAAGGCTTGTTCCGGTAAAAAAGAGCATCCAGACAACGCCGATTAGGGCCATGGGGATTGTAAATAAAACTATGAATGGGTCAAGCAGTGATTCGAATTGAGATGCCATTACCATATAGACAAGAATTATGGCACCCAGAAATGCAAGGCCCAGCCAGAAAAATGTCTCACGCTGCTCCTCAACCTCCCCCCCCATGTTTACAAAGAATCCTTCGGGTAATATAATCTGTTCGTCTATTGCATTTTCAATTTGTCTGCTGATTCCACCGAGGTCTCTGCCTGTATAGTCAGCTGATACGGTTGTCCTTCTTCTCTGGTTATACCTGTTTATTTCGACCGGGCCTTCGGAAGGAAAAATGTTTGTTACGCTTTTAAGGGGTATTATCTGCCCTTCTTGAGAAAGTATGGGGAGATTGTGTATATTCTGAATGTTTTCCCGGTCTTTTTCTCTGAGGCGCACGGTTATGGGGTATTCATCTTCTCCCGTTCTAAAAAAACCGGCTGTCTGACCGAGGGTATAGGCCTCAAGCTGAGATGACACAGACTGAACTGTAAGGCCCATGGAACCTGCTCTGCGACGGTCCACAGTTACAGAATATTCCGGGCGAGGATCTTCGATTCCGGTGCGCACATCAGCCGTTCCGGGTATATCCTCAATGACCTCTTTTATTCTCTCAGCTATCTCCGCTTGCTTTCGGAGATCAAACCCAAAAATTTCAACCTCTATCGGGCTGTCTGTGCCGAAAGCTCCTCCGCCCCCCATTCCGCCCCCCATTCCTACCCTTATGTTGGCTCCGGGAATGTCAGTCAGACTCTCTCTTATCCCGTTTGCTATTTCCTCCTGGGATCTCTGGCGCCTGCTTGCCGGTATAAGCTCTATATTTATCCGGGATACATGAGAGCCTGTTCTGCCCCCCATGAAACCGCCCGGCCCTATTTGGGAGCGAACAGTTTCAATTTCATGCTCTTTTATGTTTTCAATAGCGATTTTTTCTATTTCCGAGGTCTTATTTATTGTTTCTTCGAGGCGGGTTCCCACCGGAAGGTCTATGTTTACGTTTATCCTGCCGTCGTCAACTCTGGGCATAAATTCAGATGGTATCCACCGCAATACAAATACGGCAGAGATGGAAAAAATAAAAAGAGCAAGGACAGCTGTGACAACCATTTTTTTATGGGATAGAGTCCAGTTAAGGCTTCTTCTGTATATGTTTTCCATTTTATTCATGCTGTTTTTTATTTTTTGCTTTATTCTGTCAGTTTTACCTTTTTTCAATTCCACGGCACCTATTTTTCCTCTCAGTATGAGCGAGCTCATAAGGGGTATAAGCGTAAGAGCGGCTATTAAAGATATTGCGAGAGAGAGGGTCACGGTAAGAGCCTGTTCTCTAAAAAATATACCTGCTATTCCGGGAACAAAGAATATCGGAAGAAATACGGAAATGGTAGTCAGCGTTGATGCAACGATAGGCATGGCTACCTCATGGGTTCCCCAGATAGCTCCTTCGGCAGGGGACTGTCCTTCCTCCCTGTGTCGGTATATGTTTTCCAGGACAACCACTGAATTATCTACAAGCATTCCGATAGCAAGAGCGAGGCCTCCAAGAGACATTACATTTATGGTTAGCCCGCCTGCTCTTAGCGCGGTAAAGCTTGCAATTATGGAAATAGGTATTGATATCGCAATGATTAATGTCGCGCGTATATTTCCAAGAAAAAGCATTAGAACAATAACGGCCAGCAGTCCTCCCTGTAAGGCAATGTTTGCCAGGTTCCCGATGGACTGTTCTATAAATTCGGCCTGGTCCATAAGTACAGTGAAAGATACTCCTGCGGGAAGTTCATCCCTGATTCGTTCAGCCTCTTCCCTTACATTGCGGGATGTCTGTACAGTATTTGCTCCCGATTGGCGCTGGATTGTAAGCATTACTCCCGGTTCGCCGTCTATCAACATTTCGTTCTCACGGTCTTTGAAGGTATCTTTTACCTGAGCTACGTCGCTTACATGTATCGGTACGCCTTCCCGGGTTGTTATAATTACGTCTTTGATATCATCTACATTCCGAAATTCATTCGACGTTCTCAAAATGAGTTCTCTTTTCGGTGTTTTAATGCTTCCGCCCGGTCTGGTAATATTATCACTACCGACAGCGGAGACGATACTGCTTATCGGGATTCCCAGAGATTCAATCCTGTTTTTGTCCAATTCTATCCGGATTTCTCTTTCCTGTCCCCCTCTTGTATCCGCCGCTGCAACTCCTTCGACACTCTCCAGCCTTGGTTCAACAATATTTTCTGATATCTCCCTCATTTCTAAGCGGTCATACGGTCCGCTGAGGCCTATCATCATTATAGGCATTGCATTAATATCGAATCTAATTATGAAAGGAGAGGATGCATCATCGGGGAGCTGCCTTTCTATTCTGCCCATTGCATCTCTTACATCGGATACTGCTGCATCCATGTTTGTTCCCCACTCAAATTCAATAATTGTGATTGAGCGCCCCTCCTGAATGGAAGAGGATACATTTTCAACTCTGCTTATTCCTGAGACCGCCTGTTCCGTAGGTCTGGAGATAAGAGATTCTATTTCTTCGGGACCTACGCCGGAATAATCCTGTATAACAGTGACTGCAGGAAAATCAATGTCGGGAAGCAGTTCGGGTTGGAGCTGAAAAAGAGATACAATACCGAATCCCACCACCGCCAGGAAAATCATTATAAAAGTGACTCTTTTTCTTACTGCGGTTTCGTATATTCTCATTCTATTTCTCTGACTCTCTGTCCATCTTCTACAAATCTCTGGCCCTCTATTATGACCCGTTCCTGTGTGGTTACGCCTGAAGTTATCTGTATTTTATTATTTTGCGAATAACCGGTTTCAACAACTCTCTTAACCGCCTTGCTGTCTTCCACTATATATACGCAGTAACAGTCATTATCGGGGTCTCTAACCACCGCATCTTCCGGGAGTACTATAGCGTTTTGGATTGTGCGGGATATTACTTCGAGCTGAGCGAACATTCCGGGCCTAAGAAGGCTCTCGGGGTTTTTAAAGACTGCTTCGGCGTATGCGCTTCTGCTGGCCCTTTCAAGTGAAAGTGATATTCGGTCTACCTCTCCTTCGAATGTTTTTTCAGGCCATGCGCTTGTGGTCAATAGTGCCGGTTTACCTTTTGATACGTACGCAAGGTCTCTTTCCGGTATATGAAAGGCTACTTTCATTGTGTTCAGGTCAGCTGCCACCGCAAGCGGTTTTTGCTGGTTTACGGTGTCGCCTCGTGCGAGATAAAGCCTTGTTATGGTTCCATCAATGGGGGAGCGGACCCTGAGCATCTCAAATTCCATGCCGGTTACTTCCCTGTCAACAAGGGCGATAACCTCATCTTTTTCAACCTCGTCGCCTTCTTTGACCAGGTATTCTCTGAGTCTTCCCGGGGCCTCCGAATATATAACTGCCTGATCGCTTCCAGATAAATCTCCCGTAAAAGTACGGGAAACCGTTAGTGTTGTTTCTTCGGGGTTGGCTGAGCGTACGGCAAGGCCCCGCTGTTCTTCTCTTCGACTTTCTTCAGCAATCTCAGCTTCCTGCCTTCTCGAAACTGTATATATCAATGCAGCGCCGATTAATAAAAGCGCCGCCAGTGTTATAATTTCCCCTTTTTTCATTTTTTATTCTCCTCCTGTTGCCTTTATAAGCAGGCTTTCAGATATTATATAATCGGCTTTAGCGCTGAAAAGACTTATTCTTGCCTGCATATAATCAAGTTCGGTATCCATAAATTCAAGATTGTTTATTAAGCCCTCCCTGTACTGCCTTTCGGCCATTTTGAAGGCTTCTTTCGCCTGTTCGACATTTTTACGCAGGGCCGATATTCTTTCTTCTTCCTTTATAAGCTCATGGAAAGCATTTTCCACTTCCAGTATTATGCCCCTTTCTGTTTGAACCGCCGTATGTCCGAGCTGTTTTTTCCTGGATTCTGCTTTTTGTGTTTCGGAGTATGTGGAAAATCCCCGGAAAATCGGGAGGGAAAGATTCAGCATTATGTTCCAGCTGTCTCCCCAGGCGTCCCGAGTTCCGTCCGGATGTTCGGTCTTCCAGTTATATGACGCAAATACCTGCGGTAATCCGGCGGAGCGCGCAATTGTAATCCCCTCTTTTGCCGCGGCTTTTTGCAGCCTGAGCATTTTCATTTCGGGCCTCTGAGTTAAAGCTTTATCTACCGCTTCTTCAAGATCGTGATAAATTCTTTTAAATTTCAAATCGCCTTCCGGTATAATATCTCTGTGCTGTTTTCCAATTAACATGGCTAAAGATGATCTGGCGGCTCGAAGATTGTTTTTTGATTCTATTATCTGAGGCCTTATGTTTGAAACCTGAACTTCCGAGCGAAGAAGATCCAGCCGGGAAGCCAGCCCGTTTTCATAAAGGGTTTGAGTCTGCTTTTTATACCGTATAAGCCTTTTTTCAGATTCTTTATTAAGTGTTTTTATCTCTTCAGCAAGGAGCGCCCTGTAAAAAGCTTCTGTTACGCTGTGTTCAAGATTGTTCAGTTCCTTGCGATAGTTCTCTTTACTTATTTCAAGCGACTTGCGCGCGCTGCGGTAAAGGGAGCGGTTTCTGAATCCGGTGAAAAGAGGCAGCTGTACCTGCGCATTTATTTCATACATTGTATCGGTTCTGTATGGTTCATCCGCCGCCAAAGGCATCAGTTCTTCAAGCGCCTGCGGGAAAGGGCTGGGCTCTTCATCCAGGCGGATTATATTTCCTCCGGCTGTAATTGAAGGAAGGAAATTTCCGGCTGCATTAAGAAGCTCCATCCGGGCCTCGTTTATCTCTTCTTTTCTTGCCAGCAGGGTTTTATTATTCTCTCTTGCATATCTTATGCACTCACTGAGTGTAATGGTTGTGCTCTGTGATGCTGACAGAGGGAGAGTGAGAGTTACTATATAGTATAATATAAGTATAACATATTTTTTAAACATCTGTTTTATCCTCGTATTTTACAATAAGGCTATGAAGTTCGTTAAAAGTTTCAACGAACCTTTTCCTGTCCTGAGGGTTGAATCTTGATAAAAAATTGCTGAAGTGTTCGTTCTGGATTTTGCGTATTCTGTTAAACATATTTTTTCCTTTAGCTGTCATTACAATCTGTACGATTCTTCTGTCTTTGCTGGATCTTCTCCTTTTTACCAGACCCTTCTGTTCAAGCTGATCTACAAAATGAGTCATCATAGCATAGGAAATATCAAGGGTCTCTCCCAGTTCGCCTATTGAACTGTTCTGTTTTATTGCAACTTCCCTGAGTATTAAGGCGTGTTCCACATTGAGGTCATATTTCATTATTTCAGGCGATATTTTAAAAGAGAACGCTCTCTTGACTTTAGGCAGAGCAGTAAATGCTTTTTCGACGAATTTTTGTACTTTATTTATTTTCATATTTTGAAATTTTAATAATTAAAATAAATTTGTCAAGTACTTCAGCGCTGTGTTATTTGACATACTTAAAGAGATATGGTAGGGTGAAAACTGTTTCACATGAAAGGAGTTTCATATTAATGCCAAAGAAAACTTTTTTTAATCTGCCTAAGAAAAAGCAGCAGCGCATTGTTGATGCAGCTGCTGAGGAATTTGCGGAATATCCATATTCATCTGCCAGTGTAGGCAGGATTATAAAAAGGGCAAAAATAGCAAGCGGCAGTTTTTATCAGTATTTTGAAAACAAGCTGGATCTTTACAAGCATGTTTACAGGATATTTCAGGACAGGAAAATTAAGCGGCTTTCCCCGCTTCTTTCAGGAAAACAGGAAATGGATTTTTTTTCACTTTTCAGAAAGCTTTATTCTGAAGGAATAAAATTCGCCCTGGAGAATCCCCGCCTGGAGGCTATAGGAACCAGGCTCATGAAGGACAAGGAGCTTTTGGGCAGGGTTGTCAAGGAGACCGAGCCCAAAGCGGTGGAGATATATGAAAACATACTTCGGCGCGGAATAGAGAAAGGGGATATTAGAGATGATATCAACATTAAGTTAACAGCCTATTTTCTATTTAAACTGGGTGCAGCCGTGATTGAGAATATTATAGAACGCGGAGAGCTTAATTCACAGGAGCTGCTCGATGTCGATTGTTTGATAGATTTTGTCAAAAACGGTATAGGGAAAGATTAAAGACGGAGGATTATATGAGCCTTATTGAAATGTTAAATGTAGAGAAAATATACCGGCAGGGTAAAATATCGGTGCCGGCTCTCAGGGGAGTGGATTTAAAGATTGATAAAGCAGAGTTTACAACGGTATTCGGCCCTTCAGGGTCTGGAAAGACCACCCTGTTGAATATGATAGGCGCGCTGGATAAACCTACATCCGGCAGTGTTACTTTTAATGGATCAAGTATTGGAGAAATGAGCGAAAACTCTCTTGCGCTGTTAAGGAGAAAACATATAGGCTTTATATTTCAGAGCTACAACCTGCTTCCGGTTCTTACCGCTTTTGAAAATGTTGCCTTTGCCCTGAGAATAGCCCGGGGGAACCAGGGGGAAAAGACTAAAAAGCAGGTTATGAAGCTTCTTAAAAGTGTGGGACTGGAGGGGATGGAGAACAGAAAACCAAATGAACTTTCGGGGGGGCAAAAGCAGAGGGTCGCCATAGCCCGGGCCCTGGTTAAGGAGCCTGACTTAATACTTGCCGACGAACCTACCGCCAACCTGGATTCGGAGACGAGCAGGGAGGTTTTGAAGGTAATGCTTAAAATGAACAGCGAGCTGCATACCGCCTTTATCTTTTCCACGCATGACCCAATGGTTATGGAATACGCAAATAGGCTGCTGGAAATAAGAGACGGCAGAATTTCCGCTGAAGAGAAAAAATAAATGTATCTTTTCAGAATAGCGTTCCGAAACCTTTTCAGACGCACCCGGCGTACAATTCTTATCGGTTCGATGCTGGCTGCTGCGGTGGTTGTTTTTTTGGCTCTTGATTCTTTTATGCTTGGGATGATGGAGGTTTCTTTTCGCAACGTCATAGATTTCAAAACACCTCATGTGGAGCTCGGCCGCAGAGAATTTTTTGATAAGAAAGACGACCCCGCGGAAGATCTGCCCATTGAAGAGGCTTTTGTGATCACAGAGGAGTTAAAAGAGGATATAAAGAAAATCGATGGTATCAGTGCGATGACCAAAGTTACGGATTTTACGGCCAATTTTGTGGGGCCCAGGGAAGATTACCCGGTAACGGTAAGGGCGATAGACCCTGACAGTTTTGACGGCGTATTCAGAAACCGGGAGTATCTTGTTGAGGGTGAATTTATTGAATCCGGGGGGTCGGGTATGATTGTAGGCGCCAGGCTGGCAGAACTCTTTGAACTTCAAGTCGGCGATCACGCTACGCTGCTCTTTAGAGACATGAGGGATTCTTTCAGCACTATTGAAGGAGAAATCAAAGGAATAGCAGCTACGCCTCACCCGGATATGAATCAGCATTTTGTTTTAATTGACAGTGATAATGCGTATCCGTTCCTGGGTTTTGATGAGAACAAGGCAAGTCAGGTAATGATTCGTCTCAAAGAGAGGGAACAGGCGCCGGAAGCTGTCTCACGGCTAAATAGGCTTGTTGAAGATAAGTACAGGGCCAGGTCTTACCGGGATGCTTCACAGATGCTTGTTTCCCTGGAAACATGGGGTTATATTGAGACTTACTTTATTCTGGGTATGATTTTACTTGTTGGCGCTATAGGGATTATAAATGTAGTTGTTCTCTCGGCGCTGGAGCGTACACATGAGATAGGGATGATGAAAGCGATGGGTCTGAAGCAGTCGGAAATAGTAAGGGTTTTCTTTTATGAAGCCGGAGGTATAGGCGCCATAGGCGCTGCCATCGGATGCGGGGCGGCTGCTCTTCTTATATGGGCTTTCAGCGCCCGTGGGATTGAGCTGGCGGCTATATACGGGGGCGTTGAACTGGCCATGGGAATTCCGGTTATTGGGAATGTCTACGGGGTCTGGAACCCCGCCGCTTTTATTATTATTTTTGTTTTTGTGGTGATTCTTTCAATGCTCTCAAGTCTGCCTCCCTCCAGGTGGGCGGCAAAAAAGGATCCGGTAAAGGCGATATACCACAGGTAAAGGTTGTGATATGTATCTATTAAAAATATCTTTACGCAATTTAAAAAGAAATAAGCTTCGCAGTCTCATTTCTGTGCTGGCAATTGCGGCTGTTGTCACAATAGTCATTTTCAGCCGCAGCCTTATGATGGGGTTTACTGATTCAATATTCAATTTTTATATTGACAATCAGACCGGTCATGTAAGCCTGGCCGATTCCGGGTACCGCCTGCGGGAGGCCCTGATGCCGCTTGATTATTCTGTAAACGGCTTTGAGGGAGAAGGTTTATCTGCGATGGTATCCGGGATAAAGGACATTGAAAAAGTTGAGCATGTCCTGCCGCGTCTTAATTTCGGCGCTATTTCTTCCGTTGAAGGAAGAATGGTGAGAATGGCTGGGGTGGGTGTGGATGTGAAGGCAGAGGAATCCTACGGTGCTCTGACTTCGGATATTATACGGGGTCGGATGCCCGATGAAGGAAGTGAAATTCTTGTCGGTTCCGGTCTCCTTGAAAAGTTAAATGCTGATGTGGGTTCCCGTGTTACAATGATGATATCCGATCTTTACCGGTCGCTTCGGGGCAGAACCTTTGAGATTACGGGTGTGAGGGAAAGCGGGGTTGCTCATCTTGACGATAATTATTTCTATCTTCCGCTGGAGTCTGCGCAGGAGATTCTCTTTATGTATGATGAGGCGTCAGAGCTTCTTATATACGGAGGGGATCGAAACCAGGGGGAGTTTATAGCCGGAGAAGTAAATGCGCTGGTCCAAAAGTACTCTGCCGAAGAAAGGTATTCGGTTCTTTTATGGAGAGAAGCGGATCCGACAATAGAGCTGATTGAGGCCACTTCCGGAACGATGAATATAGTGTATGTCTTCTTCATCCTTTTGGGCACTGTAGTTCTGGCAACAACTATGACAATGATAGTTCGGGAGCGGACGCACGAAATAGGGATGATGGCCGCCCTCGGGCTTACAAAAATGCAGATAATGAAGGTTTTTACACTGGAAGGGGCCTTTAAAGGAATAGCCGGGAGTCTGATGGGGGTAATTGGAGGCGGTTTAATAACTTTGCATTATTCTGTTTACGGGATTCATGTTGAGGCCCTGATTGATGTTGTTCAGGAAACTGAAATATTAATGGATCCGGTAATGTATACCCCGTACAGTTTTGAAAATCTGGCGGTAAGTTTTATTATTTCAGTTATTATAGTGACCCTGGTCTGTTTGTATCCTGCCTGGCAGGCTGCAAGGTTGGAACCGGTGGATGCTTTACATGAGTAAAGGGAGGAAAAAATGAATGTAAAACTGAAAAGTTTATTTATGAAGCTTATATTTTCCGCGCTTCTTCCGGCTGCGGTCGGAGGGGCGGCAGCGGAGGCGGGTGAGCTTTCGGCTGAAGAAATTATGAACAGGGTCGATGATAACCAGCACCTGGTATCGGCCAGAGTGGAGTCGGAAATGATAATAGAAGACCGGGGCAGAGAAATCAAAAAGGAAATGAAATCCTACATCCGCACAGATAATGGCAGAAGCGACGGCCTCAGTGAGTTTCTGAACCCCAGGGACAGGGGAACAAAATACCTTAAACTCGGAGATGACATGTGGATGTATTTTCCCGATGCCGAAGACCTGGTTCATATTTCAGGGCATATGCTCAGGCAGGGTATGATGGGCAGCGATTTTTCATACGAAGATATACTGGAGTCGGATAAACTTACTGAACTTTATACTTTTGAGCTGGAAAAAACAGAGATTTTAGATGACCGGGAGACATACGTTATATATGCAACTGCCGCTAAGCAGCAGGAACCTTCGTACAAGATGCGAAGAATATGGGTTGACACCGAGAGGTTTGTGGTTCTTAAAGAGCAGTATTTCAGCGCGGCGGAGCGGCTTCTTAAAGAACTAATAACTAAGCGGGTTGAGGAGTTCAACGGCCGGTGGCTCCCTGTGGAGCAGGTGATGAATGATAAGCTGAGAGACGACACCAGGACTACTTTCCGGATAAAGGATATACAGCTGGATTACAATATTCCGGAAGGCCTTATATCACTGGATACCCTGCAGTAAAATGAAGTATTCTGCGTATGTTTTTCTGGCGGTTTTTTCTCTTATATGCCCTTCTTCACTGTCTTCAATGGAAATAGGGGGCGAAATAGGGACCTCCGCCGGATTTATTTGTACAGATAGCGAACTGAAAGCAAGTCTCAGCGGGCTGGCTGAAATAGAGCTCTTCTTTTCTTCTCCGGAATCCGTAGATCCCCGGCTGGTTTTTCAGGCGGAATTGGCTGATGAGAATATCAAACCCGGCATAAAATACATGTATCTGCGTCCCCGGGGAGAATGGGGACATTTTACAATCGGCAGGCAGCCGGTATTCTGGTCTTACGGGGCTATGCTTAACCTTATGGATTACGGCCTGGGGGTAGATGACCTTGCAGGGGAAACCTTAAGGACGGGCATTGACGGTTTAAGATATCACCGTTTAATCGGGGACGGCCGGAGCATTCAGCTTGTCGCTTCTTTTCCCGAACTGGATAATGTGAAATTCGACCATATGGGGTTCGGCTCCCGGCTGCGGATTCCGGGAGAAGGACGAGATATAAGTTTTAATTTCCTTTACCAGCCCCTTGATCCTGTATCGGAAGGTGATTTTTCGGACAGTCTTTTGAGAGCCGGCGCGACCTGGAGTTTTGATGCCGGTCCTTTCGGGCTTTACGGCTCGGGAGGTTATTTTCGCCTTAGTGACAGCGGGGAAAGCGATCTCCTGGCTCAGCTGGGTGTGGATACCAGCTGGAGGGCAGGAGGCGGGAGCTACGTCGTGGTGATGCAGGCAGAGTATTACAGGTTTGTAGAGGAAAAAATGAACGCTTCTGTGCTTGCCGGCCTTCAGCTGGGCGGCGGGAGCATAGAGAGAGGCGCTCACGAGGCAGGAGCTTTCGGGATTTTAGGCGGGAATGATCTTTTTCTGGCAAATATATATTTTCAACCGGACTTTTTTACCAGCGCCGGAACACTTCTTTTTATTGAAACAGAGAATGAAACAGGAGGAATAGCCCCCTATTATATAACCGAACTGGAAGGCAACGTGGAACTGAGATTCGATTCAAGCCTTATGCTGGACGGGGGTGAGGATATTCATTTCGGTTTTACAACATCTCTGTATTTCTACTTCTGAACTTGAAGAATAGGTTTAGAGAAGCAGAAGCAGAGCTTTGATAGACAAATAATAAATATTCAATATAATGAAAATATGAGTGAATGTAAGAAGACACCTTTGTGGGGGGAACATGTGAAAAGAGGGGCAAAGATGGTGGATTTTAACGGCTGGAGAATGCCGCTGTATTACACCTCCGTTATGAAAGAGCACCGCTGGTGCCGCCGGAAAGCCGCTCTTTTTGACACATGCCATATGGGCGAGGTAAGCTTCAAGGGTGATGTGAAAAAAAGCGGTATAGAATTCTCATGCACCCAGAATCTCTCTGATATGGAAATATGTTCGGCTCGTTACGGGTTCTTTCTTAATGATGATGCGGGCATACTGGATGACTTTATATCTTTCAGAAAATCGGAAAGGGATTTTCTCTTTGTGATTAACTCTTCGTCTTCTGAAAAAATAATTGAGAACATTAAGCTTTCCCTTAAGAGCGGAGAGTTAAAGGATATATCTCAAAAATGCGCAAAAATAGATCTTCAGGGGCCTCTTTCCGCACAGGTAATAAAGGATACCCTGGGGTTTAGGAAAAGCCTGAAGTTCTTTACTTTTTCAAGGCACAGCATCGGAGATACTGAACTAATGATAAGCAGGACAGGATATACCGGTGAGCTGGGTTTTGAAATTTACTGCGATTCCGGCAGTGCCGTTAAGGTCTGGAGAAAAATCCTCGATGATGGGAGGGTTTTGCCGGCAGGATTGGGGGCGCGTGACCTTTTAAGGCTTGAAATGGGGTTTCCCCTGTACGGAGCGGATATAGATGAGAAAACGAACCCGCTTGAAGCCGGAATGAAAAAATTTATAGATTTTAGAAAGAATTTCAGGGGAAAAGACAGCCTTGAAAAGGGCGCAGGGAAGGCTGCAGTCATAAGGAGCGCTTTCAAAACAAATTCAAAACGCTCCCCGAGAAGGGGGTTTGAAATTTGCTCAAACGGCGGAAAAATAGGTTATGTAACCAGTGGAGGATATTCCCCGGTCCTCGACTGCGGTATAGGTATGGGGTATGTAAGTTCCACCTGCTGCAGCCCTGGAACGGAAATTGAGATAGGCAGCGGGAGAAAACGTCTTAAAGGATGTATTTGCGAACTCCCGTTTTATGAAAAAGGATCTTTTAGGATTCCGATGGAGGAGAGATGATTTTGTATACTGATGAACATGAGTGGGTTGAAATAGAGGGGTTCGGCGGTACTGCGGGGATTACGAAATTTGCCGCGCGTCAGCTGGGAGATATTACGTATGTGGATTTTCCTTCTGTTGGGGATTACTTTGCGGAAGGGGAGATGATATGCGAAATAGAGTCTGTAAAGTCTGTCAGTGAATTCTATGCCCCGATTTCCGGAAAGATCACAGAGGTTAACCGGGAGCTTGAGGATATTCCTGAACTTGTTAATGAGTCTCCCGAAGAAGACGGGTGGATTGTAAAGATAAAAGCGGATAACCCGGAAGAAGCCGGAGGGCTCATGAATGAAGAGGAATACCGGGAGTATTTAAGTTCAATTGAGTAATATTCCGCATACACCGCGGGAGGTTCAAGAGATGCTGGATGTTTGCGGGGTCTCCTCAATAGATGAGCTTTTCAGCGTTATACCCGAATCATTAAAAAGCCCGGGAGTTGAACTTCCCGAACATATAGATGAATATGAACTGGACAGAAGAGTAAGGAATCTTGCTTCCTTAAACAAAACTCCTGTATCGTTCTGCGGGGGGGGTATGTATGAGCATTTTATACCGGCTGCAGTCGATTCAATAGCCGGGAAAGCTGAGTTTTACACCCCTTATACGCCGTATCAGCCGGAGTGTTCACAGGGCACGCTTCAAACGGTTTACGAACTGCAGACGGCGCTTTGCAGGCTTTATGGAATGGAGGCTTCAAATGCCTCTGTTTATGATGGGGCCACGGCCGTTGCCGAAGCTGCGCTTATGGCGGTAAGGGTTACCCGCAGAAGAAAAATCATAGTTGACGGTTGCCTGAATCCGCTTTATATTAGGGTGTTGAAAACCTACTTGAGATATGCTGACTGTGAAATTGTCCAAACCGGCCGCCGCGGAGCAGGATTATCAGAGGATGGCCTGGAGGCTGAGATTGACGAAAAAACAGCCTGTTATATTTATCAGAATCCTGATTTTTTCGGGAATGTCAGGGATTTATCTTCAGATATAAAAAAAGTTCACTCAGCCGGGGCTCTTGCAGTAGCTTCGGCTTATCCGGTTTCCCTGGGTCTGCTTAAAACCCCGGGAGAGATGGGGGCGGATATTGCAACGGGAGAGGGGCAGTCTCTTGGCAATCCGCTGAACTTCTCAGGCCCATATATAGGGTTTATTACCTGCAAAAGAAAATATATTAGAAAACTTCCCGGCCGGATTGTAGCGGAGACAGAAGACACTGAAGGCCGCCGGGGGTTTGTTCTAACGCTTCAGACGAGGGAGCAGCATATAAGAAGGGCCCGCGCCACATCTAATATATGTACTAACCAGAATCATTGCGGGCTCAGGTCTCTTATATACATGACGCTTATGGGAAAGAATGGAATGAGGGAGATTGCGATAAGTAATGCAAAAAAAGCGTCATATGCATGCGAAAAATTCAAAGAGAGGGGATTCGCAATTGAGAACCCCGGCCCTATTTTTAATGAGTTTGTTGTAAATATTGAAAAAGATGCGGAGGATGTTTTGAAAAACCTTTATAAAAGGGGTTTTTTAGGCGGTGTGCCTCTCGGAAAATATTTTCCGGATATGAAGAACTGCGTTCTGATTGCAGTAACGGAAGTAAGAAGTCTACGTGAAATAGAAGAATTTATAGGTGAATTTGAGAAATCAGTATGACAAAACTGATATATGAAAAATCTGTGGAGGGCCGCCGCGGGGTTATTTTTGATGACGATGTGGAATTTCCGCATTCTCTGCCCGAAGAGCTTTTGAGGTCATCTCAGGCTGAGCTTCCGGAGGTAAGCGAACTTGACACGGTGAGGCATTTCACGGAGCTCTCTCATAAAAATTTTTCAGTTGACGGTAATTTTTTTCCTCTCGGGTCCTGTACTATGAAATACAATCCAAAGATTACTGAATTTGCAGCAGGTTTTGAGGGGTTCAGAAATCTTCATCCGCATTCAGTAAATGTTTCGGAAGAAGGTATCCAGGGGGTGCTGGAAATAATATACAGCCTTGAAAAAATGCTTTGCGTTATTACCGGAATGGATGAAGCTTCGCTTCAGCCTATGGCCGGGGCCCAGGGTGAGCTGACCGGGATGCTGATTGCCAGAAAATACCATGAAAAAAAAGGGAACCGGAAAAATCATGTAATTGTTCCCGATACATCTCACGGAACCAACCCTGCATCCGCATCAATGGCAAATTTCCGGGTAGTAACAGTAAAGACTTCTTCAGCCGGAATAATGGATTTTAAGGATTTTAAAAATAAAATTAACTCTGAAACAGCCGCTGTTATGCTTACCGCCCCCAATACCCTGGGCATTTTTAACCCTGAAATAGAAAAAATAGCGCGCCTGGCCCGGAAGATGGATGCTCTTTTATACTGCGACGGGGCAAATATGAATGCGCTGCTGGGTAAAGTCAGGCCGGGGAGGATAGGCTTTGATATGATACACATAAATCTCCATAAGACATTCGGAGCTCCGCACGGAGGCGGGGGCCCGGGCAGCGGCCCGGTATGCGTGAGGCGTAAGCTTAAGGAATTTTTGCCAGGGCCGGTTGTGAAAAAAAAGAACGGCAGCTTCAGCATATCGGATAGCCGGAAGGGTTCAATAGGGTACCTTTCAACGTTTTTTGGGAATTTTTCTGTGCTTGTAAAGGCTTACGCTTATATTCTTTTAAGCGGCAGTGACGGGCTTACGGAGGTTTCCGAAAAGGCGGTGCTTAACGCTAACTACCTTAAGGAGACACTAAAAGAGTTTTATGAGATTCCATACAGCGGCAGATGCATGCATGAGTTTGTTTTTTCTGCAGGCAGGCAGGCGGAAAAAGGTGTGAGCGCTGTCGATATTGCCAAATACCTTATTGAAAAAGGTTTTCATCCCCCCACCGTATATTTTCCATTGATAGTTAAAGAGGCCATGATGATAGAGCCTACGGAAACAGAATCCAGGCAGACGCTGGACAGGTTTGCTTCTGCAATGAAAAAGGCCTCCCGCCTTTCGGAAACTGACCCCCGATATCTAAAAAAGATGCCCCTTAATTCCCCTGTGGGAAGGCTTGACGAAGCCCGTGCGGCAAAAGAATTAAAGGTTGTGTTTAAAAAATGAGATGGAGGCTGATAAGGACGGCTCCCGCTTCCGGGGCTCTTAATATGGCAATTGACAGGGTCCTTTCAGAAAGCTTTAAGTCAGGAAAATCCGAGCCGGTTTTCCGGTTGTATTCGTGGAGTCCGCCGGCTGTTTCCCTGGGCAGGTTTCAGAAGGCCGGGGAAACAGTGGATGTTGAGATGTGCAGAAAGCACGGTATTGATATAGTAAGAAGAATTACCGGCGGAAGCGCGATTCTTCATGAAAATGAGCTGACTTACAGCATTGTATGTTCGGCGGAAATTCTGCCCTGCCGCGGGGTAAAAGAATCATATATGTACCTTACGGGTTTTCTGATAGATGCCTACAGAAGGATCGGGCTGGAGGCATCATATGCCTGTTTATCGGACCCTGAAAGGGTCAGAAAGGACTCGGGCTTCTGCTTCAGTGAGTCCGGTCCCTGCGACATTACCATTTACGGAAAGAAGATTGGGGGAAGCGCGCAGAAAAGAACAAGAAAAAAAATATTTCAGCACGGCTCCATACCCTTTACAATCAGAGATGATATCGAAAAATTTTTCCGGGTTCCCGTCAGTGGTTCTTCTGAGGCTGTTTCCCTGTATAAGCTGCATTGCCCGCTGGAGGGGTTTGAAGACCTAATCCTAGAGAGTTTTGAAAGAAAAATGGGGGTTGAGTTTTACGAAACCTCTCTTACAGCCGGAGAAAAGGAGTTAGCGGAGAAACTGATTTATGAAAAAGAAAAAGCCCCACTGGCTGAATAAAAGGTTCAGCTTTAGAAAAATTAATAATACGAAGCGGAAGCTTTACGGTGTCGATACAGTCTGCAGGCAGGCGCTCTGCCCCAATATGACTGATTGCTGGGGGCGGGGAAGGGCATCTTTTCTTATCCTGGGAAATATATGCACCAGGGGCTGTCTGTTCTGCAACATAACAGCGGGCAGACCTCTGCCCCCGGATCCACGGGAGCCGGGGAAAGTGGCGGATGCTGTATTCAGGCTTGAGCTCTCCCATGCTGTGGTCACCAGCCCTACGAGAGATGATCTTGAAGACGGCGGGGCATCTCATTATGCCGCTGTTATAAGGCAGCTGAGGGGAAAAAGCTCGGTAGAGGTTCTTATACCGGATTTTCTGGGAAATAAAAAAGCTGTAAAGATAGTGGCGCAGGAGAGGCCCGATATTATCGGGCATAACATTGAGACTGTGGAGAGGCTTTATTTTATAAGAAAGGGCGCTTCCTACAGAAGATCTCTTGATTTGCTAAGGGCGGCATCGGATTTTTCAAACACAAAAACTAAATCCTCAATTATGCTCGGTATGGGAGAAACAGAGAAAGAGGTTATAAAAACAATGAAGGATATCAGGGATGCGGGGGTTTCTTTTCTGGCTGTCGGTCAGTACTTAATGCCCGGCAAAAAAAACTACCCGGTCAGAGACTATATTCATCCTGAAAGATTCAGGGAGTATGCCAGGGCGGCTGAGGAAATTGGTTTTGAGGATGTTGAAAGTTCTCCCTATACCAGAAGTTCTTCAGCTACTAAAATGAAAGGACTTGTAGAAAAATGAACAAGAAATATAATGCGGCGGTAATCGGATCCGGTCCCGCCGGATACATGGCGGCTTTAAAATTGGCCGGCGCGGGAAAAAAGACGGTTTTGGTGGAAAAAAAAGAAGAGGATGCAGGGGGAACATGTTTAAACAGGGGGTGTATACCGGTAAAATCGTTAATAGAAGCATCCTTGCTATACAGAAAAATGAATGAGGCTTCCGCTTTCGGTCTGGATTGCAGGGTTTCCCGGCCCGATGCAGAAAAAGTGATAAGGGGTGTGCAAGAGAATATAGTTAATTTAAAAAAGGGTCTGTTTTACAGGATGAAAAGCGCGGGAATAGATATTAAATACCAACCGGCGGGTTTCAGGAATGAAAACCAGATTGAACTCGAGGGGGGAGAGGTGTTGGGTTTTGATAACGCCCTTATCGCAACAGGTTCCGCTCCAGGCGCGCTTAAAGGAATCTCTTATGACGGAAATTCTATAATAAACAGCAGTCACATTTTAAATATGAGAAATTTTCCGGAAAAAATGTTGATAGTCGGCGGCGGTTATATCGGATGCGAGATGGCAACGGCTTTTTCAGCTTTCGGAGTTGAGGTTACTCTGATAGAGTATGAGGGGGCTATTCTACCCAAAGAAGATAGAGATGTTTCAAAAGAAGTGGAAAAAGCATTCAGGAAAAAAAAGATAAAGATTAATACGCAAACCATACTGGCCGGAGCGGATTTGAAGGGAGAAGAAGTTGAAATTGAAAGGGAAACCCGGGGGAAGATGATTAAAGAAAATTACGATAAGGTTCTGATTGCAGCCGGCAGAAAGCCATATTATGAAGGGTTGAACCCGGAAAATGCAGGTGTTGCGACAGAAGGGGGAGCCATAGTCACTGATGAGAAAATGCAGACATCTTCGAAGGGTATATATGCTGCAGGGGATGTGAGGGGCAAAGAGATGTTTGCCCATGC
The DNA here is from genome assembly GCA_003553445.1 of Elusimicrobiota bacterium. Taxonomy (GTDB): domain Bacteria; phylum CG03; class SLGR01; order SLGR01; family SLGR01; genus PWEK01. The sequence continues at coordinate 22,803 of PWEK01000041.1, forward strand.
GGCATTCAGGCAGGGGGAAATAGCCTCTTCGGCAATATTAAAAAAGCCCTTTCCGGAGTATCAACCGGCCTTTATTCCGAGGGTTATTTTTTCTTCTCCGCAGGCGGCTTCGGCGGGAATGACTTTAAGTCAGATCAGGGAAAGAGACAGGGATACCTTCTCCAGAAAGGTGTATTTTAGGGCAAACGCCAAAGCGGTTATTGAAAAAGAAACAGAGGGGTTTATGAAATTAATCTGCGATTCTGAAAGCAGAAAAGTTCTTTCTGCCTGCATAGTAGGCCCCCGGGCCTGTGAACTCATACATTCGGTTTTATGGGTTATCTCATCCGGGAAAACTATTGATGCTTTGATTTCACAGGTGTATGCCCACCCGACTCTGTCGGA
>PWEK01000101.1 GCA_003553445.1 Elusimicrobiota bacterium
CCCACTTTTATTCTTCTTTTTACGGACAAACATATAGTCATTTTACAAATGGGACACCCATTTTGCAATTTCTTGTCGTCGATAGGCCTCTTCATTTTAATGGTGCATTCGGAAGTCAGGAGTTTGCGTACAATTTGTGTAATTTTTGAGTTTTTCATGTTTATATTAGTAATAAGAGAGGTAAATTATAAGAATTAGTAAATTAAACATAAGTTGACTTTTAAAGGACTAAGCTTATCGAAGCTTTTTTATGTAAGAATTAATAGGAAGGAAATAGTGGGAAAAACTTATTCAGTCAATAAAGTATTTAGAATAGCTGTTTTTTTCATACTTTTAAGTTTGAACTTTCTTATTCCAAAATATGTATATGGACTTAATTCGGTAAGAGAAATAACATACAAGAACGTAAATACCGTTTTAACGAAAGAGGATATTGACTTAAAGGGCGGTAGTTATGTTTTTTCAGGACTAACTGACACTCTGCCTTATACCTTAACTGAGGATGATCTGGGAACAGATAATTTAACTGTTTATGACGGACAGGAAATGCGAACAGTTAAGATTGTGGTAACAGATGCCTCTCGAGAAGTGGACCGCGACGGTTGGACTATTATTGAACCCAGTTCAGATTCCCGAATTATTTATGTAAGTGAATCAGAAGGAGATGATAAATTGGCTGAATATTACAAAATGGATGAATTAAATTCTGATGATCCCAGAAAACCTGATCTTTCTGACAACATTAAACCGTTTAGAACAATATCAGCAGCATTAAATAAAGCTCGGGATGGGTATCCTGATTGGGTTCTTTTTAAGAAAGGAGATGTTTGGAATGGGGAATATGAGCCCGATGATATTGATGATCCTAATACAAGCTGTATTAGAATTGATAATTCTGGAAGGTCTTTAGAGGAATCCAGAGTAATATCCTCATACGGTTATGGTAAATCCAAAGAGAGACCTAAACTGAATTTTTACTGTCTTCGTTTTCACTTTTCTATTGATGTATCGCATGTTATTTTTGCCGGGCTTGATTTCCATCATTTCAGGGCTGTGGTAAGTAATCCAAAAAACATTCTGGTTGAGGACTGTAATACTCACAGGATGGAGCGGGCGTATGATTATATCTTTCAGGGATTAAGAAATTTAGAGTTGAGAAGAAATATTATAGCCACATCCCGGCCGGATCAATTACCTAATGCTACAGCCTATTTTAGTAACAACCGAGGTCTTTTGCTCGAAGAAAATAGATTACATAATTTTCTGGGGAAGGAAACTGAAAATGTGTATGACCAGCGAAATATGTTTTATATACAACGTAATAATAGTGATGTCGGTTTTTATCGAAATATTGTTACGGATTCTCTTAGGCACGGCGCTCAAGTTAGGCCTGGAGGAATTGTTTTGGAAAACATCTTTGCTCGACATCAGCATCCTCTTTTTGTTGGGCCCTTTAAGTCGGGGGAAAAATATAGAGATGGAAATATTGTAAGAGATAACGTTGTTCTTGAATCCCGTCCGAGAAATCCCAATAATTGGCCATGGCATGGCGGGTTTGGTTTTGAAATTCATTCTTATGCTTCTGAGTATAATCATGAAATTTCCAATAATATTATATTTATTCCTGATGATGTGGATTCAGGGGTTTTTGGGATTCGAATTGGAGCGTATGGTAATGATAATATAGGGATGTATAATACGACAATTGAGAATAACATTATTTATAATTGGCCGCGGTCTATTTATGAATCTGTAACAGGGGAAGGAGTTATAGATAACCTAATTTTTGAAAATAATTTAATTCAGAGTCCGCTCGATAGAAAACAATCATCCCGAACGAGATATTTAATTCGATTTAGACATCATATTAATTTTTCAGGAAATACTTGGTTTCACATTGAGGAAGATTCTTTATTCAGTGATCCCGAGACAGGTGATTATGTTGATTGGGAAGAATGGCAAAAATACACAGGTGAAACGGGTTGCAGATATGAGAGAGTAGAATTTGAAGATACCCAAAGAAATTTGGGCACTTACCAGGAGATGTTAAAGAAACAGGAAGATCCAAACTTCAAGGGGTATGATCAAGGTTTACCATGGCCAGATGAAGGAATGAGGGCATTTATTGATATCTCTTCTCAACAATCTCGTGACAATTGGAACTGGAATTATTCTCCGGTAAAAATCCTTGAATATTTCCAGGAAGGTTTCACGATATTTTCAAAGCCCGAGAGTATTAAAATTTTAGGGCCGGAACAGTTAGAGATTCCTGTATCCGGTAAGAAAAGTCGGATATATCGCGTTGAAATAAAGGATGAAAACAATAATGTTCTTGAAGATGAACCTTATATCGCAAGGATTGTTGGCGAGCCTTATGGAGTTTCTCTGTCAGGGACAAGATTGACTGTGACTCCGCGGGCAGAGCCAGGAGATATAGAAATAGAAGTGGAGTTGGACGAAAATGATAAGATAAATGATTCAATTACAGTGAAACTACTATACGATAAGACGGCTCCGGATGAAATATTGCCTGACCGCAGTTTCGTAACTCCTTCATATCCGGAGCTTAAATTCGGAGAGGGGGCCAAAGAGGTGCTTATAACCGATATCAGGGGGAATGAGGTTTTCAGCTCAGAGAAAGGTTCTTCCAGATTTATAATCTGGGCTCCCGGTGAAGGCGGCACGGTTTCAATAGAGTCGGGTATTTATATTTACCGTATAAAAACTAAGGATGGTTATGAGTATGGTTCGGTTGTGGTGGCGAAGTAAAATGAAAGTGAGAAAAGGAATTAGAATAACAATAGTAATTTTTTTATTTTTTATTTCAGTTTTTTTTCCTGTCAGGGGATATGCTCTTAATTCAGCCAGGGAGATAACCTATAAGAATTTAAATAACGTTTTAACAAAAGAGGATATTGACTTAAAGGGCGGTAGTTATGTTTTTTCAGGACTAACTGATACTCTGCCTTATACCTTAACTGAGGATGATCTGGGAACAAATGATTTAACTATTTATGACGGACAGGAAATGCGAACGATCAAGATTGTAGTGACCGAGGCATCCAGAGAAGTGGACCGGGATGGCTGGACCGTTATTGAAGCCAGCGAGGATACTAGAATTGTCTATGTGTCCAGCTCGGAAGGAGATGACATCGCTGGAATGGCTCAGAAATCCACAGATCTGGGTGTGAATAGATATGGTGAAGAACCGGATGGCGGGTCACAATATGTTGCAAATGCTGTTCCAAAAATGTCAGATTACGATAGTTCAGAAGGAATGGTTTCTGCTAACTCTGAATATGAGGATTACTATTCCTGGAAGGCTTTTGATGGAACCACTGATTCGTATTGGGAATCTGAAGGTTCTAGTGCCTGGATGCAGTATAGGTTCCAAACAGGAAGAAAAATAAATTCATACAGTATTCAGATGCCTGAAGGCTGGATTACGCGAATTAGAGATAATGCTCCGAAAAGTTGGACGTTTGAAGGTAGTCACGATGGAGAGGATTGGACCGTATTAGATAAGGTAGAAGGAGAAAGTAATTGGGGTGAAACAGAAGTAAGACATTACCGCTTTCAAAATGAAACCTATTTTAGGTTCTATAGATTAAATGTAAGTGCAAATAATGGGGGATATTATACCCGCGACAATGTTCATATAGCAAGGTTACAGTTTGGAGAAGTGGTAGATGATCTTATCCCTGTTCGAACAGTAAGGCGCGCCAGACAATTATCCCGAGATGGTAAGCCTGACTGGATTTTATTTAAGCGAGGGGATGAGTGGGATACCGGTAGTTGGCGTCTAAGGCCTAAAAACGGAGAATCAATGAATGAGTCCTTCGTGTTGGGGGCATATGGTTCTTCTAAAACACGACCTTTTGTAACCGGTGATAGTTCACAGCGGTTGCTAACCTATGATAACGTTATTATCGATGGACTTGATATATTAACTACCGGTCAACACAGCGGGGGAGATAATGTTTTACTGGAAGACTGTAATTTTCATAATGATGAAGGTAGTTATTTGATAACGGCATATCATAATAAAAATCTTGAAATTCGGAGAACCATAATGTCTCAACCTCAAGTGCATGGTTTAGAGATCGGCACGTATTTTAATTCATGTGACGGTTTGCTGTTTGAAGAGATGTTTTTCAATCTTCATATTGATCAATCTTTGGATGAACGCAGCCACCAAGCCAGAAGGAATATGTTTTATATTCAGACCGGCAACTCCAATGTGCGCATGTACAGGTGTATAATAACTAATTCTGTAAGACATGCAGTACAGGCTCGTCACGGTCCCGGAAAAAAGAGAATAAAAGAAAACATAGTTGCCAGGGCTCCGTTTAGTCTTATGATACGCGGTCCTTCTTTTAAAATAGAAGGCAATGTAATTTTAGAGGGGAGTGCATGGGGAATGGATATAGGTAGCACTGATAATAATATCCAAAATAAAGTAAATAATAATATTATGATAAACAACAAAACGAATTCTGCTATAGGCATACTTATGCTTAATGAATATGCTATTGACAGGATTGAGGTTAAAAACAATATAATCCATAATTGGCAAAGACCTTTACGTATGGGATCAACTGCAGAGAATGTTAATGTTTTTAATAATATTTTCCACAATCCCGATAGAGGCAGGGAACTTATTAGACAATCATCATCAGAACAAAATCAATATAGTTATAAAGAAAATAAGTATTTATCTCAGGCACGGGCAAGTGATTGGTTCAATTTAGCTGGTTCTTCGTTAGATTTCGAAGATTGGTCCCTAAAGACCGATGATAAGGATTCGCAAATACTTAATGAACTGCTTGATTTTATAAACTCTGATGTTTCGCTTGGTTCGTATCAGGAGTACATATCAGGTGAAGTTTACGAAGATGCAGATACGGCATTTGAAGCCTTCATTGAATGTGCAGGTAAACAGTCCCGTCAGAACTGGGATTGGAACTATTCGCCGGTCAAGATTCGGGATTATTTTGTAGAAGGTTTTACAGTTCTTTCAGAACCCAAGAGTATTAAAATCTCAGGACCCGAAGAGTTAGAAATTCCTGTGTCCGGTGAGAAAAACCGGATATATCGTATTAAAATAAGGGATGAAAACGATAATGTTCTTGAAGATGAACCTTACACCGCAAGGATTGTTGGTAATCCTCATGGAGTTTTCCTGTCAGGGACAAGGCTTACTGTGACTCCACGGACAGAGCCGGGAGAAATAGTAATAAAAGTGAAGCTGGAAGAAGATGATGAAATAAGTGATGAAATTACAGTAAGGCTTTTATACCATGAGACGGCTCCGGAGGAAGTATTGCCTGAGCGCAGTTTCGTAACCCCTTCAAATCCGGAGCTTAAATTCGGAGAGAAAGCCAAAGAGGTGCTTATAACCGATATCAGGGGAAACGAGGTTTTCAGGGAAGAGAAGGGTTCTTCCAGGTTTATAATCTGGAGCCCCGGTGAAGGCGGCACGGTTTCAATAGAGTCGGGTATTTATATTTACCGCATCAAAACTGAGGATGGGTATGAGTATGGTTCGGTTGTGGTGGCGAAGTAAAATGAAAGTGAGAACAGGAATTAAATTAACAGTTATATTTTCTTCATTACTCTATTTGGTTTTTATACCCGCAAGGGTATATTCAATTAATTCAGCCAGGGAGATAACATATAAGAATGTAAATACCGTTTTAACAAAAGAGGATATTGACTTGACGGGAGGGAGCTATGTTTTTTCAGGACTAACTGATTCTCTGCCATATGCCTTAACTGAGGATGATCTGGGAACAAATGATTTAACTGTTTACGACGGACAGGAAATGCGAACGATCAAGATTGTGGTTACTGAGGCTTCAAGAGAAGTAGATAGGGATGGCTGGACCAAGATTGAAGCCAGCGAAGATACCCGGATTGTCTATGTCTCCAGTTCTGAGGGTGACGACGCGGCCGGACTACCCTATTATACTTCCGATATTGGAGTTACCAACCCGG
>PWEK01000051.1 GCA_003553445.1 Elusimicrobiota bacterium
ACCGGGGGGCAGTCAGAAAAGGGGTTTTGGCCCGGACTTATGAGAGATGCCGGGGCCCTGAATATCAAAAGCATTGGAATTATATTACTTTCAGCATCTCTTGTTTTGACAATCATATCCGGAATGCCGGCAATGACTATTGTTGTAACTGCGGCGCCAATAGCCTTCACTTCCATAATTGCTTTTATGTCCCCCCGAAGGTTTTTTGATAAATCAGCGAAAGCTATAAAAAAGATATCTGATGCAGGGAAAAAGGATATGGCCTTAATTTCATTTTCTCTAGATAACGAAAAGGACAAAGCCAAAATACCGGTAGCCGTACCAATGTCGGAAGAAGTAGAAGTAAGATTGATTCTAAGCGAATATTTCATTCTTAGAATATATATGGAAAACGGGAGTTTAAGATGGGAAAAAATTGAACCTGAAAAAACTCCTGCCAAGGGGGTTTTAAATGAAGGGAAATTTATAATAGGAAGAGGGGAAGAGGCAAAGGTGTCTTTTGAGGATAATAGGGTTTCAAGAAGGCATCTTAATCTGCAAGTATCAGTTGAAAACAATAAATATGTGTTGAGAATAGAAGATTCAGGTTCCACAAACGGTACTAAACTACAATGGACGACACCTGTAAAAAATCTGCTTATAGAAGGTGAATGGGGTGTTATGGGTGATTCGACTGTGCTCAATCCCTCATCCGACCCAAACGATGCCAGGATTTTTGGAAAGAGGTTTCAAACAAAAGAAGAAGCTTTATACGACGTGTGCAAAAGTCTAGAAAAATCCTCTGTTAATGAAGAGGTTAGTTTAGAAATTTTCAAAAGAGATAAAGGTGGATATTCCCGTATTGAACTTTTGACGGGCCTTTCCGCCGGCGCGTTAGCAGCCGCATTGGCAGTGTTTTTAACAGCCAGCCCGCTTGCAGGCATACTGGCAGGAGCCGGGGCATTTATAGGGCTTCTTTTTATCCGTACTTTATTTAGATCCCCCGGTGAGCCCTCCTTGCCGGCTATGGCGGATTCTTACGGATTCCACTCAAGTGGTGAGGAACAGGTTATTGATGAAATGTATCGAAAGGGCGCCGAAGAAGCAAAGGGTGGATTAGAGGTGCAGCTGGAGAAATTTGGGCCTGGGTTTAATAGTGAAAATTTAGAATTAAAAGAGGCATATAAAATAAAAAAAGGCTTTTATCTTTTGATAATAAATACGGGAAAAGCAGACTCTTTTCTGAATGTATTAATAGAAAGCGATGCGTATGGGGAAATTAAAGTATACATAAATGCTGAAGAGGGAAAACCTACTGATAAACGGTATTGCAACTTTTATGAAATTAATGCATATGAAGGGTCAATTTGGGAAGAAACCATAAAAAGGTTAGAGGAATGGATTAAAAATAATTTTCAGCATGTTTCCGAATTAAAGGATGTTGGTGATTTTAGCATATATGAAGGAGGGAGCCGTAAAGAACTCTCTGAAATGCTTGACGCTGATAGGGGTAGTTTTTTGAGATATTTGTTAACAAGGCATGAAAATAAGGGGCTGGTCATTTCCGAGCAAATTAAGGTCTTGTCTGGCAAGCCAAAGTCGGGCTTTTATCTCCAACTCGAGAGCATGATATTATTTGAAACAGAAAAAAAAGACATCATGATTATAGCTCATGAAGTAATGCACAATTTGCTGGTTAATTTATTTGTAGAATATAAAAACAATCTTAGGCAAAATATTTATGATGAGAATAATAAATTATTTGAAATATACAACCATTTCAGAAAGAAACCTAAACTGTTACAGAGAATTTTAATAAATGATAATTACCGTTATATAAGAGAACATTATGAAGAATTAATTAGAACTGAATCATTTAATAAAGGTGATGATATAACTTTTTTTCATCCTGTTCTAAATGAAGCTGTGGCCAAAGTAATGGGATTTTTGATAAGTAATGAAAAAATAAATATTTCCGGCGCTTCAATAACGAATGAAGATATCGAGCTGTTTAAAAAAATAGGTTTTTTACCTGAAGACTTCTCCTATGATCATGCAAAAGAAGAAGAAGGACAAGAGCAGGTGAGTAGAGAGGATATAAAAAGCATTCTGGATGCGCGAAGAACTGCTTCTAAGCTTCTACAAGATATTTTTCCACCGGATGCTGAAGAAAGAGGGCCGGAAAGCCCTGAAGAATATCCGAGCGGTTTTACCCATATAGGATTGCTCTCAGGTTTTGTCGCCGGAACTTTTACAGCGATAGTTGCAGTTGCGCTAACAGCCAGTCCGCTTGCAGGAATATTGGCAGGTGCAGGTGTAGGCATAGGTATTATATTTTCGTTTGAGCACCTTATTAATGCCGCAGCAAAAGTTGTTAATGGTCTGCCCCGCTTTTTTGGCCACCTCTTTTCGGGAACTAAAGGACGTGTTTTAGCTGCAAGTGCTGCTTTGTATGCAGTCTTTGGCTTCTCCCGCTTTGCCCATGCCGGAACCGGTGAGTTTTTTGAGTCATACAGTTGGGTCATGGAGATAATGGAGAACAATATGTGGCTTGGGCTTCCAGTGGCTGTAATTCTGGGTGTAGTCTTTTGGAAAAACCGGGGGGTTATTAGCAGTTGGTTGAGTTCATTTGATTATGAAGAATCGGCAAGTCTGACTGAAGTCAGTATAGTTACCAGGTTTATGGGCAGGGTTAAAGAAATGGCAGCTTTCTTTATAAATACATCAATATTTAGGTTTTGGACAGGAGAGACAGAGAAGCTGGAGAGGTGGTTGAGTGGAATACTTTCAGCCGGATTCCCAGGAATTCAAAGACAAGAAACAGTACTTGAAAAGAAAATGCGAAGCAGTAAAGAGTATGCTTTTCTTTTTAACTATGAAATACGTGTGGAGCAATATAAAAAAGCTTTAGAAATTCTGGCAGCGGCAAAAAATATAGAAACTCTTCTAAATATGAAAAATCAAGAGAAGGATTTTCTTGTGAAACTATACCATCTTGCCATCCTTAAAATATATCAATATGTAATAAGTGACACTGAAAGTATTATTTGTAAAGAAAACTTTGACAGGTTAGTTCAAAATATTATGCACGATGCCCATATTATGGAGAAAGGCTTCGATTTTGATAATGCTATTAGCGGATTGGTATACGGATATGAACTTATGAAAAGACATGAAGGTGTAAGTTATATTGGTACATTTGCTCATGAACTTGCTCATAATATTCATAGAAAAGATATAAAGCCCTCAATGAAAGAATTTATTGCGGATGCGGGTGGAGAAGAAATATTTAATCGATTGGTGAATAATGCCAAAGATGAACAAAAAAACAGATGGATAAGTGCAACTATCAAAAATAGGAAAGTATTGGACTATGAGCATTCCGCTGAGCTTCGTGATAGTGCAGTGGACGAAAGAGGACACTTGACAGCGCGAGCAGAGCTTTATCAGATTCAAAAAGGGCTGAAAGATATTAATTATGGTGTGCTTTTCAACGCTGCTTTACAAGAAGCTTCTGGCGAAATAGATTTCAGGGAATTTAAAGAGCGTGTGTATGATAAAGTTAAAAGACAACCATTGGCTGAAGTGCTTGTGCCGGGAGTCGTTGACATTATAAAACTTGATAAAAAAACAGCATACAAAGCCGGAGAACTAAAACTCAAAGTCGAACATTACGAGGCGCTGACAGAGTTTTATGGGCGGGATGCTGACTCGGCACAGAAAGCAGTAGTAATGCTGGCGGTTATAGCGAATTCGGAACTGTCCGCAGAAGAGAGCTTATTAATAACACAGATAGCATCCGGAGCAATTGAATCTCCAGTTAGCTTGATAATTGAAGAAGGGTCAATAATGGAAGTTAAGATAAGAATTACCCCGTCCTACATAGAAAACCGTGTTAAACTGGCAGATGATCGCGGATTTATAAGGAGAAAAATAGATAAGGTGGTTGGCTGGGATACGGTTGCCGAAAAAGTGGTGGCAGATGTGCTTAGAGAGACGGCAGCTTTGAGAAGTGCGGTGTCCGTCTTGGTATCAGTAGAAACGGAAGATCAGGTTGTAGTGGCGGGAAGTCTACCGGAGGAAGAACAGGACCTGGCCCCAGGTATGGAAGTGATTGATTATTTAACTTCTTCAGAAATCAATTTATTGAAGCAAAACCCCCACATATTAGCAGTTCTCTGCGGGGCTAAACCTGCTGCAACAAATATCGAAAGCGGATATTCTTTTTACGGAAAGATGGTGTTACCGCGACTACTAGAAAAGATTACAGAGCATTCTGATGATATTAAACTTTTATCAGGAGAGTCCAACTGGTATGTATTGTATTCCCAAAAAGCAATAAAGGCTGCAGTCTTGAACGCAAAAAATATGTTAATTGAACATGGGATAGCTGAAGCTTCGGATTTTATAAATATCAGTCCTGATAGATGGGTTGAAAAGGCAGTATCTGGAGTTTCGAAAGAAGAAATTATTTTGGGAATTATACTTGGATTTCCTTTCAGGGATGCAAAATATTATTTGGAAGGTCATAGAGCGAAAGAACCCTTGCAAAGTAGGTATGGTTTTGGTTGGATTTACGATCCTGAAACTAAAGAAAAAGCTCAGGAAGTGTTAAATGGTTGGGAGCGAAAAATTGATAAAGCTTTATTAATCATCAAGGAAAATATGCATAACAGGCCTTTGTACAGAAGAGTCAAGGAGAGTATCTTGCAAGGAATTAATTATATAATTCTTGAGTATCCGCTACTGTTTATTCAACAAATGAGGTTAAGTATAATACTTGCTAAAGACTGGATTTATCGGAATAAAGATAGGCGATCCCAGCATTCCTCATCGAAGGGAGCCCTGCTTACCGGGGCGGTTTACGCGGCCATTGGGGCGGTACTTATAATACTGGAGTTTCCGCTGGCTCCCGTTTTCCTCCCGGTTATAATTTATGAGGCAGCAAAGGCAATTGCATACAGAGGCAAGGCCGCAGAAGTCAGAGACAAGGAAGTCATATTTAATATATCACGGGATAATCCGTTTTTTAAAGTCGCCGCCTTTCACGAGTACGGCCATATTGTATTGAATAAATACGGAATACCTAATATTGTCCAGGAATTTCTGCTGCATTCAATAGATTTTATCGGTTTTTTACCTTTCAGCGACTGGGTCGGGCGGATAGGAAGTGAGGGATACTCAACAGATCCCGAAGTATCGAGATTTGTTGGGCCAGACCAAATAGTATCAAAGCCTGGACCCGAAAGAATATATAATACTACTGAGTATTTTAGAGAAAACAGGGAATGGGTGCCGCAATTAGAAGATTATTTAGATAATCTATTAAATGATATTAAGCACGAAAAATCTCCTAAGCGAATTCATGCTAAAGTACTGGGTTCGTCTACAGGTGAAGAAGTTTATTCAGTAGCATTAATTATTTATGAAAAGGTGCGTGAAATTTTCGGGGAAGACGTTGATTGGTCTGAATGGGATATCCAAATAGATGCATATGATCTAAATCCTGAAAACTTGGATTCTGTAGAAAGCGGTATTTATGGCGGTTCGGAAGCAGCTAATTTTGAGATTGGCGCAAGATTTATGGCTACAGGGTATAATATAAGATCACTCATGGAATTCAATCCTAAAAAACTAACTTACGAAGTAAAAGACATGTTTAAAGAATGGGTGCATACCCGAGAACTTGATTTGCAATCTTTATCTGCATTGCGCATGATTTCAGATAAGTCAACTAATATATTAATTGCACGCAATACGATAAAACACTACTTCCACTGGCCTTACCGCATTATATATTGGTTTTTTGTTAATTATGGCGCATGGAATGCAGAAGAGGACAGTTTTTATGCCGTCGATCCATTTTACAAAGGGAAAACAAGGGTTGGAATTAGAAGCGGTCGGAAACATACTGAAAATCAAACTGGATGGCTGCGGCCGCTATTAAAACACGGAGGAATATTTACATCTGTAGCCGCCGCTGTAGGCTTGATATA
>PWEK01000076.1 GCA_003553445.1 Elusimicrobiota bacterium
GAGGACATTATGGAGGTGTCTATAGTCTCACCGGCGGGGTCTCCCTCAAGGCCTATTTCGGATACGTCATGGGAGGCGGATATATCCTGAATTATGTTCTGTATGTTTCTCTGTACGCCGGGGTTTGCGTGAAGGTCTTTTATCAGAACAAGCCCGGGGCCTTCTCCGCGGGGGTCGTAGCTTTCCACCACCTGTCCCAGGTTGACGGGCACGTTTATCTCTACCGGAGGGGGAGAGAGAAACTCACCCGCGTGGGCGTAGGTGTCTATTACGGATGTAAAAAACATCGCGCCTGAGACAGCCCAGCAGATTATTTTTGTGTATATGGTATTTAAAATGTTCATTATTTTCTTTTTTCAAAAATCGGGAGGCAAATGAAATAATACAATTCCCACCAATATGATTAATAAATATCTTTAAATAATAATTATTATACCCTTTAATCATTAAAAATAGGTGAAATATTGCCTTTTTTTTGTGAAAATAATGTAAAATATTGCTTTTAGCGAATATAAATTGTTATAATGCGCTTGATCAGAATTAAACATATGATATTTTTACTGAAATGAAAAGCATAATAAAAAATTATTTTTACCCTGCGCCTGAAGGATACAAATTAGAGAAAGTGTCAAGTGATATGATAACCCTAATTCCGGAGGATGGGGTTTCATATGGATGGAAATGTTTTGCAGAGTACTTTGAAAAACCTGAACCAAGTAAACCGGTTGTTAATCCAAGAAGGCATCGCGCGTGTTTTTATAAAAAGGTTGATGGGAAAGGCTATTATATAAAGAAGCTGTGTTATCGATATTCAGATCGTTTCAAGGACAGGTTCAGGGGGTTCAGGCTATTCAGCTCATGGGCTCTAAAAAGATGGTCGGGGCTATTGAGCTTAAAAAAACAGGTGTCAAAGTAGTGGAGCCGGTTATGGTTCTGGAAAAATTCTACTATCCTTTCAAACAGGAGAGTATATTAGTTACAAAGGAAACCCCGGGGGGCACTCTGCAAGAAGTAATAAAATCAGATTTAAAATGGGCGGAAAAATTAGCGCTTCTTGACATTTATTTCAGGGAAATAGCTATAATGCATAAGCACAATATAACGTTCGGGGCAACTCAGCCGCGTAATGTTATTGTGAAGGAGGGGGGTTTGGTATGGTGTGATTTTGACAGCCTGAAACTGCGCAGTAATTGGTACTCACGCATTCGTGATGTAAGGCGCGCTATCGATTATAGTTTTCAGGCGCTGATAAAAAACAATATGCCCGAAAAGATGTATGAGGATGTTTTCAATATTTACAGAAAACACATCAGGTTTTCGAGATTGCAGGAATACTTTTTATTGAAGAAAATAGCTGAAAAAAGCCCGGAAACATATAGGAAATTCTACTCTTTGTATAAAAAAAAAGAAATGTAGTTTTTTCAGGAAGAGTATAATTGACAGTAATTTGACAGGGGATTAATCATAAAACTATAATAACCTCACTGAGAATTATGAATAATAACAAAATACTTCAAGTTAAAGATTTACATCTGGAACTAAATAATACCACTATTATAAACAGCCTCAACATTGAGCTGTGGGAGGGTAGTATACATGCCATTGTGGGCCCTAACGGGGCCGGCAAGAGTTCTCTTGCAAATTGCATAATGGGCCTGGAAAAATACAGGAAGGCTTCCGGTGAGATACTTTTTAAAGGAAAAGATATAACGGGGCTTTCAGTTGATGAGAGAGCCAGGATGGGTATCACTATGGCCTGGCAGGAGCCTGCCAGGTATGAAGGACTCACTGTTGAGGATTTTGTAAAAGCTTCATTAAAGAAAGACAGGGACATAAAGCCTGTGCTTAAAAGAATGGGCCTTGACCCCGATTATTATCTTAAAAGAGCTGTAGATGATACATTAAGCGGCGGGGAAAGAAAGAAGGTGGAGCTGGCTTCAATAATGGCGGGAGATGCTGAGCTGGTTATTATGGATGAGCCGGATTCTGGAATAGATATTGAATCGCTCAACAGAATATTTGAAGCAGTAAGTTACCTCAGGGAAAGCGGCCGGACAGTTGTTTTTATCACACACAGCAGCGCTGTTTTAAAACAGGCTGAACATGCCTTTTTGATGTGCGGGGGAAAAGTTGTGGATAAAGGCGTTACCAAAAAGATAATCCCATATTTTGAGGGTAAATGCCTGCCGTGTGAATGTAAAAACGAACCTTACATAGGAGAGGCAGAAAATGTGCGCTGACGTGAAAACGAAAGAGCTGATTAAAACAACAGGGGAAGAAGAAAATATACTTGATGATCCCCGTGTGGCGCACCTTTTTATAAGCGGAAATGAGGTTGTGGGGGCAAGGGACCTTCCCGGATTGCAGGTTGAAGCCAGTGAAATTGAAGATGGTGTAGATGTAAAAATAAATTTAAAAGAGGGGGTGAAAATAGAAAAACCGGTGCATATGTGTTTCGGGGTGATGCCGGAAACCGGAATGCAGAAAATAGTTCTGAAGGTAAACCTTTGCAAAGACTCCCGCATAAATATACTTGCTCACTGCACCTTTCCGTTTGCAAAGGATGTTAAACATGTAATGGATGCTGATATAACTGTCGGTGAGGGCGCAAGCTATGAATATACTGAAAGGCATATACACAGCGAGACCGGAGGGGTGAAAGTCTATCCCGAAGCCAGGGTTTACCTTAAGGAAAATGCAACTTTCAGAACGAATTTCGAACTTTTAAAGGGGCGGGTGGGGCTCATAGACATTGATTACCGTACTCAATGCGAAAAAGAAAGCACAATGGAGATGACGGCTAAGATTGACGGAAAAAAAGGCGATATTATAAAGATTCGCGAAACAGGACATCTCAAAGGTGAAGGCTCTACCGGAGTTCTGACAACAAGAGTGGCACTCAGGGATAATGCCACAGCTGATGTGTATAATGAAATTATAGCTGAAAAACCTTATGCGCGCGGGCATGTGGATTGCAAGGAGATTGTACAGGATAATGCCCGGGCCAAAGCTGTGCCGGTGGTTGAGGTTAAGGATCCCAAGGCCCATGTAACGCATGAGGCGGCTATAGGAAGCGTTGATTCAAAACAGCTTCAGACCCTGATGAGCAGGGGTCTTAATGAGGATGAAGCCACTGACTTGATAATTAAAGGCATACTGGGTTAAGCCTCGAAACTAATCCAAAATAAAAAGTAGATATATTACGCGTGCCCCTCTGAAGTGCTGCGCTTCATAATAAAGTAGAAAACACTTCTCTGATTCACAAAAAAGAAAAAAATACAATAATGAAAAAACTAGATGTTAAAACTTGACAAAATTACTCATATATAATACATTTCAAATAGTTAGGTATTTAATTGAATTAAAGAGAGGAAGCTAATGAAAAAAGAACATCATAAAATAAAATCGCGGCATTCCCACAAGGAATCCGGCGGCCATGAGGGGGGCAGGCATGCGGGGCACAGCCCGGATATGTTTAGGGCAAAGTTCTGGCTTTCTCTTCTTCTTACACTTCCTGTTGTTTATTTTTCCGAACACATACAGGGTCTTTTGGGATATGAAGCACCGGTTTTCTTTCTGTCGGATTGGATTCCAGCCGTATTAGCTACGGCGGTTTTTCTATATGGAGGATTAGTTTTTCTAAAAAGCGCAAAAAGTGAACTAAAGAACCGTCTTCCGGGAATGATGACCCTTATATCACTTGCTATAACTGTTGCTTTTTTATTTTCATGGGTTGTCAGGTTGGGAATAGTTCAGGCCCAGGCTATCTGGTGGGAGCTGGCTACTTTGGTTACGATTATGCTTTTGGGCCACTGGATAGAGATGAAATCCGTGCAGCAGGCAAGCGGAACCCTTCAGGAGCTTGCAAAACTTCTTCCGGATACAGCTGTCAGAATTGTTGATGGAAAAGAAGAGAAGGTTGAGGCAGGAAGCCTTAACACTGATGATATTGTTCAGGTTAGACCGGGGGAAAATATTCCTGCAGACGGCAGGGTGGAAAAGGGGAATACTGAGGTTAACGAATCCATGATTACGGGAGAGTCCCGGCCCGTAAAAAAAAGACCGGGAGATGAGGTGGTTGCCGGGACTATTAACGGTGACGGTTCACTTCATGTGAGGGTCATGAAAACGGGTGAGGACACAAAGCTTTCGGGTATTATGAGGCTTGTCATGGAGGCGCAGGAATCGAAGTCGCAGACCCAGCACCTGGCAGACCGGGCAGCGCGGCTGCTTACTTTCGTTGCAACAGGAGCCGGTATAATTACGATGACGGCATGGCTGATACTTGGAGCTTCGATTGATTTTTCAATTATAAGAATGGTTACGGTTCTAGTAATTGCCTGTCCGCATGCTCTGGGGTTGGCTGTTCCCCTGGTAGTTTCCATATCTACTACCCTGGGCGCTCGAAGCGGACTTCTGGTACGTGACCGCAGAGGGCTGGAGCAGGCAAGGGAGCTGGATACCGTGATATTTGATAAAACAGGAACGCTTACTCTGGGAGAATTCAGGGTTAAATATATAGAGACAAGTGGGGATATGTCCGAAGAACAGGCTCTTTCGATTGCAGCGGCAATAGAGAAAGAGTCTGAACATCCAATTGGCAGAGGCATAGTAGGGACTGCCCGGGAGAAGGGGGTTGATATTCCTGCTGTTTCTGATTTTCGGGCGTTGAAAGGAAAGGGGGTTTTTGCTGTTTTGGGAGGGAAGAGTTACTACATTGGGGGCCCCGCGCTTTTTTCAGATGCAGATATCCCTGAAGAGCTTGCTGCTGAAGCTGAAGAGGCCTCACGGGGGGGAGAGAGCATAGTTTTTCTCTTTCAAAATAAAAGAGCCCTGGCCTTATTTGCAATTTCCGATGCTGTAAGGGATGAAAGCATAGAAGCGGTCCGGATGCTTAAGGAAATGGGGGTTGAGGTAGCCATGCTTACAGGTGATTCCCATGGGGTGGCCGAGGCGGTGGCCGCAGAGCTGAAGATAGATGTTTTCTTCTCTGAGGTTTTGCCCGAGGATAAGGCCTCAAAAGTGAAGCAGCTTCAGAAGCAGGGAAAGAAGGTCGCCATGGTGGGTGACGGGGTGAATGATGCTCCTGCCCTGGCTACGGCTGATGTGGGGATAGCTATAGGAGCGGGAACTGATGTGGCTGTGGAAGCAGGACATATTGTTCTGGTAAGGTCCGACCCTCAGGATCTTCCCCGCATAGTTAGCCTTTCACGCGCTACATATACAAAGATGCTTCAAAACCTGTGGTGGGCGGCAGGATACAATATTGTGGCCATACCTCTGGCTGCAGGGGTCCTATACAAGTGGGGAATACTTTTAACTCCGGCTTTAGGCGCTGTTTTGATGTCGGTAAGTACGGTCATTGTCGCTCTTAACGCCCAGCTTTTGAGGAAAGTTAAATTGTAGCTTAAAAAAAGTGATAATACAGGGCTGGTTCATCACAGCAGTATGAGAATTCCTGGAGAATCAGGAAAAAATCGTTTTATATAACGAAGCGTAAAGACCATCAATCTTCACTCAATGGGCGGCAGTTCAAAATAAGTAAACCCTATTGCTTCATATTCAAAAAATTAACAAAAACCGGTTTTAATCAGGTAATTGCCATAAAAGCCTTTAAAATAGTAATGGGGTCCTGGGCAAAGCTTTTATACTGAGCTCATTTCGCTGCCTTAATATTAATTAAATAAATCTTTATCCTTCTTAAAAAAGAAAAAATTATTTTCATATGGAATAGATTTTTGCTCATAGGTTAACCGGATTTCTAAAACACTTGACAAAAGGTAAGGAATAAGATATCTTTAATATTACTAAACCACTAAGGTATTAAAGATTAAGGGTGTGAGGGATGTAGTGAAAGTTAAAACGGAGTGATCAAATGGAGAAGAAAAATTGTAATATTACAAGAAGACAGTTTCTAAAGCTTTCTACTTTTGCCGGTTTGGGTTTTGTTGGAGGAAAGGTTATTTCCGGTTGTTCACCGGATGGAAGAATAAGCGAAGATGAATCCGGCTGGCCGCGGTTGAATGTAGGATATATTCCCATAACCGACGCCACTCCTCTTTTGATAGCTCACGCCAGGGGATTCTATGCAGACGAGGGTATTGATGCCCCGCGTCCTACTCTTATAAGAGGGTGGTCTTCCCTTGCTGAGGCCTTCATGGCAGGCAGGTTTAATTTTACACACCTGCTTTCGCCTATTCCGGTATATATGAAATACAGCCAGCAATTCCCGGTAAAGGTTGTGGCATGGAATCATATGAACAACTCCGCTCTTACAGTTAGTAATGGAGGCGGGATAGACTCCGAAAAAGACCTGGCGGGAAGGAAAATCGCCGTGCCGCACTGGTATTCAATTCATAATGTTATACTCCAGTACATACTGCGACATCATGGTATAGAGCCGAAAATCGGCTTTGAAAGAGTGGGGGGAAATGAGACAGGCATAGCTGTAATGGCGCCTTCAGATATGCCGGCTGCCCTGCGCGTAGGCAGTATCGACGGTTATATCGTAGCCGAGCCATTTAACGCTGTAGGAGAATTGCTCGGGGGAGGGAAAATACTCAGGTTTTCCGGTGATGTTTGGAAGAACCACGCATGCTGTGTTTCTGTAATGAGAGAAAGTGATATTGAAAAACATCCTAAATGGGCTCAAAAGGTAGTAAACGCCATAGTTCGGGCTCAGTTATGGAGTCAGGAAAATATAAAAGAAGCGGCAAAGATTCTTTCACGTAACGGCGAGGGGTATTTGCCTTTTGAATACAGTGTGGTTTTGCATTCTATGACAAAGTACGGTGCTGACCGGTACGGATCTGCGATAAGAAATCCCGAATGGAAGTCTAAGAGGCTCTCTTTTCAACCGTATCAGTATAGAAGTTATACAGAAAAACTTGTGATGCTTCTTGAGAAGACAAAACTGGAGGGAGAATCTGCTTTCCTGAAGGAATTAAGTCCTTCAACTGTGGCAGAAGAGCTTATGAATTATGAGATGGTGAAGAAAAGCGCCGAATTGGTGACCGGCTTATCTAAATTTGACGGCGTGGATTCTTCTTCCCCTTATAGGAGAAGGGAGAAAATAAGGGTATGATTAAACAGAAACTGTATCCTTTTATAGGGTTGGGAACCCTTTTGCTGATATGGCAGCTGGCTTCTATGTATGGAGCTTTTGGACCAGAGTTTTCGGAGGCCTTTTCGCCCCGTCTGGCTCTGGCTGAGGCATATCATCTGCTATGTCTTTCGGACAGCTATAATCAGATTGGCAGATCGCTTACCAGGGTAGGGTTGGGCCTGGCAATAGCATTTGCGGCAGGGGTGCCAGCCGGAATTATGGCCGGTTATTTTAAAACCATAGACAGATTCACCTCGGTATGTGTTCAGTTTTTGCGCATGATTTCGCCTTTATCCTGGATGCCGGTTGCGATAATTTTTTTGGGGGTGGGTGATGGTTCGGTAATTTTTTTGGTTGCAGTGGCAGCTGTATGGCCGATTATGATAAATACTGCTCACGGGGTGTCTGAGGTGCCTGCGGAATGGTATAAAATAGCAAAAAATTTTGGCGCAACAAATTTTGAGATACTGAGAAAGGTGGCTCTTCCTGCTTCCATCCCGCAGGTATTAACGGGGTTGAGGGTTGCTCTGGGGGTTGCATGGATAGTGCTGGTTCCGGCTGAGATGCTGGGGGTTACCTCGGGTTTGGGGTATATGATTTTGGATACCAGGGACAGATTCGCCTTTTCGGAATTAATAGCATGGATATTAATAATAGGTTTTATCGGGTTTCTGCTGGATACGTTGTTGAGGTTTTTGAAGAAGAGAAGTATACATGAATATCAAAGTTGAAAAATTAAGCAAGGTCTTTTATTCTTCCCGTAAAAAGGAAAGTGAAAGAGTTTTAGAGAATATAAACCTGGAGGTTAAGAAAGGGGAATTTGCCGTAATACTTGGACCTTCGGGATGCGGAAAGACAACACTGCTGAATATAATGGCCGGTTTTGAGGTTCCTACGCAGGGAGAAGTTCTTATTGGAAATAGGCCCGTCAGTGGTCCTCATCCGGACAGGGTACTTATGTGGCAGTTTTTCGGGCTTTTTCCATGGAGAACGGTTAGTAGAAATGTAGAATTTGCAATGGAGGTAAAGGGAGTAAAGTCCGCTCGCAGAAAAGAAAGGGCTCATAAGCTTATTGAGACAGTGGGCCTTAAGGGTTATGAGAACAGCCGTCCCGGCGGTCTTTCCGGCGGAATGAAGCAGAGGGTGGCCCTGGCCAGGGTGCTGGCGGCAGATCCGGAGGTTCTTTTTATGGATGAACCTTTCGGATCTCTGGATGCGCCGACCCGCTATCGCCTGGAAGGTGTTCTGCTGGATATACTTGGTGAAAAGAAGAAAACTGTTTTTTTTGTCACTCATAATGTCCGGGAGGCTCTTCATCTTGCTGACAGTATTTTTATTATGTCAATAAATCCGGGAAAAGTTATAAAAATGGAAAAAATTGATTGGTCTAAACCGAGAAGCGCATCTTTGGAAAAGTTTCGCAGAAAAGAAGAGGAGCTCCTCTCTTATATTCATAGTCAGAAGGATTATACGGCAATGGAGGGTATATAATGAAATATAAATATAAGTATCTGAATATTGAAACACCGGGGCGTGAGGATGTTGAAAAACTGACGCCAAACCCGGCAAATAAAGAACTTTTGCAGCATCTCAAGGATGAAAAGGTTGAGACGTGGCTGGATCGATATGAGGCTCAGCAACCCCAGTGCAAGTTCGGGATGAGGGGGGTATGCTGCCAGAGGTGCCTGATGGGCCCCTGCTTCATATCGGGGAAAAGGAAAAGAGGTATATGCGGGCTTGACGAAAACGGCATAGTTATGGGGAACCTTTTGCGGGCTCTCGCAGCCGGGGCGTCCGCACATGGCAGCCATGCCCGTGAAGCCGCCGAACTTCTGCTGCATACGGCCCGGGGGGAAACCGATTATTCCCTGAAGGGCAAAGAAATTGTAAGGGAAACAGCAGAAAAGCTGGGATTGAAGGAAAAGAATACTGAAAAGGCCGCCGAAAAAGTTGCCCTTCTTTTCCTTGAGGACCTCTCCAGAATCGGTGAGAAAACGATGAGGGTTCTTCAGGCCTATGCGCCGAAGGAGCGGAAAGAAAAGTGGAAGGAGCTTGGCATACTGCCCCGCTCGCCTTACCACGAGGCATTCGAGGCTCTTCATATGACCACACTTGGCGGAAATACCGACTGGAGAAACCTGGCTTTCCAGGACCTGCGCCTGTCTCTTGCTTACTGCTGGGGAAGTATATATATATCAAACCTGGCCACCGAAATGGTATTCGGTCTGCCTAAAGTAAGGACAGGTGAGGTTAATTACGGCATACTTAAAGAAGAGAACCTCAATATTATACTGCACGGCCACTCCCCGATTCTTGTTGAGAAAATTGTTGAAAAAGCAAAAAGCCGGGAGTTTAAGAAGAGGGCCAGGGAAGCAGGGGCGAAAAATGTACAGTTAGGGGGCGTATGCTGTACGGGACATGAATTGCTGGCCAGACACGGTGTCCCCTCTCTGGGTAACATACTGGGGCAGGAACTTATAGTCGGCACCGGCGCAGTAGATGCTATGATAGTGGATACGCAGTGCGTTATACCCGGACTGAAAATAGTCGCCGACTGTTACGGGACTAAAATCATAACAACTTCTAACAAGAACCGGATTCCAGGCGCCGTGCATTTACCCCACAACCACATGGAGATAAACTCCCTTGCCCAAAAAGCCCTGGAAGAGGCCCTCAGGGCATATAGGGAAAGGGACAGGAGCAACATTTTCATCCCCGCTCACAAAACAAAAGTTATGTCTGGTTTTTCTAGAGAAGCTATAATAGAAGGCTTCGGGGGCATTGAGGAACTTTGCTCGGCTTTGAAGGACGGGTCTGTCAAGGGTATAGTTACTCTGGTTTCCTGCTCTTCTGCAAAGCTTCCTTATGAACTCAACCAGGTAACAATAGCCCGGGAGATGGTTAAACGGGGCTTTCTTGTTACAACAACGGGCTGTTGCGGTCATGCTCTGGTTTCGGCGGGTTTGTGTGATACGGCCGCTGCTGAGTTAGCGCCGGAAAAGATGAAAAACCTGCTCAGGGAGAAGTCCCTGCCCCCGGTTCTGGTTACCGGGGCCTGTGTGGATAATACCCGGACTCACCGTCTGTTTATAGAAATATCCAAAGAGCTGGATATTCCGGTTCCGGAACTGCCGTTTTTTTATTCGGCGCCAGAACCGGCCAATGAAAAAGCAATAGGCGCGGGAATGAGCTTTGCCACTTTAGGTGTGAGTGTGCATCAGGGATTCCCCCCGGGGGTTCCCGTACCGATACCCACTCCAAAAAAAGGAGCCAGTGATCCGGACGACATGGATGCCAACCGGTCTCCGGTTATAGACTTTTTTGCTGAAGAACTGCGGGGTCTTGTGGGGGCACAGGTGATAGCCGAGCCATATCCGGAGCTGGCGGCTGGGTATATGCATCTTAGAATGCATTTTAAGCGTAAGGCGCTGGGATGGAAATAAGTGATGGGCAAAAAAATAAGTTCATACACTTATTTGTTGGAGTATACTGCCCTTATTGAAGCGATTGGTGCGTTGGCATCTCCACGGGAAAAAGGACTCCGGCAGTAGAAATAAAAGGAGGATATGTAAAATGAGGAAGATAGTTATTTATGTGGTGGTTTCGGGGATTGCTGTAGCTGGTTTTTATGCCGGAAGGGCTTTTGCGCATCACTGCTCCAGGGAGCATCTGTATCTGGCTGAGACTGTGATTGAAGATGGTCCGGCCTGTGGCATGCGCGGCACTGAGCCTGCGAAGGACCATGCGATTTCTCTGGGAAAGAGGCTTCTCTGTCCGGTTATGGATGAGAATGTTTTTACTTTGGAGGAAGATACCCCTTACCGAAAGCAGGATGGAAAAAAGTATTTCTTCTGCTGTCCGGAGTGCAAAGATGAGTTTGCCGGGAATTCGGGAAAAAACAAGTAACCTGGGGGCGGGTTCAGGTTTTGGTGAAAGAAAAGAAAAAATTAATTAAGGAGGAATTAAGATGAAAAAATTATTTAACTTAAAGGTTGTCGTTGCTGTTTTTGCTGTTTCAGTTGTTGCGGCGGCCCAACCGGCAGCCGCACGGGTGAAAGTGGCCAGCGGTTATACGGGGCAGGAGTTACTTACGGGGACTTTAAACATACCGGTTTCTTTTGGTGTTCTGCGGGTTGGGGCGGGAGCTACTTTTCCCGAAAGTAATGACCGGGATACTTCTTACAACCTTCATGCGGGACTGGCTGCAAGAGCTCTCAAGGGTATAGTAGGAGATGTATTTGTGGCCCGGTCTTCGGCTTCGGGGGACGATACGGAGATAACTGGTGTAATATCCTACATTTTTTATCATAATGTAACCGAAGATGTTGAATTCGGCCTGCAGCTGCGTCTTCTTGAGACCCGGCTCGATGAAAAATCAGATATTAAGCTACTAAGGGGAGTGACTCCTCTTATACGGCTTAGGCTTCCGTTGTAGATGAAATAAATAAAATCCAGAGGTATACGTATCCGTTTATGGAGGTAGATAAATGTATCCTGAAATTCTTTCAATAGGTCCTTTTACCGTACACAGCTATGGGTTTATCATGGCTGTTGTTGTGGTGGTTGGGTACTATTTTCTCATAAAGACATCCAGGTATAGGGATATACCGGAAGGTTTTATAAACTATCTTTTCACAGGCGCCGTAATATGGGGAGTTATAGGGGCAAGGATTTTTTATATATTGATTTCTTTTGAATCAATCATTAACCGTCCAATGCAGGCGTTTGCCCTGTGGGATGGAGGCCTGGTTTTTTCAGGAGGCCTTTTAGGAGGAGTTGGCTGGGCGGCATATGCCTCCAAAAAAAGAAAAGTTAAATTTCTGGATGCTGCGGATGCTGCCGCTCCAGTTCTTGCCCTGGGTTACGCCATTCAAAGGATAGGATGTTTTTTGGGAGGCCACTGTTACGGCCGTATTACCGCATCCCCGATAGGTGTGGTTTTTCCGAGGGGCGGCCATGTGCATTTGGATCAGGTTAAACGAGGTCTTATAGATATTTCGCAGTCTCCATTACCTGTCCACCCGACTCAGCTTTATTCTGTTTTTGGTGTAGGGTTGATTTCTTTTGTGCTCTATCGCTTTCTTAAAGCCCGGCGGATGAAAAGTGGTTCGGTTTTTGCCCTTTATCTGGCATTATACGGAGCTTTTCGGTTTGGTGTTGAATTTTTAAGGGGCGATTTTCGCGGGGTGCATATACTTTTTTTCACTCCCACGCAGTGGGTTGCTGCTGTCTCTTTTGCCGCGGGGGTGTTTATTCTGTATAAGCGCCGGAGCCAGTTTAAGTCCTTTATAAAGTAGAAAATAATTTCTTTGAAGGACCGCCAGTTCTGTAAATAAGGAGAAATAGTTTTCCTCTTTTTATTGACCTTGCATGCAATACTTGACAAATAAAATAATTTATATTATATTAAAACCATACAAAAATACTAATATATTGTAAGGTGGTTTAGAAAAATACATTACAAAGGAGATAATATATAATGAAATTAAGGAATCTGCGATGCAGAGAATGTAACAGAAAATATCCGCCGGAGGCAATTTATGTATGTGAATACTGTTTCGGGCCTCTGGAAGTTGTCTATGATTACAATAGTATAGATATTTCAAGAGAGTCTATTACGGAAGGCCCTTTGAGTCTCTGGCGCTATAAGCCCCTGCTTCCGGTTCATACCGATAGCCCGGTAACTATCGGAGAGGGGATGACTCCTCTTGTCAGGGCCGAGAATCTTGGAAAAGAGCTGGGAATCAAAGAGCTTTATGTAAAAAATGATTCCGTAAACCCTACTTTTTCATTTAAGGACAGGGTGGTTACCGTGGCAGTTTCAAGGGCAAGGGAACTGGGGTTTGATACCGTTGCCTGCGCTTCCACCGGTAACCTGGCCTGTTCGGTGGCTGCCTACGGGAAAAAGGCAGGTTTGAAGACAGTGGTTTTTATTCCTGCGGATCTTGAGAAAGGAAAAGTTTTGGGCGCAGGCATATACCAGCCTCACCTGGTCGGGGTGCGGGGAGATTATGACCAGGTTAACCGGCTTTGCGGTGAACTGGCGGGAGCTTTCAAGTGGGGATTTGTAAATGTAAATTTACGCCCTTATTATGCCGAAGGGTCCAAAACCCTGGGGTTTGAAGTGGCAGAGCAGCTTGGTTTCAGGGCCCCCCGGCAGGTTGTTGTGCCTATGGCATCGGGGTCTCTTCTTACCAAGATTTATAAAGGTTTTAAGGAATTCGAGAAAATGGGTGTTATTGATGAAGCCGGCACCAGGTTTTTCGGAGCCCAGGCTTCCGGCGCCGCTCCCATAGCCGAAGCTGTAAAAAAAGACGAGGATATTATAAGACCCGTAAAAGTTAAGACCGTTGCCAAGTCGCTTGCTATCGGCAACCCCGCGGACGGCTATTACGCCTGGAATGTTATAAAAAAATCCGGAGGGTATGCAGAGTCGGTTACAGACACTGAAATTATAGAGGGTATAAAGCTTCTAGCTTCTACCGAGGGTATATTTACCGAAACTGCGGGGGGGGTAACGGTGGGGGTGCTGAAAAAACTGGTTGAAAGCGGGAAAATAAATCCGGACCGTTCGGTTGTAATATACATAACCGGCAATGGACTTAAAACCCAGGAAGCGGTGGAGAACAGCGTCTCAAAAATTCAGGAAATAAACCCATCGTTTGAATCGTTTAAAAAGACCTGTTCATGGGCAGGATAATAATAGGAAGAAGCGGAGCTTCAAAGGAGATATAAAAATGTCAAAAGTAAAAATACCACAACCCCTAAGGGAACTTACGGATGGTAAAGAGGAGGTTTTTGTAGAAGGCAAGACTGTCGGGGATGTCCTGAAAGGCTTGGAAAAAAAACACCCCGAAATAAAGGAAAGATTAAGAAACGATGAGAATGAACTTAGAAGGTTTATAAACATATTCGTCGACGGCAATGATATAAGGCATCTTGACGGTGAGTCTACGCCGGTAAAGGATAAAACAGAAGTCACTATTCTTCCGGCAATAGCGGGAGGTTAATATGGAAAGAGTAAAAAAACAGCTAGATTTAATTTTTCCACAGGAGAAGGTAAAGGAGCCGGTTATATACAGGGTAAGCAAAAAGTACGACATTGTTTTCAATATTCGCCGGGCAAAGGTTACCGAGACCACCGGGGAACTGGTTCTGGAATTCGAAGGAGAGGAAGGCGAAGTGGAAAAAGCCATCGGGTATTTAAAGGAAAAGGGGGTGAGGGTCCAGCCCCTTACCCATGACATAGTGGAGTAAGAGCAATAGATAATAACAGATATATAAGACAGCAGTTGTTTAATCCCATAGGAAAACAGGGGCAGCGCCGCCTCAGGGATTCGAAAGCTGTGGTTGTTGGTTGCGGTGCCCTGGGATCCAGGGTTAGCCAGGAGATTGTGCGCTCCGGCTGCGGATATGTAAGGTTAATAGACAGGGATTTCGTAGAGCTGTCGAATCTGCAGCGCCAGGTTCTTTTTACCGAAGAGGACGTCAGGAAAAACCTTCCCAAGGCAGTTGCCGCCAGAGAGCGCCTTAAGGAAATAAATTCCGAAATTGAAATAGAGGGAATAGTGGATGATTTAAATTTCGCCACTGCAGAGAAATATCTATCCGGGGCTAATGTGATTCTTGACGGAACAGACAACCTGGAAGTTCGGATGCTTATTAACGATTATGCCTGGAAAAACAGGATCCCCTATATTTACGGTGCGGCAGTTTCATCGTATGGAAACACGATGAATATTATTCCCGGAAAAACGGCATGCTTGAGGTGCTTGTATCCCACTCTTCCTCCACCGGGTGAAATTGACACCTGTGATACGGCGGGAGTTATATCGCCTGTTCCGGGAGTGATAGCATCTGTTGAAGCGGCTGAAGCGATAAAGCTGTTGACCGGTAATGAATTGCGAAAAGGACTTCTATACGCAGACCTGTGGTCGGGGCGTTTCGAAAGCTTTGAAGTTAAATCATCTGAGAAATGCCGCTGCTGCGGAATGGAGGAGTTTGAGTTTCTTACTCCGGATAAAGGCAAGAAGATCACTACTCTCTGCGGGCGTAATGCCGTTCAGATTACCCGTGCCGATGGTGAAGAAAAAATAAATTTTGTCGAACTCAAAGAAAAACTTAGCCGGATAGGCAGGGTAGAAGGAAATAGGTTCATAATGAAATTCATCTCGGAAAAATACGAAATAAGTATTTTTAAAAACGGCAGGGCCATTATCCAGGGGACTGATGACGTAAATAAGGCGAGGAGCCTTTATTCCAGGTTTATAGGAGAATAACTATCAATAATAAAAGTTTAATATATTTCGATAATGCGGCTACATCTTGGCCAAAGCCGGAGGCGGTTTACGCTTCTATGGCAAATTTTCTGAGTGAGAAAGGGGCCAACCCAGGCCGGAGCGGACACCGTCTTGCTCAGGAAGCCGAGCGTACAATTGAAGGAACAAGGAATCTTCTTTCGGTTTTTCTGGGGGTGGAAAGCCCCGAGAGGATAATATTTACACTCAACTGTACCGATGCCCTGAACATTGCCATTCACGGGATTGTCCGGGAAGGCTCCCATGTGGTTACTACAGCTCTTGAGCATAATTCCGTCACCCGTGTGCTGAACGAGCTTAAGGATAGAAAATCTATAGAGGTATCGGTTGTAAGCCCCGATGAAGAGGGGTATATTAAAGAGGAAGAGTTCAAAAAAAACATAAGAAAAGACACCTCTCTTTTGATACTGAATCATGCTTCCAATGTTACCGGTTCTCTTCAGCCGGTCGGGGAGATAGCTGAAACAGCCCGTAAAAAAGGGATCCCCCTGCTTATTGATGCTGCACAGTCGGCCGGGGCGGTGAAAATTGATTTAAAGAGCTCCGGTATAGCCTTCTGCGCTCTTCCGGGGCACAAAGGTCTTTTGGGGCCTACCGGGACCGGGGCTCTCTATGTGGCTGAAGGAATAGGTGTTGATACATTCCGTCAGGGCGGGTCGGGTACTGATTCGTCTTCGCCGCGACAGCCGGCGAAATTTCCTTTTCACCTGGAGGCCGGTACGCCCAACACAGTTGGTATAGCCGCCCTGACTGAAGGGGTGAAATATGTGATGGAAAACTTTGAGAGTATAAGAGAGAAGGAAAAAGAAATTGTTTCATTTTTCCTGGAAGAATTTAAAAAAATACCAGGGTTAAGGATATACGGTCCGAAAGCGCAAGAGAATAGGGTTGGCGTTATTTCAATAAACCTGGATGGATGGTCTCCGGACGACCTTGGAGCCGTACTGGATGAGAATTTCAATATTGCAGTGCGGACAGGGCTCCACTGCGCGCCCGGCGCCCACCGGTGCCTGGGCACTTTTCCGGAGGGGACGGTAAGGGTTTCGTGCGGGCCGTTTAACTCTGTATCCCAGGCGGAGTCCCTTGTAGGTGCCCTGAAAGAGATGACTGAATAAAAGAAAGGACAGGTAAATTTATGAAAAAAAAGATATTTGGGAAGATAAGCGAAAAAAGTGTAACCAGGGCTATAGTGGAAGAATTTTCCCGGCAGTTTTCCGGATGCGTCGAATCGGATTGCCTTATCATAGGCGGCGGTCCCTCGGGTCTGATGTGCGGGCTGGACCTTGCCAAAAAGGGCTACAGGGTTCTTGTTGTTGAAAGAAACAATTACCTGGGCGGCGGTTTCTGGTTGGGAGGCTACCTTATGAACAAGATAACGGTCCGGGCCCCGGCGGAAAAAGTTCTTGATGAACTTGAGATTCCCTATACAAGAAGGGAAGAGGGTCTTTTTGTTGCCGACGGACCCCATGCCTGCTCGGCCCTGATAAAAGGAGCCTGCGATGCCGGAATAAAAGTTGCCAACATGACAACTTTTGACGACCTTGTATTCAGGCAGGGGAAGGCTTCCGGGGCGGTCATAAACTGGACTCCGGTCGAAGCCCTGCCCAGGCAGATCACCTGTGTTGATCCCATAGCCATGGAAGCCTCAGTAGTAGTTGATGCTACAGGGCATGATGCTGATGTGCTTAATAAGTATGCCAGCAGGAAGGGAGAGAAGCTTCCCGGTTTTGGTGCCATGTGGGTTGAGGAGTCCGAAGAGGCAATTGTAGAACATACCGGCAGCTTTGCCCCGGGACTGTACGCCTGCGGTATGGCGGTATCAACTGCCTACGGACTCTCCAGGATGGGCCCTACTTTCGGGTCAATGCTTGCTTCGGGAAGAAAGCTGGCTGAGATTATAGACAGTGACCTCTCCCGGAAAAAGTAAGTGGAATTTTTAACCGGCTATGCAGGAAGCTTTGGCAAAATTAGTAATAGTAAACGAAAGCGCGCTGGATGAAGAAAGAGCAGTATCCGGGGCGAGGGAAATTATTTACGGTGCGGGCGCTGAGCCGCCAGAAGTAAAGACCCGCCGCCTGAGGGGATTTCTGGAAGCGAGTCGGGAAAATGCCGCCCGTTTGGCAGATGCCAGATGGATTGCTTCAAGGGTGCCTCCCACAGTAAGAAAGAATCTTTGCAGGATAGAAATGAGTTTTCTAGAGAAGAACAAGATCCCCTCCGGTATAGTCTACCGGGGATTTGAGTTCAGAGAAATATTAAAAGATAAATTTCCCGGCTGGGGCCGGGCAGGGCAGTTGATGATTTTTATTACGCCCCGCATACTGGCCACACCGGAGGTGCGCGGAGGCGCGCCTCATATAAGAATGATTCTTTCCGGTAGCCCGGCGGTAATTTCAACCCGGGGGATTCTGATGGGTCCGGCGCGGAGCAGAAAATCCTTCCGGAGAGAAGGGGGAGGGAATGAGAATAAAAATATTGACAGTAAGATGATGGAGAAGATTACAGGCTCCCTAATTCTACAGGCACTTATCTACCGGTTTTCGGGAGAGGGTTTTTGCGACTCACCAGACTGCTGCCTTTATAACCCTCACTGGAGGGTTGAAGCGGTGAAGGCTTTGGGTCCTACGGCTTCCCTGTGCGCAAGACACGCTGAATTGATGAAATACTGCCATAATTCTTTGGAAAAAAGTAATAGTTATAAGGAGGAAAAATAGATGAGAACATTTAAAAGCATTATCGAAACCGTAGGACGTACTCCTGTAGTAAGGCTTGAAAAGATATCAGGAAACCTTCCCGGCAGAATACTGGGGAAAGTGGAGTCTTTCAATCCTATGGGGAGTGTAAAGGACAGAATTGCCGAGGCGATGATAGAAGCCGGAGAGAAAGAAGGGAAGATAAAAGAGGGTACTACCATTATTGAACCAACTTCAGGCAATACAGGCATAGCCCTTGGATTTGTATGCGCCGCAAGGGGATACCAGCTTATTTTGACAATGCCGGAGACGATGAGCGTAGAAAGGCGCAGGTTGCTGAAGGCCCTGGGGGCCAAGCTTATACTGACTCCCGGAGAAGAGGGCATGAAGGGCGCCCTGATTAGGGCCCGGCAGGAGAGGGGATCCATTAAAAACTCATTTGTGCCTCAACAGTTTGATAATCCTGCAAATGCAGCAATACACAGGCGTACAACAGCGGCTGAAATACTTGAAGCTACAGGAGGGGATGTGGATATCCTTGTTTCAGGGGTTGGAACAGGCGGGACTATTACCGGAGTTTCAGAAGTTTTAAAGGAGAAAAAAGAGGGTTTTTGTACAGTTGCCGTAGAGCCGGCTGAATCTCCCGTTCTTTCCGGCGGGCAACCCGGTCCACATAAGATACAGGGGATTGGAGCGGGGTTTGTGCCAAAGGTGCTCAATGTTGAGATAATAGATGAAGTGAGTCAGGTTACTTCCGAGGAAGCTATGGAGCATACCAGAAGATTGGCAAAAGAGGAAGGAATATTTGCCGGTATATCATCCGGCGCGGCAATTGCTGCGGCAGTAAAAGTTGCAAAAAGGGAAGAAAATAAAGGTAAAAAGATTCTTGCCGTACTGCCGGACCTGGGGGACAGGTACCTGTCAACAACCCTTTTCGGATAAATTAAATATTTTCCCCGGATTAAACTGGCAAAAGGTAAAGTAAGGTATTATAAGTATGATTTTAGGTTAGGAGGATTTCTAATGAAAGAATCAAGATATAAAAGGTTAGATAAAATTCGCCGCAGAAAACAGGGCGTTTTTACTTTTCTTTTCATTGCGGTTATTTTGGGAGGATGGCATTTTCCAATTATAGGGTATTTTGTTCTACTTTGTATGCTTCTGGGGATAGGAATCGGAATATTTCGTGGGCGAAAATGGTGCGACTGGTACTGTCCCCGGGGAAGTTTTTATGATTATCTGGGAAAAAAGGTAAGTCCCGAAAGAAAAATCCCTTCATTTTTTAAAGGACTTCCCCTGCGTGTTTCTATTCTTTCTTTCCTTATGGCAATGATGAGCATACAGCTGCTGAGGCGCTGGCCTAACCCCTATACCATCGGTATGTTTTTTGTAATGCTGCTGACAGTTACGACAATTATAGGTGTAGTACTGGCTCTTCTTTTTCACCAGAGGTCATGGTGCTGTTTCTGTCCGGTGGGTTCCATAGGGAATTGGTTGGATAATGGAAATAATTCTCCTGAAATAGTTTCAGATTCTTGCAATGAATGTGGTGTATGTGCCAGGGTTTGTCCAATACAGGTCATCCCTTATTCATATAAAACAGATAAGGAAATTGAAAAAATAAAAGAATCAGATTGCATAAAATGCGGTTTGTGCGTTAGTGCCTGTCCTAAGAATGCTTTAAAAGTAGGGGATTGAGAAAAATGAAAAAAGTCTATCTTGATTATAATGCCACCACTCCCATTCATCCGGAAGTTGCCGCCGTTGATTAGGGGGCCGGTCAGGAAAGAGGTTTACGCGCGGTAACCGAAAAAAAGAGGAAGAGAATTAAGAAGGGGAATGTTTCTGATTTTTTTCGCCGCCCAGATGGTTAAGCGGAGGTATTCGATGGCGGATAAGGTAATATTTCAATGTTTAGGTATACTGCCGACGAACTTTCTTTTGAGGAGAGTCATTAGAGACTTCTGTTCTTGATATTATGATATAAAACATATATCATAAAGCCATTATGCTTCTTATTACTCGAGACACTGATTATGGTTTGCGGGCTCTATGTCTTCTTGCACGAAAAAAAGATAGGAGTTTTTCCGCTTTACGGATATCCAAAGAGCTGGATGCTCCTTACCAGTTCCTTAGAGGAATTCTTCAGAAACTCTCCCGGGCAGGTTTATTGAGGGCCGAGAAGGGCCGTAAAGGGGGGTTTTCTCTTATAAAAAAGCCTGAAAATATCAAAGTAACGGACGTTATGAATATTTTCCAGGGGGATGTTGATCTTAAAAGGTGTTCTTTTCAAAAGAGGATATGCCCTGATATAGATACTTGCGTGCTAAGGAAAGAGATAGAAGATATAGAAGAATATGCCCGCGGGCGCCTTCTTAAATTGACCGTAAAAGATATAGCCGGAGTATAATGATTTATTTATCAGAACTGAACAGATTTAATGTTTGACATAATGATATAAAAAAACTATCATAATATAAAAGGAGTAAAAATTAAAGGAGGATAGCTATGAACAACAAAGTTATGAGAGAAGTTATTAAAATTGATGAGGATTTGTGCAACGGTTGCGCTGAGTGCATTCCGGCCTGTCCGGAGGGCGCAATCCAGATTATAGACGGCAAAGCCCGGTTGCTTAGCGATCTTTTCTGCGACGGACTGGGCGCATGTCTGGGGGAGTGTCCCCGCGGCGCGATAAGCATTGAAAAAAGACCCGCTGAAGAATATGATGAAAGAGCGGTAATGGAGAATGTAATGAAACAGGGAAAAAACACAGTAAAGGCTCATCTTAAGCACTTAAAAGAGCATGGTGAAGAGAAATATCTGAAGGAGGCCATAAATTATCTCAAAGAAAAGGGCATTGAAAATCCGCTTGAGGAATCTTCATGCTCTTCACAAAAATCTTCCGGGTGCCCGGGCGCAAAGGTTATGGACTTTGGAGGAAATGAAGGGGTTAATTCAAAAGAAAACTCAGATATACCTTCTCAACTCAGGCAGTGGCCGCTGCAGCTTCATCTTACTCCGCCAGGTGCTTCATATTTTGAGGGGGCCGATGTACTTCTTTCGGCTGATTGCGTGGCTTATGCGCTGGGAAATTTCCATTCAAAATACCTCAAAGGGAAAGCCCTTGCCATCGCCTGTCCGAAGCTTGATGAAGGATTGGATGATTATGAAGAAAAAATTAAGGAAATGGTGGATAAAGCGAATATAAACACCCTTACTGTTCTGGTTATGGAGGTTCCATGCTGCCGGGGATTGCTGAAACTGGCACAGAATGCTCTCGAGAGGGCAGAGAGAAAAATACCCCTGAAGTCAGTCGTTGTTGGAATTAACGGAGTGGTCAAGAAAGAAGAATGGATTTAGATAATACTTAAAAAGAATCAGGAGGCGAATCTTCTGAAGAGCCGGCGGTTTTTCCTTGAAAGTTGTGAAGCTCCAGCCAGCGGTAGATGTAGGCTATTGATATAATTGTTACGGAATATGTAATAATTAGCCCAATTCCTAAGAACATGAAACCCAGTATGTTTATAAAACCTAAAAGAAAGCCAAATCCGGAAAGCTCCCACTTGTATCCTTTAGTTATTTTTGAGCTCTCTTTCAGGGATTGTATAATTCCCGCGTTTTTGTCGATAATGATATAATCATAAAAATAAAATTTTATTGTCCAGATTATACCGGGCACAATTAAAAGGAGAAAACCAATAAGAGTAATTAAAGAGTACAGGAGTGATGTGACAAAATATTTTATTAACAGATTACTCTGGCTGAAAAGTTCGCTGTATGCCGGGGTTCCGCCATCGACAAATACAATTGTTATTTTAATAACTCCAATATGAAATGTTAAGTATATAGCATAGAAAGCAAATTGAAAAATAGTTTGTATTACATGGGGTTGGTCTTGCGCAATTAAATCAACTGCTATGCCTATAACACTAAGGAATAAATAAAGTGCATAAATCGCTAAGAAAAAAAGGATGTTTTTCTTAAATATATTCCACCCGTGTTCAAGAGCCTTATCAAAAGGAAGGGTTTTCTTTTTACCGGATGTTCTAAATTTTTTAAACAGCCCAGAAAATTTTTTTACCTGGCCAACTTTTACCCAATCATATTCCGCGGGGTTTCTGATTAGAGTTTCCGGGGAAATCTTTCCCTGCTTAATCCACCGGACCACTGTTTGGCTGTCCGCTTCTAATTCCTCTCCGCCAGTTCTAACTATCCAATAGTTTTCATTTTCCATTTTTAATGACCTCCAATAACTTTATATTGTAATTATATCAAACAAAAGGATATGTTCAAATCAAAATATTTCATGCTTATATATGATTTGACTTGAATTGCTTATTAAACTAATATTTCTCCATAAATAAAACAATAGCTGTAGGGAGAATGAAAGAGAAATTTTATGCTGGTAACTGTTTTAGATTACGGGTTGGGAAATATAACAAGTGTTGAGCGGGCTTTTCAAAAAATCAACGCGCAGGTTTTAAGAACATCAAAAGCGGAGGATATAGAATCTGCCGAAGCCCTGGTTCTGCCCGGTGTGGGGGCTTTTGGTCGTGCGATGGAGAATCTATCTCAAAGAGAGATGCTTACTC
>PWEK01000096.1 GCA_003553445.1 Elusimicrobiota bacterium
AGCAAGCGACGCATTTAATACCTCAACGACAACCTGGATACAGGTAAGGAGTGCCAAAGATTTGCCCGAGCAGGGTTTTATAACCCCCTCTAACCCCGAGCTTATATTCGGTTATGAGGTTGAAGAGGTATTGATAACCGATATGAGAGGCAATGAAGTATTTAACAAAAAAAGAGACGGTTTAAATAATATTGTTTGGAACCCGTCAAAGGGTGGCTCTATATATATGGAGACGGGTCTTTATATTTACCGTATAAAGACTGAAGAAGGGTATAAATACGGGAGCGTGGTGGTGGCAAAATGAAAAAAATTAAGAAAAGTTTAATTACGTATTTAGTGATTTGCATATTTCTTTTGCGGCTTAATGCTGCAGGGGAAACATTAGGAGATGGTACGCAGGAGAATCCCTGGCAGATAGAAAATATAGAAGATCTTGCAAGAATCGGGTCGGGTGAGGCACATCCGGATGATTCGCAGGACAGAGGGTGGAAAATGGATGATTATTATGAGCTGACCTGTGATATTGATGCAATGCCGACAGGAAACCCCGGAAGTGACTATTGGAATGACGGTGCGGGATGGGAGCCTATTGGAGATAGTGATAATGTTTTTTCCGGTACATTTCATGGGAATGGATATGTTATTTCCGGGTTGTTTATCAACCGTGCCACCGAGAACAATATTGGTCTGTTTGGCAGAACTTCTTCGAATGCCAGTATTGAGTCTGTAGAAGTTTTGGATGCCGTGGTTACGGGAGCTAATGATACGGGTATAATCGCAGGGTATAACAGCGGAGAAATTAAAGAATGCTTGAGCAGCGGCTGGGTGGATGGATCGGGAGCATCGCTTGTCAGAAGAATTGGCGGATTAGCGGGTCGCAACACCTCATCCGGGGTAATTTCTGACAGCAGTTCTTCAGCAGCGGTTAACGGCGGGCACAATAATTTTCATATAGGTGGTTTGGTGGGAGCAAATGATGGAAAAGTAAAGGACAGCCGCGCTTTCGGAGATGTCTATGTCAGCAGGAGGCCGGGAGGCGGACTGGTGGGTACAAACAGCGGGGTGATAAGCCGAAGTTATGCAACGGGTAATATAACGGGCGATTGGGAATCAAGGATGGGGGGATTGGTGGGGTCAAGCAGCGGTGAGATAAACGATTCATACGCTACCGGAAAAGTAAGCGGACCCGCCGGACGGGACAGGGGACCAATGGGTGGTCTGGTCGGATTAAACAGCGGAACTGTTAAAAGGTGTTACAGCAGGGGAGAGATCTTATCATCCACTCATACCGCCGGCGCTTTCATCGGACAGCAGGAGGGAGTTTCAGAAAATAATTTTTTTGACCGGGAAAAATCCGGTTATGATGATAACGGGCCTCACGGAGAGGGAGCCGCTCCAAAAACAACATCTGAAATGAAGGATATTATGACCTATATTGATACGGGTTCCGAAGATTTGGATGAGGCCTGGGAAATTGCAAAATTCAGTGATTTCAACGGTGAAGTCTGGATGATTCATGAGTCCGAATATCCACAATTGGGATGGCAGCATATTGAGACATTCAAAGTGACGGTTAATATTGCTGGCGGCGGAGGGGAAGAAAATGTGGGGGAAGGAACACATGAATTTGATGAGGGAGAGTACCTAAAATTAAAAGCCGCCCCTGAGCCCGGATGGGAATTTGTGGAATGGATGGAGAACGGTGATTTTTACTCGGATATGGAGGAAATAATATTCCGGGTGGATTCTGATCGTGAAATGAAAGCTGTTTTTAATGAAGTTGCTCAGACATACGAACTTAATATTAATATTACCGGTGCCGGCAGAGAAGAGAATTATGGAGAGGGGATACACGCTGTGGAAGAAGATTCGGAGGTTAATTTAAGGGCCTTGAGCAGTTATGGTTGGAGGTTCGTAGAATGGAGAAAAGAAGGGGGTTATTATTCATCATATAAAGACATAACATTTACAATGGACGAAGATCGCTTTCTAGAGGCATTCTTTGAACGGGAGGATTATGATATTTACCGTACAAAGAGGGTGGTTTATAAGAATGTGGGGAATGAATTGACGGCTTCTGATTTAAACCTGCCTGTCGGGGGTTCTGATTTTTCAGGATTGACTGATGCTCTTCCTTATAAAGTAACTGAAGATGATATAGGGGTAAATGATCTTAAAATAAATTCTTTCGGGCAGGAAAGAACCGTAAAAGTAGTAGTGACAGATGCTTCAAGAGCAGTTGACCTGGACGGATGGACTGTGCTGGAGCCGAAAAGAGATACGAATATTATTTATGTCAGCTCTTCTGAGGGAGATGACGATAAAGCGCGCCCTTATTCAGCCGGTGAATTGAATTCGGAAGATCCAAGGTTTCCGGACCCGGAGGATGACATAATTCCGTATGAATCTCTGTCCAGGGCAAGGTCGGCCGCCCGGGACAGGTATCCTGACTGGATACTCTTAAAGCGGGGTGATACCTGGGAAGCGGACCTGGGATATGATCAGTATACTCAGAGAATAAATCTAACGCGAAGCGGCCGCTCTGTAGAAGATTCAATGATAGTATCGTCTTACGGACATGGTCCGCGCCCTGAGCTTAAATATTATACTATCAGAAACCGCAGTTCGTATGTTGTGATAAGCGATATACGGGCCTATGGAATAAGCGGAGGCATAGGACATAATGTTCTTGTAGAAAACTGTTATCTTTCAGGGCCTGACGGCGGAAGCGGTTTTCATGCCGGCAGAAGTGCCAGCGACAACGCTCACGGTTTTGAACTGAGACGGAATATAATTACAGAAAACTATCGCCTTAATACTTCCGGTCATATCCAGGGGGTTTCTCTGTGTCCTGTATACGATGTGCTGATGGAGGAAAATCTGTTCGATATGAACGGCTGGCATATAGATGTGGAGGGAAGCGCGACTATGTTTAATCATAATGCTTACCTGAGGAATGTTGATGATATATCGCTGAGAAATAACCTTTTTATGCGGTCTTCAAGCATCCATATTAAAATGACCAGTTCGAGAAAGGGAGCTTCAAAGAATCTTCATTATCAGGGCAATTTCTTTTTTGACGGAGAGATTGGCTTCAGCATAGGAGGGAATAATCATGATCCGCTCTGGAGGTTTCAGGATGTTGTCATAGAAGACAATGTCTTATCCAACATTAATCTTTCCCGGCCGACCGACCGTGGGTTTGCCTGGTATATCGGGCTTTCGGATAATAAAAGAACGCTGGTAAGAAACAATATTCTCGCTCATCAGACCCGGTATGGCAATTCTTACGGGGTAAGTTTGACTGATCACGGCTCGATGAGCGATGTAAATATAGAGGATAATATTTTTTACAATATTAACAGGCGCCCGATCAGAGCTAGAGGTATAGATAACAATGAATACTGGAGCGATATAAATATTACGCGCAATACTATACAGAATTACGATACCGATTCGGATACTTTAATTAATCATTATGGTGTTTTTGATCCGGTTGTAGAGTACTCGAGCAATACTTACTGGAGCTCAGGGGCAAATTGGTTTGCTGTAGATCAAAACCCCAGCTGGCCGAATAAAAACTATGAGGAATGGGTTGAGCTTTCCGGCGAAACCGACTCGGAGGCAAGGGATGTTGAATTTCGCGATCCTGATCGGGATTTGGCGAGATACCACGGGCATATTGCGGGAGAGGCTTCTTATGAAGAGTTTATCAGGGAGGCAAAAAAACAGGACCGTTATAACTGGTCCTATTATTATACAGCAATGGCGGTTAATGAATATTTCAGAGAAGGCTTCACTCCTGTTTCGGATATCGGTCCGCCGGGTTCAGTTGAAGATGGCAAAAGGGAGTTGAATGCGCAGACACCTGAACCGGTAGAAGACGGAAAGGTTTTACTTTCCTGGAGAGCTCCCGGCGGAGACGGATGGAAGACTAATAACATTGACGGATATTACGAAGTCCGTTATGCCACCTATTCAGTGAAAAATTCTTCGTGGAGCTGGTGGAACAGCATTGAGAATCACGAACGGGATTATTACTCCGGGATAGAGTATTTTAAAAACCCTGAAAATGTGGGTTATACCGAAAACAGGATTGTAGAAGGGTTGTATTCCGGAGCTACGTATTATTTCGGAGTGAGGGTCTATAACAATGTGGAAAAGGCAAGCAATTTGGATTATAAGCTTTCGGGGGGAGAGCCGGTTTATGCAGTGGCGGGAGATACTATTCCTTATGCGCCTGAAAATCTTTCTGTAGAATATAATACCGGAGAAGCATTACTTGAATGGGACAGGAGCCCTTCTGTCAGTGTGGTAGATTACAGGATTTACCGTTCCGATATCAGCGGAGTCTACGATAAGGTGATATCCACTGTTTCAGCAAACCCTAATTCATATTCATATGTAGACGACTCAGGTGGTGAAGGTTATTATTATGCGGCCTCTGCGATAGATCATAACGGATATGAAAGTAAGATTGTCTGTTTTGATCCGGATGAAATTCCGCCCGAAATACAAGATAAAACCTCCAGAAGTCGCGCTTACGGGACGAGGAAGATAAGGGTTAGGGTGACAGATGACAGAAATGTAGTAGAAGTAGAGGGCAAATACCGCCCTTTAGGCAGTAATATAAAGGGGTATGAACTTGATTTTTTCCCAGAACCCGGCGCAGGAGTGATTTATTCCGGCGTGGCGGATGTGGATAAGGAAAAAATATCCAAAGAAGGTTTTGAGTATTACATAACTGCTTTTGACGGCACAAACACAAGTGAAAAAGGCTGGATAAAAATAAAACCCCCTTCAGACATTCCCCAAAAGAGCTTTATTACACCTGACAACCCGGAGTTTAGTTTCGGAAGGGGGGTCAAAGAGGTTTTGATTACCGATGTGAGGGGCAATAAGGTTTTTGAGAAGTCAAAGGGAAGCGAAAATATTATAACCTGGGACCCTTCAGATGGTTCTACTATAAGAATAGAGTCCGGCATTTATATCTACCGCATAAAAACAGAAAGCGGCTATAAATACGGAACTGTAGTTATAGCCAAATAAACAACCCATACAAACTTTGCGAATATTTTGAGAAAAATTTGACCTCTTTTTGTGATTTCCATGTTTATATTAGTAGTGGGGGGGGGTAAGACATGGATATGTGCACGCAGTTTTTTTTAAATATAGTAGTTATTATATTTTTCACTTCTTTTTGTAATGACAAATCATTTTGTAATTTCGTAAACATAAAGGAAAATTTCCATAAAGAAACAGATAGGGCCATTGATTTAGAGACTAAATCGGCTGATCTATGTGCTGCATACAGTGACTGGCAATTTATAAGCAACAGAACCCCTTTTATATCTAAGCTAGAGTTAGGATATAAACCTACAGAGAATTTTATAACAGAAAACAGGGAAAATTGGGTGTTGCTAAATGAAAAATAAAATAGGAGGTAAAAAAATGTTAAGGAAAATAAGTTTTAGTTTTATTGTATTGGTTATTTTGGGAAGTATGAAGCTCCCGGCCCAGCAGAGGACAATTAATTTGACTTCTGTAATGCCGAGTCAAAATATTCTGAGAGTAAATAAAGCAGCGATAGGAAAAGAATATCGAAAAAGCCATAGTGGCGATATTCCGGAAAATTCACTAATAGTTGAAAATGGAATAAATATCGGAACAAAACATGTTTCAACATATCATGTAGTAGATGCCTGGAGAGGGAATCCGGAAGGTCATGTATCCATGAGGGTTCGAAACAGGACAGAAACAGGCTGGGCAGGTTTTGCGGCAGTTAATGATGACTGGGATACTTTTTATTTTGGTAAGTCCGGATCTGATCGGAGCGAGATTTATGGTATAGATTCCCGGGATGGATATATTTTTAATCAAAGCGGGGCTTTTCGCATAGTACAGGACCCTCAAGGTGCGGGTGCTTTTTCTGCATTAACAATTAATCCCGAAGGAAATGTAGGTATTGGTCCCGTAGGCGCAATATACTCAGATTTGACTGTAGCAGTGGAAGAGGACGAAATTGCAGAAATACGCTTAGGAAGGGATTATGCGTCCGGCCGCGACGCTATATTAAGAAAAGCTACCGATGATTCTCCTTATAATTTTGACATTGTTGCCGGGGCTAACGAGTCGCATAGTAATTCACCGATAAGATTTTTTACGGGTGATCATTCAGATTATGAAAGAATGAGAATTAATAGGGATGGCAATGTGGGGATTGGAGCAACTGCTACTTCTGCAAGATTGTATGTGGAGGCTTCTTCTGACGAAAAC
Source organism: Elusimicrobiota bacterium (assembly GCA_003553445.1). Lineage (GTDB taxonomy): Bacteria > CG03 > SLGR01 > SLGR01 > SLGR01 > PWEK01. The sequence continues at coordinate 6,277 of PWEK01000096.1, forward strand.
CAGTATTCTGCCAAAATTGTTAACCCGCGAAATCACAGCAGTGCACATGGTTTGAAAATTAAGGGAGAAAGCACTAGTAATAATACTTCTTTGTTAGATGTAAGGTCAGGTAATAGCAGCAGGTTTTATGTTGCCGGTGATGGCAGGGTTGGTATAGGAACAGACTCTCCCGGTGGTTGGGTTGGGCTTGAAATTGATAGGTCAAATATGGGGTATGCAGGAGCATTAAGATTACACGGGCATTGTACCAGCACTGGAGATTTAAGTTCTGTGAGACTAGGTAGTAGCAATTATGAAGGTCCTGGCTGGGCTTTTGTTCATCATAATGCTGGAAATAAACTATTTTTAAACTACATGACGGGAAGCAATGTTCAGTCTCATATTATGGAAATAAATAAAAATGGCAATATTAAGGTAAATGGAAACATTCAAGAGAACCAGGGTAGTTCAGATATTCGATTGAAAAAGAATGTGGAAAATATTGAAGATGCATTGTCAAAAATTTTAAATTTAGACGGAATTGCTTTTGAATGGAATACTGAAAAATACCCTGAAAGAAATTTTCGACAAGGAATAAAGTACAGTTTATCAGCTCAGGATGTGGAAGAGGTAATACCCGAGTTGGTTTCTACCGATGATGATGGTTATAAAAGACTGGACACTCAGGGGATAATACCGTTTTTAATTGATTCTATTAGTGAACAGCAGGAGATGATTGAAGAATTAAAAAAACAGATGTCTTTGATGAAATCAAGACTCGATTAATAAGGAAACAGAAAGGTTGTAATCTGGAATTCTTCAGATGGTTTTACAATAGGTTTAGAGATAAATCCGAATATTCGCCGCATAAAGACATAAGATGCACTATGGATATAAACACGGAAGTATTTTCAGCCAAATAAAAAAAATATACGGGGTTTGTTTTTTCTTTTGAATGAATTTTTAATAGTTTCGTGTTTATATTAATCATAGTGAGTATTTCATGCGGAAGAATATAAGATTGCTTTTATTAAAAACAATATTTATCGTTTTTGTTGTTTTTCTGTATCAAGATGCAGAAGCTTATGATTTGGGGGGAGTAAGGGGAATTACATATAAAAATGTGGGGGCGGTTTTAACAGAGAAGGATCTTGATTTAACTCCCGGTAATTATGTTTTTACGGGATTAACCGATTCACTCCCTTATACAGTAACTGAAGATGATAAAGGAATAAATAAGCTTACAATTTATTCCCAAAAAAGAAAAAGAACTGTTAAGGTAGTGATAACGGATGCGTTCCGTGAAGTCGACAGGGACGGATGGACTATAATTGAACCTAATGAAGATACCCGGGTTATTTATGTCTCCAGTTCCGGGGGAACGGATGAGCAGTCCCATCCCGATTCAATGAGCAACCTTCCTCCAGCTGCTCATTACGCTTGTGATATAGGCATAAACTCTCCGTATGATAAACCGGCGGATAAGTATTCTTCGTATAGAAGGATTAATCCTGTAATGTCGGGGTATACTGAACCGGAGGGAGAAGCCAGCGCCAGTTCGTGGGGAAGAGACCTTAATGCCTGGAAAGCCTTCAGCGGTTCTACCGGGCACAGTGGGTGGTTTGCCGGATACAGAAACAACGGATGGCTGCAGTACAGATTTAAATCACCCAGGTTAATATCGGGGTATGTTGTATATAACAGGGGATCTGACGACCCGGATGCGGCTCCCAGGGACTGGGTTTTTAAGGGCAGCAATGACGAAGAGAATTGGGATGTTTTGGATGAAGTCTCTGATGAAACAGGCTGGAGCCGGGCGGAAAGGCGGGAATTTAAAATAAAAGACCCTGATTATTACGAATATTACAGAATAGATGTTTCCGATGACAATGGAGCTAATCGTCTACACATAGGCGAACTGGAGCTTATGGGAATGAAGGAGATAGATGTAGTGCCGGTAAAGAGTCTCTCCAAAGCTATGTCGCTGGTGCGCAGCAACCATAATAGCAGGGACGGTAATGATTATCCGGACTGGATTCTGTTGAAAAGAGGAGATGTATGGGACGGCGCCATGGGTTGGAAAATGTCCGGACCTTCTCCGGATGAGCCGATAGTTATTGCCGCATATGGCGACCCGTCTCTTGACAGACCGAGCATACATAGGTTTCGGGTACAAGACAGTGGTCCGGGAGAAGCAAGGGCGGATAATTGGATAATATCGGGGCTTGATCTAAGGCAGGGGGGGCATCTGAGAAATGTTAATCCGGATAATATTCTCATTGAAGATTGTTTGTTAAGCGGTTCCGGTCAGTTTAATTTTCAGAGCAACGGCGATAACCAGGATTTCAGGCGTAATGTGATAGTGGATAATTATTCAACCAGCAGCCATGCGCAGGGTATATATGCCGGCGGGGCAAGAAACCTTCTGATTGAAGAGAATATTTTTGACCATAACGGATGGAACCCCGATGTTGACGGTGCGGAGCCTACAATATTTAATCATAATATATATTTAAGCAATTCCAGCAGGGACGCTCGTGTTTACAGAAATATTGTTTCAAGGGGTTCAAGTTACGGCCTGCAAGCGGGCGGAGGCGGTTGGATTCGTGAAAATATTTTCACCAGGAATGTGTATCATATCATGGCGGGGGCCCGGATAAGAACAAGGCCACCGGGAGTGAGGGCGGTGATTGAAGGGAACGTGGTGACGGAAGGAGTATCTGCCGGCTCCGGCAGAAATCCTGGAAACGGGAAAGGAATAGAAGTTGCTAACCTCAACCCTGAATTTGAGCATGTTGTTTCTGAGAATATTGTATTCAACACAGCGGATTATGAGGCAACAAATTCAGGTCACGGAGCTTTGACGACCGTATCTTTTCATGAACAGGATGAGGTTGGGCAAAAAGATCTGGTAATAGAAAATAATATTATTTATAACTGGCCCCGGAGTTTGCGTTTAAACCGCTATGATGAAAACATGACCGTTTCCGGGAATATAGTTCAGCAGTCTTCAGATAAATTTTCACTTAATTATCTTGTCAGCCTCGGGGCTGATATGAACGAGTATGATTTTTGCGGGAATACCTGGTATGCATTTGATGATTCGCATGAATGGTTTGAGAACGGCTCTAATATGGTCCACAGCGAATGGGTGGAAAATTCCGGAGAAACAAACTCAAAGTGGAAAAAAGTTGATTTTCTTTCTCCCGAACGCACTCTCGCTTCATATAATGCCTCTCTTGGTGGAGAAGAATCCTTTGAAAAATTTATTTATGCTGCCAGGGAACAATCCCGCCACAATTGGGACTGGGATTACCACCCGGTCAAAATACTGGAATACTTTCGTAAAGGATTTACTGTTCTTTATGATCCCGAAAGCCTTAAGATTTCAGGCCCTGATACTTTGAATATACCTGTATCGGGAGAGAAAAGTGCAGTGTATCAGATCGATATAAAAGATAAGTATAATACGCCGCTTAGTGATGAGCCCTACACATTTGGATTGGCCGATGAGGATGACTTGCCCGGGGTCTTTTTTTCACAAAACAGGCTGATTTTAACCCCGGAAGCTGAACCGGGAAAATATGTTCTTGAGGCAAAAGTGAATGATGCGGATGAAATAAGTGATGAGTTTACTTTGGTCCTTTATTACGGAGAAGACCCGCCAGATACAATAATGCAGGGACGGAGCTTCATTACCCCTTCAAATCCTAAACTTAAATTCGGAAAGGAAGCCAGAGAGGTGGTCATTACCGACACCAGGGGAAACGAGGTTTTCAGAAAAGAAAGAGGTTCTTCACGATTTATAATCTGGAATCCGGGTAAACGAGGTTTAGTTTCAATAGAATCCGGGTTATACATTTACAGAATTCGAACGGATGAAGGATATAAATACGGGAGTGTGGTAGTGGCAAAATGAAAAAAGGAGAGGGAATATAAATATATAGTAGATAAAGAACGATGATATGACGGAATTTGCAGCTGTTTTCTAATGGCTGCATAGTAAAAACTATTATGGGAGGTAGAAAAATGTTAAGGAAAATAAGTTTTAGTTGTGTTATATTGGTGATTTTGGGGAGTACGCAGCTTCCGGCAGAGCAAAGTAGTGTTGATTTAACTTCAATAATGCCCAGACAGGATATCTTGAGAGTAAAGAGAGGAGTAATAGGAGCAGGAGAACATAATTACAGGTCAATGGATGCGGAAGAGATTCCCCAAAACAGCTTACTTATAGAAGATAGACTGGGTGTTAAGACCGACGAGGTTGAAGATGCAATAATTACTGTTGGCCGAACTGATATTTCTGGCGATGATAATATTCTTTTGCTTCCCCCCGATGATGCAGATGATGATCAAGATTATACCAGGCTAAAGTTTCACCCGGGAAATTTAGGCGGTTTTATTAATTATGAGCCTGATTGGGGTTTTACGCTGCGGCAGGTAGCACACACTGGGGTGTCATTCGGCCATGCCCAGATACTCAGGGCATATGTTCCTTATTGGAATGATCCCAGGGTCGGTATAGGGTATAATGTTCATGATACTAGTCCGTCCGACGTGGGCGATTTACTTCCCAAGGCTATGCTTTCTGTTGGGAATTTGCAAGGAAATAGAAATGCTGAAGGTACACCGGGGATAGTAGTAGGCCCTACAGGGAATTCGGATGAGGATGAGTTAGCCCGGATAGAATTATATCAAGACACCAGGTCAGCAGGACTCACACTTAGTGATAATAGTTTTCGTGTGGCTACATATGATGGTAGCTGGACCAGTGCTTTAGAAGCTGATTATGACGGCAACGTAAAAATTGGAAGAAATTTAGAGTTATCCCATCGAATATGGACAGATCTTGATGATGTTGGTTATTTTTGGTTAGGAAATGCTGAATCCAGACAAGAAGCTATTGGTTACAGTGCAGATGCAGCCGGCAATATAGAGAATTTGCATTTTAAGACTAGAGGGGAATATCGTATGACAATAGATGAAGATGGTATTCACGTAAATGATAACGCCTATATAGGAAGAAATTTAGAGTTATCCCACCGAATATGGACAGATCTTGATGATGTTGGTTATTTTTGGTTAGGAAATGCTGAATCCGAACAAGAAGCTATTGGTTACAGTGCAGATGCAGCCGGCAACATAGAGAATTTGCATTTTAAGACTAGAGGGGAATATCGTATGACAGTAGATGATTTAGGACATGTATCTCTTCCTGCATACAGCGGACCTGGAACTCTCGAGATAGACGGAGATGGACAAATTAATGTGGAAAATTCATCTAAAAGATATAAAGAAGACATAGAACCCTTGGATGAGGATTTTTCCAGGATTATGCAGGTTCAGCCGAAGAGTTTCCGGTTTAAGGAATCCGGAAGGAAAGGTATAGGTTATATTGCAGAAGACCTGGATGAGCTGGGACTGGATAAGCTGGTTCGTTATAATAAGAAAGGACAGCCGGAGAGCATCAGTTATGATAAGATTTCTCTTTATCTTCTTGAGGTTGTGAAACATCAGCAGGCAGAAATAGAGAAGTTAAAAAATATGGTTAAATAAATGATCTATAATTTGTGGGTTTGCTCAGGTTAATTTCCGGATGTGTTTGTATCGATTTAAGTTTATCGGATATCATTTTTTTTAAACTTGACCGGTGTAGCACAAAAGTGCTAATATTCCCTCAAGGAAAAAGAAATGAGGGAACTTACCGCAAAACAAAAGCAGGTGTTGGATTTTATAGTATCCAGGGTTAGGGAATCCGGAATACCTCCCACTCTCAGGGAGATAAGCGAATATTTCGGGTTTTCTTCTTTGGCCAGTCCGCGTCATCACCTTGATGCGCTTGACAGCAAGGGGTATATTTCTCTTAAAAAGGGGGCTTCCAGGGGTATAGAGCTGAAGTTTCCGGCGGGGGGTATACCGGTTCTGGGAGATATAAGCGCCGGGGATCCCCGGCGTGCCTTTGAAAACATTGAGGGGTATCTGAATCCTCAGTTTTTATCGGCAGGAGGAGACCTCTTCTGCCTGCGTGTTAAGGGGGACAGCATGTCGGGTGCGGGAATAATGCAGGGTGATATTGTGGTTGTGAGAAAGCAGTCCAGCGCTGATACAGGCAGTATAGTTGCGGCTGTTATTGAAGATGAGGCGCTGGTAAAGAAGCTTAAAAAAAGGGGTAAAGAGACTGTTCTTGCGGCTGAAAATCCGGCTTATCCCGATATAAGCGTTAAGAATGCCAGGGTTTTAGGGAAAGTAGTGGGGGTTGTCAGGGATTATGAGCAGATTTGGGTTTACTGAGATAGATGAGCCCGTAAAAGTGGGGGCGGTTTTTGAGAATATGAAAGTCCGTCCCAGGTGGTTTATATGGAGAAAAAGCAAGTACAATCTTAAGAAAATCACCTATAACTGGGTGGATTTTGATGGAAATACGAAGATTTTATGTTTTTCTGTATGGGATGGGAAAAATCTTTATGAAATTTCTTTTAACCTCAGGCTTGTTTCATGGAAACTTACAAAGGTGTACCTGGAATGAGTTCAAAGGTGATTCTTCATATGGATATGAACGCATTCTTCGCTTCGGTTGAACAGCAGTCCAACCCGGCGCTCAGGGGAAAACCGGTAATTGTCTGCGGAAGGGGAAGAACCGTGGTTACCACCGCCTCCTACGAGGCAAGAAGGTATGGGGTTAAAACGGGAATGTCTCTCTATGAAGCGAAAAAGTGCTGTCCCCGGATCATTCCGGTTGAAGGAAACCATGTGAAATATGCGGATACCGCGAAAATGATACATGAGATATGTCTTGAATATACCTGTTTTGTGGAGGTTTTCTCAATAGATGAGGTCTTTATGGATATTTCGCAGGTGTGCGAGAGCTTTGATTGCGGCCGTATTATCGCGAAGCGCATACAGAAGAGGGTTAAAAAAGAGATAGGAATAAGTTCTTCCGTGGGGGTTGCTCCGGGTAAACTGCTTGCCAAACTGGCTTCGGGCAGGGATAAACCTTCGGGACTGGTGGTGTTTAATCCGCATGACATTGAGGAAATTTTATCGCAAACTCCTGTGGAAGACATATGCGGCATAGGGGAGCGGACCCGCGCAAAACTGAATAATATGGGCATAGAGACTCTTAAGGAACTGGGGTCGGCTGATACCCAGCTTCTGATAAAGAGTTTTGGGTTTATGGGAAATATTTTGAAAAAGATGGGAAAAGGGGAAGAGCCGGGAGATGTTTCACCCTACTGTTGGAAAGAGCCCCTGAAGTCAATAGGTCATTCCAATACTTTTCCCCGGGACACCTTTAACATTGATGTGGTGAAATCTTTTCTTTCTCTGCTTTCAGAGAAGGTGGCCGGGAGACTGAGAAGCTGCGGGCGCCTTGCCGGCAAGCTTTCTTTGTATATAAGATTTTCCGATTTCAGCGGGCGTTCAAGGCAGAAAACCCTCTCGCCGGCTGTAAAAACAGGCAGAGACATATTCATGCATGCGTGCCGGATATTAAAAAGTTTTATGCCTTTTAAAAAAGCGGTCAGGCATATAGGGGTATGCGTATCTTCGCTTATTCCCGATCGCGCACAGGGATTTCTTTTTGAAAAGGAGAAAAGAAAGGAAAAACTTGCCGAGGCTATGGATAAAATAAATAAAAGATATGGGGATTTTATGATTCGGCCGCTGGCGGTTGACATTGCCCGGGATTTTACGGGGCCGGATATTGAAATCCCGGCAAAAGTACACGGCTTTCCTGCCGGGTTTAGAAATGCGGGTAAGTGATGCGGAAAGAAGAAAAACAGCCCTGTTTTAGTGTCATCATCCCGGTTTATAACCGGCCGGTGTTTGTTAGAAAGGCGATAAGTTCGGTGCTGAATCAGAGTTTTGAAGATTTTGAGCTTATAGTTGTTGATGACGGCTCTATTGATGGCACATCCGATTCGGTTAAAAGCTTCAGGGATTCAAGAGTTGAATATATTTACCAGGAAAATTCCGGGGTAAGCAGAGCCAGGAACAGGGGCATCAGCGAATCCAGGGGGAGGCTGATAGCCTTTTTGGATTCAGATGACTGGTGGTTAAAGGAAAAACTAAAGGTTTGCTTTGAAATTATTGAAAAGCAATTCAAATACAGGGTTTTTCACACACAGGAAAAGTGGTACAGAGGAGGAAAGGTGCTGAATCAGAAAAAGAAGCACAGAAAGCCCCATGGCAATGTTTTTAAAAGGTGCCTGCGCCTCTGCTGTATAAGTATGTCAACAGCTGTGCTTCGCAGAGAGGTATTCGATGATTTCGGGTTTTTTGATGAATCCCTGCCTGCATGCGAAGATTATGATTTCTGGCTGAGGGTCTCTGCAAAAAATCCGGTTTTTCTTATAGATGAAGTGCTTACAGAGAAAGAAGGCGGCCACAGGGATCAGCAGTCAAAGAGGTATGCGGGAATGGATACTTTTCGAATAAAAGCAATTAAAAAAATAATTGATTCCGGGGAACTTGAGAAAAAACAGCCTGCACAGGCGCTGGAAGAGCTGGAGAGGAAAGTTGAAATATATGTAAATGGATGTCTCAAAAGAGGAAAGAGGAGGGAGGCCCAAAAATATATGGGTATGCTGCAATCATGCCGGGATAAGGTTCGGAAATAAAGTAATTAAAGAAGTTTTCCCATTTTAGGGTTTTTTAGAAAATTGAACATATTGCGCCTGCTGTACATTGACATAAAAAGATTTATGAGATAGTATTAATTTAGTGAATTAGTAATTTTAAGAAATATATGTAAAGCCAAAATAAAATGATAGCGGACAAAATCTACAGTTTATCTTCTGATTCTATCCTTAATACAACTCTGAAAAAGGTGCTTTTTTCTGCAGTGCTTTTTTTTATTTTTTCAACTTTGCCAGCCCGGGCCGGAGAAATTGAATCTATTGATGACCTGGAGGCAGATGCCATGGAGAATGGAGATATAAAGCTTGAGTGGACATCTCCCGAGGAAATAGATGATGGTTATTACAGAATAAGGTGGTCGACCTATTCCGAAGTTGATTGGGATGAAAATTGGGGTGAGGACGAGGAGGGAGAATGGGGCGACTATGATAATAAATACAGTATAAGCTTTTCTACAGATACCGCTCAGGATGACGACCATTCTTATATTATCGACAACTTATGCGGAGGTGTAGAATATTATTTTGCCGTCTGGACGGGAGATGGCGAAGACTGGTCCGATATTTCAAATATTTCCACCGCCACGGTCATAAGGGTAACAGAGCTGCATATAGAGAAGTCTGATACTATTGATTTCGGAGACCTTGAACTTCAGCAATCAACGGTGACTACACAGGCAGTAAAGGTTCAAAACACGGGAAATGTTCCTCTCGATTTCAGCATCAAGGGCTCAACAATTACTGAAAACACCCCATGGGTATTCGCCGCGGAATCCGGATGGGACGAATTTGTCTTAAAGGGCGCCTTTCATGACGAAGCGCCGGGCGAAGAGGGTTTTTCAGGCTCTGAACATGATAACGTAATATATTCATACTATATCCCTTGCGCGGAGGATAACTATACAATAAACGGAGATCAAACTGGCGTAGAAGTGGCTAAGGGCCAGGAGATTGATTTCTGGATATACTTCATCATGCCCTCTCAGACGACAACGAAAGAGCAGCAGGAAATGACTATAACCATAGGGGCCCAGGAAAGTGAATAAAACACACATAGGGGCATTTTTTCTGTTTTTTATTTTAATGAGTGTGCCTGTTTATTCTTCGGTGAGCATCGGGACCAGATACGGCACCATAGTTCTGGAGGATGTCTCCCCCGGAAGGGTTTATAACCTGACCGAGATGAGGGATATGCCCTACCTTGTGATAAACAGGGGGAGCAGAAAGGGCAATGTAAAGATAAGTGTAATACCCCCGCAGAACCCCAGGGATGGGTATGAGCCCATTCCCGATCCCGGATGGCTCAATGTAAGGCCGTCCGAGTTTGAGCTGGATGCAGGCGAAAGAATGCCTGCGAGCCTGATATTGAGCGTGCCTGACGACGAAAAATATGCCGGCAGGCACTACCATGCGCTTTTGAGGGTGGAGAATGTCGGCAGCGGTTTTTTCGGGGCTGCTGTCGTAAATAACTTTTATTTTTCAGTAGGGACCCCGGGTCCTGAAACGGTAAAGGAGGCTAAAGCAAAGGAGGTCCTTTCCGATTTGAATTACGATGTTAATCCGGAGTCCCTTTACCTGGACATCCCTTCCGGAGAAAGAGTGGATATACTTAAAGAACTGGATAAAAGCCTTCAGATAATAAACAGGGGAAGGCAGGATGTTAAGCTTGCGGTTGAAAGTGTGGAGAATGAACCGGGGTTTCCCTCCAGGGAAGGGTATTCTTTTACCCCCTCTATTGATTATTTATGGGCAGAGCCGGATACAGTAGATATTCCAAGCTACCAGATAAGAGATATAAATCTCTATGCGGAAATTCCGGACGAGTACAAAGGGCAGAAAATGATGTTTATAATCGCGGTTTATCCGGAAGAGATGGAGTTTGCAAGGCTTTATTCAAGGGTTTATGTAAATGTAGAATAAGGAGATGTTTTTAGTTTAAAACTAAAACAGGGTAATGACTAATAAAAAGGAAAGGAGTAAGAAATGGAGAAAGTAAGGAAATTGGTTATTCTGGCAATGCTATTTGCCGCTGCCGGCAGGACATCGGTCATGGCCGAAGATCCGGAGGATGATGATAGCATTACAATATCCATGACGCCTTCGGTGGATTATGCGGTTTCAATAGACCAGGAAAATTATAGTTTTGGAGAAATTGAGTTGAATTCGGTGTATCTTTCAACCGATACTGAAATAACTGTCTATAACTCCCCAAGCGGCGTTGTATCAGACTGGAAAATAAGAGGTTCTGACACGGGTGACTGGTCGCTTGGTGAGAGTTCGGATGAGGATCAGATTCAGCTCAGGGCACTTTTAAGTGAAACCACAGTTGAAGGTTCAGAAATGGATGATGCAGGATTGTGGGAAGGTGAAGGACTCGGCGCAGCAGCTGAAAGCATAACTGATACGGCTCATGATCTTGATTATGGTTATGACGGAGCTGACGGAAGCAGCGTAGCTGCCGGAGAAGAGAAGAGAATATGGTTCAGGCTGGATACTCCTGAAGGCACCACTGTCTCAGCAGAGCAAAATTTTACAGTGACTATCGAAGCGTGGGCTTTGGATTAATTCTGAGAAGGCTTGATTGATCTGCAGAAAGAATTATAACGCGCGTTTTTGGCTGCAGGCTGCAGTGAAAGCAGTATAAATTGTGAAGGTTATTAAAATCTCCGGTAAGCACAAATATGTTGCGGATATCCTGGTAAAACGATGGGTTTTGCCCTTCGTTATGCTTTTTGTCGGAGTATCTATACTGCTTGCGCAGCCAGAGGACACTTCAACTCTCGGCGTATCCATGCAGCTTAAGCCGGTACCTCCTGAATCAGTTTTGGATTTATCGGCTTCTCCGGTTGAAGAGTACGGAGTAATAAGACTGACCTGGACAGCCGTTGCAACCGGCTACGGCTCTCAGCTATTGGATAACCCTTCCTATAGGTTAAATTTAAGCAAGGAGTCGTTGGAAGATTTTTCCAATGATGAAAGTGAATGGTGGAATTACGCTTCTTTAGAAAAGACCATAGATATATCCGAAGCGAATGAACCTGGTGACCTAGAAGAAATTGAAGTGGGAGGCCTTCAGCCCAACACCACCTATTACGCCGGCATAAAAGCGCATTCCGACGGTAAATGGTCTGAAAACCTTAATGTCGCTGAGGTGAGGGTGCTGGATATTCCCGCGGCGCCTTCCGATTTTAAAGGGGTTGCTCAATCATCTTCAGCTATACAGTGGAGCTGGACGGATAATTCCGACAATGAGGAAGGTTTTGAGATATGGGGGCACCCGGATATGCGGGATGAGGTGATGGTTGATTCAACGACGCTTACGGCCGGAACAACCGGTTATCTGCAGGCCGGTCTTACCGCAAATACCTCTTCGCATTATTATAAAATTCACGCTGTCGGCAGAGAGGGAGACTCTCAGCCTGCTAGCGCGGATGTTTTTCCGGTCTATACGCTGGCAAATACCCCCGGAGAAATTGAGGTGGCTGAGGTTAATGTAAGTTCAGTTACCTTGAAATGGGTTTCTGCTTCAAATCCCGAGTTGACAAGGTATGGAATAGCCTATGCGGAGGATGAGCATTTTGAAATAGGGCATACAACTGCGGCTGCATGGGGCGGTAATATTACAGGGACTTCTTATACGGTTGAAGGACTTCAACCAGACACAGAATACTATTTCCGCATCTGGGCATATAACGAAAACAGAGTCATGACGGAGTATTCCGATGCTGTAAATGCTCTAACCCATTACCGCTTTATTTCTCTGGATGATATTTATGTATATCCCAACCCCTTTAAGCCCGGAGACAGAAAATATAGGTCAGCTCAGGGAGGAAGCGGGGTGGTTATTGAAAACCTTCCGGAAAGCGCAGAGATAAGGGTGTTTAATATTTCCGGTCAGCTTGTAGATGAATTTACTCACGAGGGGGACAGCAGTATTCGATGGGAAAAGGCGGAGGAAGTATCTACGGGGGTTTATCTAATTGTAGTAAATCATGATGGTGATGCTGAAACGATCAAATTTGCGGTGGTGAGATGAAAAAAATAGTGGCATCAGTAGTTTTGATGATTTTTGTTGCAAGTCTTTCTCGGGCAAATCCCGGGGACTCTACTGCGGGGTTTCTGCGTATAGGCCCCGGCGCCAAATCGGCAGCCATGGGGGAAGCTTATGCGGGGATGACAGGAGATCTCCTATCCCTATACCATAATCCGGCGGGGATGGCAAATATAAAGAGCCATAGATATTCTTTTTCTCATGCCTTGTGGTTTGAAGATATCAATTATTCGAACTTCACCTTTGGAATACCTTTGGGGGGAGGGTACGCCGCGGTTGGGTTAAGCGGTCTTTTTGTGGGCCCAATTGATAAATATGACTTCAGGGGCGATGCAGTGGGAGATTCTTTTTCTCCCAGCGATATTGCTGCTGTGGTTTCTTTTGCTCGAAAAGAAGAGGGAAGTTCCGATGGGGTAGCTCTTAAATATATAACATCAGAGATTGACGGACACAGAGCAGACGCCTTTGCCATAGACCTGGGCGCTGTACGTCATTATGGTAAGTTTGATGTTGGGGTGTCTGTTCAGAATATCGGGCCAAAGATGAAATTCAGAAAAAAATCCGAAAAGCTGCCTTTTAAGGTTAGGCTGGGTGCTTCGTACCCACTTTACAGAGCGGGTTACAGAGTTCAGGCAGCTGCAGAAGCCCTGTATTCAGTTGGCATTCCGTTAAGGGGTAATGCCGGATTAAATTTCGAATTTCCAATAGATAAGCTTCTTTTATCGATGCGTCTGGGAATGAAATCTTATGCCGAAGGCCTTGATTTCTTAAGTCACTTTACCGGGGGGTTCGGATTGGAATACGAAGGTTTTGGTTTTGACTACGCGGTTGCTTCTTTTGAGGATCTTGGGCTTACCCACCGGGTTTCACTTTCTTATATGCTGCGTTCGTATGAAAAAGCGGAAGAAGAGGAGGGGGAAGAGACTCTTTTCGATAATGAAGGAAAGGATAAAACAGAATATTCCGATGATGATAATTCGGCAAATGAAATGTTTATGGAAGCCCATGATTTATTCGCTGAAGGACATTATGAAGAGTCTCTTTCTGCTTTTAAAGAGTTCCTGGAAACATGGCCGGGGCATGAGAACGCAGAGTCTTATGTAAATAGGATAAAGATAAAGTTAGAAGAGTAAAGGGAATTTTAACGATAAAACCGTTTGTTGAAAGGGCGGTGTTATGTTATTTATTGGTAAGAGCATATTTAAACTGTGAAGAGAAGAATCTGCGATATGATGAGTTAAAAAATTAAGGAGTAAATAATTACAGAGGTATGAAATATATAATTGCATTTGTATTTATGTTTTGGGGTTTTATGTGCGGTAATGTATATTCCGGAGCCGGAGAAAAAGGGGCATCATTTTTAAGGCTGGGTGTAGGAGCCAAACCTGCTTCCTTGGGGGAGGCCTATTCGGGGGTTTCGGGAGACCTTCTTTCGCTTTACTATAATCCGGCAGGATTGTCTTCTATTAGTGGTTATAAGATGTCCTTTTCTCACGCTTTATGGTTTGAGAGCATAGACTACTCCAATTTTACAATGGGAATGCCCTGGCTGGGAGGGTATATGACCGTGGGGATTAATGGCCTTTTTATGGATGATATTGAAAAATATGATTACATGGGGGATCCTTTAGACGATAAATACAGCCCGAGAGATATGGCTGTTTCATTGTCATATTCCAGGAAAGTAAACAGTTTTTCAACAGGCCTTGCAGTTAAGTATATAACATCCGAAATTGATGACGAAAAAGCAGAGGCTTTCGCATGTGATATAGGCATAATGCGCAGTTTCGGAAAACTAAACGCCGGTTTAGCTTTTCAGCACATAGGAACGGAAATAAAGTTTCTAAGGCAGGGAGATCCCCTGCCTTTTACTGTAAGGGGTGGAGCTTCATACCCGTTTTCTATTGCGGGTATTGATACACTTGCCCTTGCAGAATTAAGGTATTTAACGGATGAGAATATTAGGCTAAACGGGGGACTTAATATGGATTTTCCGATCAATGACATTCTTTTTTCAATTAGGATGGGGGGGAGATCCTATGCAGAGGGACTGGATGCATTGAGTCATCTGACTGCGGGCTTTGGCCTGGGTTATAAAAATATTGATTTTGACTATGCTTTTGCGTCATTCGAAGACCTTGGTTCTACCCACAGGGTTTCTTTATCTTTTTTCTTACCTGTTGAAGAAGATCCGATAGATGAAAAAGAAGAAGAGGAACTTGAAGACGAAAAAAGAGTGCAGTTCATAAAAGCCCATGTATTATTTACGGATGGTGAATATGAGGAATCAATAAAGGAATTCAGAAACTTTCTTAAGCTTGAACCAGGACACGCAACTGCTAAGGATTATATTCAAAGGGCCACAAGTAAGTTGAAGGAGGAACTTTCTCCGGAGGAAATAGATGATATAGCCACCGACAAATTCATGGATGCTCACAGTCTATTTGCGGAAGGAAAGTATGAACAATCCATAGAAATCTTTAAGGAGGTGCTTGAACTTATTCCCGGACATCAACAGTCTAAAGATTATATAGAAAGAGCAAAAAATAAACTCAGATAGCAATATATAAAATATATAAAATATTTGAAATCGGGAGGTTTTTGTATTACTATATTTATAAAGAACGAAAGAAAGGAACAAAAAATGAAAAAACATTATACTACGCAGCAGGTGGCAGAAATGACTGGGGTCAGTTTAGCTACAGTAAATAACTGGATAAAGTCCGATAAACTAAAATCTTTTAAAACCCCGGGCGGTCATAACAGAATAAGAGTAGAAGACCTTAAAGAATTTATGAATGAGAATAGAATACCCGCTCCGCCTTCAATGAGAGATTCGGTGAAACCGAAAATACTTGTTGTTGAGGATGATGAAGATGTAAGGGATTTTGTTCTTGCAGTAATAAATGAATTGGAATATGATGTAGAGAGCGAAACAGCTAAAGACGGATTCAGCGCTGGAGCGAAAATTCATTCATCCAAACCCGACCTTGTTATTCTTGACATAATGCTACCCGGTATTAATGGAATAGAGGTGTGCAGGCAGATAAGGAAAGAGTATGGAAAGAAAGTCAAAATACTGGGAGTAACCGGGTATTATACGGATGAAAACAGGAAAGAATTCATGGAAGCCGGCGCCAATGAGTTTCTCAAAAAGCCGCTTGATTTGAAGACACTTAAGAAAAGAATAAAAAAATTGCTCATGCAGGGCGGAAACCGCTTTTTTTTAGAGAAAAAAAATGAGTGATAATACATGAAAAAGGAAATTGGTCTTGTTTACTAACAGATTAATAGTAAGGATAAATGGAAAACCTTCATACATAACAAAAAGGCAAGATTCAATTAAAACCCGCCGTTTGACTTATGGAAAAAACATTTCTTTTAAACTCAAATTAGCTCCCGGACTGCATAAAGTCAAACTTAACAGAAAAAAACACACAGTATTTATATCAACAGAAAAATAGCAATCTTATTAAATTTATCTAAAGTCAGCAAAGTGATATGTAGCTGAGAAAGGTGGCAAAATTATACTTGAAAGTGACTAACCTTGAATTTTCGCGCTGAAGCGGTTCTAATTAAGTAATAAGCATTTTTTATTAAAGTGGTGTGGTATTGTAAATAATTAAAATGACAAAAATTATTAAACCTCTTTTAAAGGTTTTCATAAGGCCCTTTTCGGTTCTTGCTATTTTTCTTATAATGG
>PWEK01000077.1 GCA_003553445.1 Elusimicrobiota bacterium
GAACACTAAAAGGAAACTATTACAAAAGAAAAAAAGGCAGCGATTGCATCGCAGGAGTTTGAAAAAGCGGCGGATTTAAGGGATGAGGAAAAGAAATTAGAGGAAAAAATCCGCAAGGAGAAACAGAAGTGGGAAGAGAAAATCCAGAAAGGGCGGAACAAGGTAGACGCTGAGGATATTGCTGACATTATTTCAAGCTGGACTGGGATACCGGTATCGAAGTTAACCGAGAAGGAATCACAGAGACTGCTTAATATGGAAAAGGAACTGCATAAGAGAATAATAGGCCAGGAAGAGGCAGTATCCAAAATATCACAGGCCATAAGAAGATCAAGAACTGGCCTGAAGGATGCCAGGAAACCTATTGGCTCGTTTCTTTTTCTCGGTCCTACAGGCGTTGGAAAAACAGAGCTTGCAAGAACACTGGCGGAATACATGTTTGGAGATAAAGAGGCTCTGACTAGGGTTGATATGAGTGAGTTTATGGAGAAATTCTCGGTTTCAAGGCTCATAGGGGCTCCTCCGGGATATGTGGGGTATGACGAAGGCGGTGTACTTACAGAGGCAGTAAGGAGAAAGCCGTATTCTGTTGTTCTTCTTGATGAAATTGAAAAGGCTCATCCTGAGGTTTTTAACATTCTTCTTCAGATATTCGATAACGGGCAGATAACGGATAATCTGGGGCATAAGGTAATCTTCAGAAACACCGTAATTATAATGACCTCCAACTTGGGTGCCAGGGAGTTGAAGTCCAAAGGACTTGGTTTTCAGAAAGGCGGCGAAAAACAGATGGATTATGAGAGGATAAAAGATAAAGTTCTGGAAGAAACTAAAAAGACTTTTCGCCCCGAGTTCATAAACAGGGTAGATGAGCTTCTTGTCTTTCATCCGCTAAATAAAGAACATATAATAAGCATCGTTGACATTCTCATTGAAGAATTAAAAGAAAAGCTAAGCCAGCAGCAGATACAACTTGAGGTTAAAAAAAATGTAAAAAAGCTTCTGGCTGACAAGGGTTATGATCAGGAGTATGGAGCCAGGCCCCTTGAAAGAACAATAAGAAAGTATATTGAGGATCCTCTGGCGGAAGAAATGTTGAAGCAGGAGATAACACCCCCTGTGAAAATCGTGGCCGAAACCGACAAAGACAGGGTGTCTTTTAAGAAAAAACAAAAATAAAAAAATCAGCCTGAAACCAAAAAACCGCGAAAGCTTCATATTAAACCTTTTTTGAAGAATTAAAGCTGGCTCAATGCAGAAGTAATCCAGTACATATCCAGTACATATGTGGTTTGCAACTCTAAATAAAAATATCCTATAATTATGTAGGTTTATTATGAGAAAAAATAATAGAAAAATTTTGAGGTTTGTTTTATTATTCACGCTGATTGTTTTTGTTTTCGGCTCTGCCTTTCTGTATATGAAAACCCGGGAATTTACTGAGCGTCTTGGCTTTATTATTGAAGAGCAGGCTTCGGAAAGTTTGGGGTACCCTGTAGATATTGGAAGTGTGACATCGGATGTTTTTAACCGCATTGTGTTAAAAGATTTTCGGATTATGGATGATGATAGAGAAAATGACCTTCTCAATGTGAAAAGGGTTAACATTTCATATTCTCTGAGGAATATTTTAAAAAACATTAAAGATCCTTCAAAACTGATAAGTGGTATTAATTTCATAGAACCCAGTGTAATTGTATATTTTGATGATGGAAACCCGTTCATAAGGGGCCTGGAAAATCTTTCTCTCTCCGGGGAAAGTGAAGGAAGATCCATACCTTCCTGGAAATTACAATTAAGCGATGCGACCGCAAAACTGGAAGACACAGTGATATCAAAAGCAGACAGAATTAACGGAGAAGTTTTGCTTGGCGGATATCCTGAAATAACCGGCAATTTATCCTTTGCATTAGGGGGTTATGCATCAAAAGTGAAGACAGATGTAAAATATCATACAAGAAGCAGAAATATCAAGAGTGTTTTGAGAGGAAATGAAATTGAGCTTTCCCTGATAGAAAAAATCACAGGAAACAAAAATTTAAAAGTAGAATCTGGCACCTGCGATATTGACCTACGTATTAAATCCCACATAGATGATATATATAAGAATATCGAAAAAGCGGAAATACACGGAAAAGTAAAGTTGGAAAATATAAAGAAAAACGGATTTCATGTTCCTTTTGCTTTAATGAATATAACATCAAAACGGCTGCTGATTGAAGAAGGGGATTTATACTGGGAGGGCAACTCTCTTTCATTTTCCGGAAGTATAAGGGATTATATTTCAAACCCGGATATGGATATAAAAGTATCGGGAGAAGTAGATTCGAGTACGGTAGGGAAATGGGCGGGTGTAAATGATGTCAGCGGAAAGTTTATCGTAGATGCAGGGATTAGCGGCACTTCGGATAGCCTTAAGGCATCGGGAAATATGAAAATGGAAGAAGGCTCTATTGGTGAAATACAGGTAAGTGATTTTAATACGGAGGCTGAATTCCGGGAAGAGGGGCTTATGCTGGGTTCGGGTTCGATGAATATCGCCGGAGGGGTTCTTATCTGGGAAGGAAACTGGGATACCTCGGGTGTTTATGATATGCGCCTCAATGCCCAGGACATTTCAATCAGTAAAATACCGTGGGCAGGAAAGACCGCGGGATATATCGACGGCACGGTAGTTGTTAAAGGAACAGATAAAAAACCTCATTTCAGTACGGATATTTCGTTGACCGAGTTTAAAATACCCCACAGAAGCAGAAAAAGTGTTTCAATAACGGGAGAATACACTGATTCCATACTCAGCATCAGGGGTGTGACAATGGACGGGGGTTACTCGTTGGATGCGAAGCTGGAAAAAGCTTCAGATAAAAGGGAATTTAAAGTAAAAAATGCAGAATTGATCACCCCTCCCGCCGGGACAATTTCAATAGAGGGAAGATGTGCTTATCTCCCTTTTTCCGGGGATTTAAGCCTGAAGGTGGATTCAGTGGATGTAAAAGAAATGGGCCTTATTTACAAAGACTTTAATGGTTTTGAGGGCTATTTTGATTTTGCAGGGGATATCTCTGCAAAAGAAAAAGGTTTTTTTCTTGATGGAAAATTTAACGCTGACAGCATTATGCTAAACGGACACAGTTATGATATAGCAACGGAAATTCTGCTCCATTCTGAAAATAAAAAAATGACCTGCCAATTGAATAATCTGAATATAGACAGGGGTATGTTTGGGGATATAGGTTTTTCCAGGACAGGGGAAAAGACAGAGTTAAGTGAAGCGGACATAAATATTGAAGGGGCTGCTTTTGAAAAAATGGGGAATTTATTTAATTTGAACAGCCTGGATATGCAAGGAATAGTTACCGGGAATTTAACCTATAGACAGGGTGACGGCGGTGGTAATATGACTGTTAAGGGGCTATCTTTAAAAGGCGAGATGTTCGGAGATGCGGACTTTGAAGTGAATGCAGAAAACGGCATGTGGAAATTTGAAACTTTTATTAATAAAGATGCCGGTTCTTTGACGGCGGATGGAAATCTGTATCCCGAGCAGGAAATAAATTATAAATTAAAAGACTATGAGGTTTTTGGAAGAATAATATCCGGTGATGGGGCTTTTACCGGGACTAAAAAAGAGATGAAATATAAATGGAATACAATGGTTTCTGACGTGTCTTTATTTAACGAAAAATTACCTGACATAAATATAGCGGGGGTTTTGGAGGGAGCAGAAGAGCCCGGAGAAAAAATAAGCAGGAGTCTAAAGGGTAGGGTTGAATCAAAAGGTTCATCAAAATTTAACGCTGATTACGTAATAGGTTTCGGAGAAAAAAATTCAGTGGAGAGCGATGTTGAATTCGAAAGTTACAGGGTTTTAAATATTCTGAATATATTAGGTTATGACTGGGATATGGATGGGGAGTTATCCGGTAATATGAAAATCATGGGAACTCTGGATAATCCTATTCTCTATTCTGAAGTGGATATCAAAAACTCTGATGTATACGGAATTTCCAGCGATTATTCAGGAATCAAAATGGAGTATAAGGATAAGAAACTTAAAATATTTGAGATGGCGGGAGTCTTAACAGAAGGGGGGAGATATGAAATCGGTGGAACAATTGGCAGGGACGGGATTATGGATATTACGGCAGAATTCAATTCGGCAAATTTGAGAAATATGAACAGCATTTACGAAAAGGCAGGTGATTTTGAAGCGGAATTGGATTTTAAATCCATTATTACCGGGACTTTAAGCAGTCCCTCAGTAAAGACCCGGCTCAGTTCTCAAGGATTAGTCTATAAGAAAGATAAGTTTAGAAATATTGAAGCAGTCTTTAAATACGATGACAACGAAATTACAGTAGAAAATGCAAAAGCAAATTACTCGGATGGACGCATAAGCGTAGAAAATGGAGAAATGGATCTTTCCGCCCGGCAGTTTAATTTACCATTTAATGTAAGAAACATATCATTAGGGAGGGTGAAATTCATGGGAGGAGCGCAGATTTCAGGTAATATCGAGTTAGACCCCATAACTGTTTCTGCTGATGTTAAACCGGGAAGTTTTCTGGTAAACAGATACTCTCTCTCTGATGAGTTTTCTTTTACATATACCGGAGGGGAAATGGATATTAAATTCGGCGGCGGTGCGACATCTTATGTTTCTTTTTTGCCGGAAAAAGTTACCGCAGATTTGTTTATAAATGATGAAGACAGGCACTTTTCGGGAAATTGCGTATTTAAGCGGCAGGGAGGGCTGAAGGCGGAAGTGGAGGGTGAAAATATTGAGCTCTCAGATATAGTACGACTTCTTGATGTAGAGGCGGATGTTTCAGGAAAGTCGTCTTTCAGCATTTATATTGATGATGATGAGAAATTAAATGCTGAAGGTAGTGTTCTGATAGAGCCGTGGGTTTATAAAGGTTTGGAGATTGAAACTTTTTCCGGAGATTTTACTTATGAAGACGGTGGTTTGAAAATGTTGTCGCTCAGGGCGTATGATCCTCAATTTCTTGAAATAACTCTATCGGGGGATGCAGTATCAGATGGGGGCTTTGAGGTGGATATTCACAGGCTTTCCCTTTCCGTGCTGGAGGGCTTATTTAGAGAGATTAAATCAGCAAGCGGGGTGTTTTCCGGAAACTATTTTTTTTCATATCCCCGGGAAAATATCCATATAAAAGGTGATGGTGAATTAACCGGCGGGAAAATTATAGGCAGGGGTCTAATTGATTCTATTGATAACATAACATGTAAGATAAACGCCAAAGAGAGCAAAATTGTTCTTGAAAAACTAAGGGGAGACTGGGATCCGGGAGGTATTAAAGGAGAGGGGTTTATAGATTTTTCAAAAAGCCCCGCGGGGCTGGATTTTAAAATAAAGACCCGAAAGGATGAAGGCATAGCTGTGAAAATACCATACCTGGATATTCCTCAAAGTGCCATATTCGGAAGGCTTTTAACTCTTCCTTCGCACGGAGAACCGAAATTTGAAATAAAGATTTCAGGGGATCTGGAAAAGCATTTTGTGTCAGGAGATGTGATTTTAAATAACACCCATTTCACTTATCCTCCGGCGCGGAGTTCAAAAGGTACGCCTTCCATACCGGCTTTAAGGGATGCTGTTATAGAGCTTGATGTGCGCGCCGGGGAATCTGTGTGGTATGAAAATACATATGCCAGGGTTAAAGTTGACGGCGGTTTAATTTTCAAAAAGCGGCCCAATGAGAGCCTTATGGTAAACGGCGAGGTGACTTCTTCCCAGGGAGAGGTGACATACCTTAACAGAAA
>PWEK01000133.1 GCA_003553445.1 Elusimicrobiota bacterium
GAGAATTATCTTTTTTCGGGACTAACTGATACTCTACCTTATACAATAACAGAGGATGATCTGGGGATAAATGATTTAACACTCTATGATGGTGAGACTATGCGAACGATTAAAATTGTGGTAACAGACGCCTCCCGGGAAGTAGACAGAGATGGGTGGACGAAAATCGAAGCCAGCGAAGATACTAGAATCATCTATGTCTCTAGCTCCGAAGGTGATGATGACCAGACGCATCCAGATGAAATTGGCAATGTCAATCCTGGTGCGCATAAGGCTTCTGATATTGGGGTGCAGCATCCGGATGATAGTCCCGGAATGTATAATAATAATTTAAGAATAAATCCCTTTATGACAAGTAACACGGAGCCCAAAGGTGAAGTGAGAGCTAGTGAAACTGATAATTATGGTCCAATACAACCATGGAAGGCATTTGATGGTGTCTCAGGTTGGGGTTGGCAAACAGATAGTAATGATACTGGTTGGTTACAATACAAATTTAATTCGAAACAGATTGTCAGTGAGTATTCTGTTACAAGTTCTGATGTGGTAGATAGAACACCAAAAGACTGGGAGTTTAAAGCTAGTAATGATGAAGAAAACTGGATTGTGTTACATCAAGCAAATAATGAAACGGGGTGGGAATCAAACGAAACCAGAATTTTCAGTTTTTCTAATGCCATTGCTTTCCAGTATTATAGAATAAATGTAAAAGAAAATAATGGGGGCTCAAGAGTTCGCATACGAGAGTTTGAGTTGTTTGGACCAACAAAAGTTGAGGTTGAACCTGTGCAGACGATATCCAAGGCTCTCTCATTAATACGTGATGGGTATGCTGATTGGCTTTTGCTTAAAAGAGGAGATAGGTGGGAAACGAATTTTGAGATTCACCCCAATTTATATACTTTGTCTGGACGTTCTGTCAATGAACCAATGTTGGTCTCGGCATATGGAAACACAGAAGCTGAACAACCGCAGTTTGATACACTGAGGCCTTCAGGAAATTATTGGGTTTTTTCTGATTGTAATATTGCCAATTTCAGTGACACCTGGGAATTTGAACATGTATTAGTTGAGGGGTGCATTTTTAGGGGCACTAATTCAAATAATAATATTCGCCGTAATAATACAGAGTTCCGTCGCAATGTCATTGCAGACAATTATCCAGATAGTGATAGTCATCGGCAAGGTGTCTTTGCAAGAGCAGAAAAATTGCTTTTTGAAGAAAATGTCTTCGATCATAACGGATGGTGGAATTCAAGAACCAAACCGGGTGATTATGAAAAATACAAAGCTGAAGAGAAATATGAAGAGGGAGACTTTGTTCATTGCAACGATAAATTATATGAAGCAGGCGAGGACAATCCTTCTGGTGTCCCTGGAGAGGAGGAATCTGGTTGGATAAGAAGAGGTAATAGGACCATCTTCAACCATAATCTATATGTAGGTTCTTATAGCCCTCCAGTAAGGCTTCGTAGAAATGTTTTTACAAGAGGCTCTGCTCATAATGTTCAGATGGGAGGTGGGGGGAGCGGATTAGAGAATATTCTAGGAGAGAGTTGGATCCACACTCTCAGTGCCCGGGGTTGGGGCGGAGTGGTTCCTTTTGAGTATCGTGGAAATCTTCATCTAGGTTTTACAGATGGAGGTGATGGCGGGGCATTTAATGTACAGGCATTAGATCCGGAACAAGATCATAATATTAGTGATAATATGTTTCTTAAAACTAGAGAGTCTATTAGACTTTTTGATAGTGAAGATTGCGGTGATGGAATTCATAATCTTACGATAGAAAACAATGTTTTCTATCGAGTGATGACTGGTGTCTATACAGCTGGAGATGGATTAGGAAGGGCCTCAAATATATTGGTGAAAGATAATATAATTGATGTAGAGGGAGACCAGTGGAGGGCAAAAGTAGTATTAGATTGGCAACGTTTTGATGATGCAATGACATTTAAGGATAATATTTACTATAAGCATGATAAAGATATTGAACTGCCTTTTAATATTGGCGGTCCGCACGGTGGTACAAATTATGCCTTCTCAGAATGGGTAGAACTTGTCAATGATACGGGTTCTATATACGAACCAGTTAACTTTATGGATCCACATCGTTCCCTGGCTACTTACAACGCCTCGCTCGGGGGCAAGGAATCCTTCGAAAGCTTCATTTACACGGCACGGGAACAGTCACGCCACAACTGGGACTGGGACTACCACCCGGTAAAAATTCTGGAATATTTCAGAGAAGGTTTTACGGTACTTGCAAATCCAGAAAGCATTAAAATTTCAGGACCTAAAGAACTGGAAATTCCGGTATCCGGTGAGAAGAATCAGATATACGCCATTGAAATAAGGGATGAAAACGATACTCTTCTTAAAGATGAACCTTATAAAGCAAATATTGTGGGCAATCCTCCCGGAGTTTCTCTGTCAGGGACAAGATTGACTGTTACACCGCAGGCAGAACCGGGAGATGTAATAATAGAAGTAAAATTGGATGAAGATAAAGAGATTAGAGACGAAATTACAGTGACACTATTATACGATAAGGCCGCACCGGATAAAGTATTGCCTGAGCGCAGTTTTATAACACCAACAAACCCGGAGCTTAAATTCGGAGAAGAAACCAAAGAGGTGCTTATAACCGACATCAGGGGAAACGAGGTTTTCAGAAAAGAGAAAGGAACCTCCAGGTTTATAATCTGGAATCCCGGTGAGCGCGGCATGGTTTCAATAGAATCGGGGATTTATATCTACCGCATAAAAACTAAAGATGGTTATGAGTACGGCACAGTTGTGGTGGCGAAATAAAATGAGAAAAAGAATAGATATAACAATAATATTTGTTTCACTGCTTATTTTATCTTTTGTTCCTGTCAGGGGATATGCTCTTAATTCAGCCAGGGAGATAACCTATAAGAATGTAAATACCGTTTTAACAAAAGAGGATATTGAGTTAAGAGGGGAGAATTATCTTTTTTCGGGACTAACTGATACTCTGCCTTATACAGTAACAGAGGATGACCTGGGTATAAATGATTTAGCAATCTATGATGGTGAGAATATGCGAATGATTAAAATTGTGGTAACAGACGCATCCCGCGAAGTAGACAGAGACGGGTGGACTATTATAGAAGCGAGCCCCGATACCCGGATTGTCTATGTCTCCAGTTCGGAAGGAGATGATGACTATACACATCCTGATTCAAGAGCTAATTTTCGTCCCGGTGCGCATAATGCATCCGATATAGGTGTGATAAATCCTGATGATAAGCCGGTTCAAGAATATGAATCCCTGCTTCGGGTCAACCCGGTAATGACAGGTAATGATGAACCCGAAGGGGTGGCTTCAGCTAGCAATTATGGTGGGGGGCTTAACCCTTGGAACGCGTTTGATAGTAGAGGTGGGTGGCATGGTTGGAGAGCAGGGTATGATACGAGTGGATGGATACAATACAAATTCTCGTCTCCCAAGGTTGTATCGGGATACGTAATAGAAAATAGAGGTTCAGGTGATCCGGACAGTGCTCCTAAAAACTGGACTTTTGAAGCTAGCAATGATAGTGAGAGCTGGATTATTCTACAAGAGGTACTTGAAGAAGAGGAATGGAAAAGAAGTGAAGTTAGAGAATTCCAATTTGCCAACACCCAGGAGTACCAATACTATCGCCTAAATATTTCAGAGAATAATGGTGCTGATAGGTTGCATCTTTCAGAATTTCAGTTGTTAGGACCTACTATAGTTGAAGTCAATCCCGTTGAGACAATATCAAAAGCTGATTCGTTGATACGTGACGGATATGCGGATTGGATGCTTCTAAAAAAAGGTGATGTGTGGGAAAATCAAAATATTATAATTAGCAAAAATGGTTTTTCTTCAGAAAAAAGACTTAAAATCGCGGCATATGGTAACAAGACCGAACGTCCAAGGGTGGGGCGTATAAGAGTGAATAGCAATAATGCCAACAATATTTTAATTTCAGGTTTAGGTGTTTCTCGCATAAACAGCTGGTTTTCTCAGCAGGGAGGTCGTCCAAAAAATGTTTTGATAGAAGATGTGAAAACATATTCGATAGATAGTGATACTTACGATATGACGTTATCTGGTATAGATAATCTTGAACTAAGAAGGAATGTTATAGCTGAGCCTCATCCAGAAGAACAGCAATACAATGCAGCCATTTATGGCAGTGGTAACAAGGGGTGGTTATTGGAAGAAAATCGGTGGCATAATTTTCTTGGTCCAGATACAGAAACACAAACTCATAAAAGAAACATGGTTTACATTGCGGCAAGTAATAGAAATGTAACTTTTGTGCGGAACATTGTGACTGATTCTGCTAGACATGGTGCTCAGATAGGAGGACATGGGCGTAGTATAGTTATGGAGAATATACTTGCCAGACACAGGCACCCCCTGGAAGTTGGATTACGACCCCGGTTACCTGATGGTTTTTCCGTGAATGCATATATTAAAGATAATATAATTATGGAGGGACGACCAAACAACCCCAATAGTACTCCTTGGTCGGATGGGTGTGGGATTATGTTTGCAAATTTTGATCCGGATAATAAAAACGTTGTCTCAGGAAATATTATTTTTAATCCTGATAAAAGCAACAATAATTTTCCGTCCGGAAATGGGGGGCTTATTGCGTCAACATGGCATAATGTAACATCAGGTATGCAAAGTGCGGTTATAAAAAAAAATATAGTTTATAATTGGAGTCGTTCAATGCGTTTAAGTAATTTTGAAGGTAAAGTCCAAAATGTATTAATACATAATAATCTTATTCAAAATCCTATTGATCGTTCGGACAGTGGATCGAGTGGTTATCTGGCTCGCAGAGACAATAATGGATATGATTTAAGTGACAATATTTACTTTCAATATGATATAGATGTTTCTGATTTGTTTGTAAATAAAAGCACTATTTTAAGCTGGGAGAAATGGCTCAATGAAAGTGGTGAAACTGGATCGGAAATAAAAGAATTGGATTTTTTAGATACAAATAGAACCTTGGGTACCTATCAGGAGAAATTAAAAGAGCAAAAAAATCCTAGTTTTGATGGGTATGACCACAACTTACCATGGCCGGATGAGGGCATGAGGGCTTTTGTAAAGGAATCGTATCAGCAATCCAGCCACAACTGGGAATGGGACTATCACCCGGTAAGGATTCTGGAATATTTCAGAGAAGGTTTTACGGTGCTTGCAGACCCTGAAAGCATTAAAATTTCAGGACCGAAAGAACTGGAGATTCCGGTATCCGGTGAGAAGAATCAGATATACGCCATTGAAATAAGGGATGAAAACGATACTCTTCTTAAGGATGAGCCTTATAATGCGCGGATAGTAGACAATCCTCATGGAGTTTCTCTTTCAGGGACAAGATTGACTGTTACACCGCAGGCCGAACCGGGAGACATAGTAATAGAAGTGAAGCTGGAAGAATATGATGAGATTAAAGACGAATTTACAGTGACACTTCTATACGATAAGGCCGCACCGGATAAAGTATTGCCTGAGCGTGATTTTATAACCCCTTCAAACCCGGAGCTTAAATTCGGAGAGGAAGCCAAAGAGGTGCTTATAACCGACGTCAGGGGAAACGAGGTTTTCAGAAAAGAGAAAGGCACCTCCAGGTTTATAATCTGGAATCCCGGTAAGCGCGGCACGGTTTCAATAGAATCGGGGATTTATATCTACCGCATAAAAACTAAAGATGGTTATGAGTATGGCACAGTTGTGGTGGCGAAATAAA
>PWEK01000129.1 GCA_003553445.1 Elusimicrobiota bacterium
CACTATATGCGTCAAACTGTATAGTCGCAAGTAATCTGGACCCGGACCAGTAATTCATACTGACTACCCTGCCTGCCTCCAATTCAGTCTCACTGTCCTCTTCAATCTGAATATTTCCCTCTGGATCTGTTTCAGCGACTACAGTTTCTTGAGCTCTATCGTTTTCAAACGAAGTATAAACCCACTTTTCCAATTGTCTATTGTAACTCTTTTGCCCTATCCTGGAGTGACCATCATATTCATAATATTGAACACCCTGCTCAGCGAAATCCTCATCTTCGTACCTTGGATCCACTATTCTTACCAACTGTCCCATATCATTGTATTCATACTCGGCAGTTGTTTCGACTATTAACCTATCTTCTCTTGTTAGAAGCACATCACCGTTATTTACGGCGCTTTCATCCCAGTCAATTTCAAACACATAATTATCATCGATAATTTCGACTCCGCTTAAGCCTTCATCCGGAATCCATAAATAGTGTTCAGTTTCATGTCCTTCTGTTGTAAATTCAGCAGGTTCATTATCAGTTCTCACCCAGACACGACTCCCACATTCACCGGTAGCTTCCACATAATTATAATCGTGTTCTTCGCTGGTATATATATGCTGATTTGTTTGAGCATCATGATCTAATACAAACCCTTCAGGAAGCTCAGTCGGTTCTGAAACCCAAAATGAACTATCCGTATGCGTACGCCGGCCTGATTCATAATAGTCAACATCTCCATTTGCATGGACTCCTCTAACTAATTTACCATCCTCATACTCATAGTTTAAAGTTACAGCCGTAGCCCCTTCGCCAAGCATTTCCTGATGCCTTCTTCCGTCTTTGAAAACTGTAAGTGAGTTATTAATTTCATCATACTGGTGGATTACCATACCATTCGTCCCGTACTGATATGACCCTGCCAATGTCGCATTTGATAAATCAGTGAATTTTTCATGCGATGCTACAGTTGGAATCCCTAACCCTAAAATAAATAATGTTGCGGTAAACAAACTAACAACTCGATTTTCTAAAATTTTCACTTTGATCCTCCTTAAATTCTTTAATTATTTTCCTTAAAATATCTTCGCCTTTCTCGCTTTCAATGATATTATACGATAGTTAAGTGAAATTTTGTGAAAATTTGTGTGAAATTTCTGTGAAAAATGCTTTTGGGGGTTTCATAAAAAGGTAATGATATTAGCATTATAATGATTTAAGGTAAATTTCGGGGAATTAAACTGAGATTTTATTCGTAGCGTCTCAGTACGGCCTTTACCCGGGCTGAGAGTTCTCCCAGAGAGAAGCCCTTTCCTATGTAGTCGTCAGCCCCGGCCTCAAGGCCGGCTATTATGTCATCTTCTTCTTTTTTTCCGTTTATTATTATTACGGGGATATGCCTGGTGTGTTCGTTCTCTCTGAGCCGTTTGCAAAGCTGGAGGGCGTCTGCTCCGTGAAATGTGAGATCCATTATAATAAGGTCAATTCCCATATTCTCCACGCGGCTTATCTCTTTTTTATCTGAAGTGTATGTTACGTTAAAGCCCCTGCGGCTGAGAGACTCGTTTACCGCCTGGGCCAGCTTAAGCTTGTCTTCAATAATAAGAAGTCTTTTTCCGGTTTTATAAGATGAGATTCCCTTTGAAGGCGTTACGCCGAGCAGCTGGTAAAAATCGGATATCCTGTTATCTTCTATGGCATCTATTACCTGGGAGTAAATATTGCGGGGAACCACCATCAGTTCATAGAAACCCAGTCCCTCTTTGTCTCCTCCGTATCTGCTTCTTCTCCCGGGCATATATCTAATCTTCTTCCAGCTTGTACCCTATCCCTCTTACAGTCTTTATTACATCACCTGCTTTGCCAAGGGCCTTGCGAAGGTTTTTAACATGGGCGTCAATGGTTCTTGATGAACCGTAATATTCATACCCCAAAACGCTTTCGCAGAGGAATTCCCTGGACATTACGCTTTCTTTTTTTTCCAGAAGAACCTGGAGGAGATCAAACTCCTTGGGCCTGAGTTCTACCGGCTTTCCGTTTACCTTAACCGTATAGGCGTTTACATCAAGTTCAATATCGCCGAATTCCAGAACCTTCCTGGGGCCGCTTCTCAAATCAACCCTCCGCAGGACAGCCTTGACTCGGGCGATAAGTTCCCTTCTGTGAAAGGGCTTGGTTACATAATCATCCGCCCCCATTTCAAGGCCTATAACCTTATCCACCTCTCCGGAACGAACCGTAAGCATAATTATGGGGACTTCGGATGTTTCACTGTCTTTGCGTAATATCCTGCATACTTCCAGGCCCCCTATCGTAGGAATCCCGAGGTCAAGAATTATTAGATCCGGCTTCAGTTCCTTGGCCTTGCGGACCGCCTCTTCGCTGTTTGTTCCTTCAATTACGGAGTAACCTTCAGTCTCAAGGGTGTCCCTGACCACACTCCTTATTGAACCCTCATCATCAATTATCAGTATTCTTTTTTTCATCGCGATTTTGATTCCTTCTCCTGTCAATCACATAGCTGCTCTCTTTATCCTTCTTGGCGTATTTTTTTAATTCGTTTCCCAGCCTGGATATTTCGCCGACATGTGCAAACTCTTTTATCCTGGAAGTGACCGCTCCAATGGATATTGTCATAATCGGAAAAGATTCTATTTCCCCGCGCCTGTTCTCTGTTTCAATGCATCCCTTTTTTATGTCTTTCTCATTGTACAGTTTTCTTATCCCATTATCAAATTTCTCAATTATTTCCCTGCATACCGAAACCTTGCTTCTGTCAGAAACCACTGCAATAAAATCATCGCCGCCGATATGTCCTGCAAAGCCGCCCTCAGGCTCGCTTGCGCTTACTGCGGAAATTATTATTCTTGCCGTTTCTTTTATTACATCATCCCCTTTCTGAAAACCATAGTAGTCATTAAATGCCTTGAAATTATCCAGGTCTATGTATAAAACAGCAAACGGCTCATCTTTTTTAAGCCTCTCCTCTAGTTCCTTTATGATAACAGTATTTCCCGGCAGGTATGTAAGGGGGTTTACGCTAACTCCCTGCTGAACACGCTCCAGTGAGGATTTTATTCTTGCAAGAAGTATGGCCGGCTTAAAAGGCTTTGTTATGTAATCATCCACCCCCAGATTCAACCCTTTAATCTCATCTTTCTGGGTATCTTTTACCGTAAGCATGATAATAGGAAGGTTTCTCATTAAAACATCTTTTCTTATCTTCTCGCAGACCTCATATCCCGAAAGACGGGGCATATTCACATCAAGTATCATTATGTCCGGGCTTTCACTGTACACCTTCTCAATGGCCTCATCACCGTTTTTTGCCATAATCAACCTGTACCCCGCATTTTCAAGAGTATCCTTCATCAGCTCCCTTAGGTTTTCGTCATCATCAGCCAAAAGTATTCTTGCTCTTGCTACCATATTCTATTGCTCTTCACCGTTTTTGAATGCTTCTAGCGTGAAGTAAAAAACAGTCCCGCTGCCTTCTACGCTGTCCACCCATATTCTTCCCCCGTGCGACTCTATAATACCCTGCGCTATCGCCAGCCCCAGGCCCGTTCCCTTGGGGCCGTCAATATTTCTGGCCTCATCAGCCTGCTCGAACTGCCGGAAAATCCTGCCCATATCCTCCTCGGGTATCCCGGGCCCGGTATCTTCCCCCCAAACCCTGACGAACTCTTCATCTTCATCCGCGGCGCCGATAGATACGGTCCCCCCTTGAGGGGTGAACTTGAGGGCATTGCCTAAAAGATTTGTCAGCACCTGGTTTACCCGCTCCTTATCGGCCAGAACTTTGGAGACACCCTCATCTATCTCTATATCTATTTCAATATCTTTCTTTCCGGCTATGGAATCAAGAAGAGATACGGTTTCTTCAATAAGTTCATCTATTTTATTTTCCTTTTTTACGACCTCCATCATCCCTGCCTTTATTTTCGCCATATCAAGAACGTCGTTTATAAACCGGCCAAGTCTCTGCGAGCTGTCCTTCATAATGTTTAAGGCTTTTTTTCTTTTTTCTTCCGGCACCGCCTCACCCCTATCCACAAGAAGATCTATATAGCCCTCTATAGCCGCAAGGGGGGTGCGCAATTCATGAGAGACTGCATTTACAAAATCGTCTTTTGCCCTGTCAAGGTCTGCAAGTTTTTCCGCCATTTCGTTAAACTCTTCAGCAAGCATGCCTATCTCATCTCGGGATTTGATATCAATTGCTGTTTCCAGCTTACCTTCACCGATATAGCGGGCCCCACGGGCAAGTTTTCTTATCGGGTCTGTTATTGTCTTTGCAAGAAAAAGAGCCATTGCCAGGCCTATCAGCATAGCCGCAAAAGAAATCCTTAGTATATTATTTCTTGCCTGACGTATTGCTTCTGTAATTCTTCTTTCATAATATTCCGGTGAAAAACCGATCTGGGCCACCCCGGTTCTTTCTTTGGAAACATATACCGGTGCTGAAAAAACGTAATCATCCTTCCATAGATCATGGATATCCCTGTATTTTATTGCGCTGTCGCTTTTATCCCTGTCCGTGAAAAAAAGGCGATCCGATTTTATATTGTAGAAGTTAAGGTATTCAACCCCCCGGTAAGTGTTTTTTAAAGCGGTCATAGTATTAAAAAGCAGCAGTTCATCCTGCACAAGCAGCATTTCTTCGGAGAGAGTCACGAAACTCTGAAGAATAGCCTTCTGTTCTTCCTCTATTTCTTCAATCCTTGAATTCCGCTCAAAGAGAAAGACTCCGTAACTGATCATAATTACTACTATAAGTATAACCGCCGCCGTAAAGGCAGCTATTTTAACATTAATCTTCATAATCTTTACAAGATATTAATCTTTTTTGCCGGAAAATTCAACAACATAAAACTAAAAGTATATTTTTACAACTTTTCAAAACAATTAATCAGCATAGATTTTTAAAAATAATATAATAAAAAAAGCAATCCTGTTAAAGTTCTTTACCTTAATCTCAGATTGCTTAATCAAATTCAGCTTTTTCTGATAAATTTTTTTTAAAATTATAAACTTATATTACTGCCTGAGCCCCGGCGCCCTTAAAAATAGTATGCGCGCACATCAACCCTGTAATAATCATCTTCAAAAGTAAAGTATTCATCATCTGAATTTTTCGCTTCATTTTTGCTTATGTTCGTTATGATGATATCCACATCCAGCATATTGTTATCCCGAACCCCTATATGTTCAAAAAAATCCTCGCCGAATTCCGTACCGTCGCCCTCATTTCCTGCTTTTGGATCGGAACTTACCGTCCAACTGTCGTCTCCGGTAGTATAATCCAGTTTGCTAATCCAGTGTATTTCATCAACATACTGCAGGAGTTTAGCGCCATATTCCATTGATGCAATTGCAGCATAGTATGCCCTGTTGTATTCAACCTCCTGCCTTACCGTCCTTACATTATGGTCCAGCGATACGACAAGAACATAGCTGGTTATCCCCAGCAGTATTATCAGCAGCACTGTCAGATACAGGGCATACCCCTTCTCCGGCGCTTTTTCTGCATATTTAAAAGGCATCAGTCAGCATCGGCTAAAAGCCTGTACCCCCTTGAAATATCCATCGCGTTTATAAGATCCCCCGTGCCGTCTCTGCTTTCAAGCGTGAAATCTATTTCAACAACATCATTTCCGTTTTTTTCTTTC
>PWEK01000012.1 GCA_003553445.1 Elusimicrobiota bacterium
AACAAACAACCAATCATGAGGATGCTGCTTATTTATATATCCGGCATCACTCATGAATTTTCCAACCTTCATACCCAGACCTGCCGGGAGAGAACGGGCTGTGATATATCCTTCTTCAATTTCTATATCATGCTCGGTAACCGCCATCATAAGCATCATATCAAAGTAAGGATCCAGAGCGCCGGCAAATGTCAACTCTGCCTCTCTAAGTGCAAACCCTTCCGATATCCCGTGATCATGGTCGTGTCCGTGACCATGGCAGTGAGCAAGCTCGTATCCTTGTGGCTCACCTATACTGCCTTCAGAATACCCGTATGTAAAATCCAGTATTGCCGATATCTCGGGATTGAAAAGGGTTCCAGCCCCTACAGGAGCATCACCTCCGGAAACCAGGAATCCTGATCTGTTCTCGGAAGCCCTGATAGGGCATACTGCTGCGACAGCTAAAATCAAAGCGCAGCTTAAAACTTCAAAAATATTTTTTTTAAACATAATTTTTTAATTTCCTTTCTTTAAATATTGCCTTCCCATAGGCATGCCGGATAATTCAGGCATGCTGTTCTAAACTTGTCAGTTTTGCATTATTATTAAACTTCTGACGGAGGAGCGCGAGAAAGAGGAGTTTTTATCTCAATAAAAACAGTTTCACGAACAGTAACACTATGGGTAATCCGCTTGACACCCAATAGAATAATTAGAATTAAAATAAATGCACAGGTGGCTTCACAAACATCAAGAAACTCCCTTAAAGTACAATTTAAGGGATGATCATGTTCATCTCCCAAATCAATAAGATGACTACCGGCTGAAAAAAATGAAACATTAACCGATATAAAAAGTAAAAAACAGATAAAAATTGATACAGCTTTCAGTTTTTTCATTACTCCAAACCTCTTTTAAGGGTTATTACCCTACCGCTGCCGGTTTTCATAAAACCCGGCACATGTTCTTTAAATATTTTAATCTGATTTTCCCCCGTACAATGACAGGGGGCACACCAGGTTATCCCTTTTTCTCTCATGCAGCCTATCAGCGTCTTCACCGCTGCAGCCGTATACCCCTTTAAATGAAACCCTCCCACAACAGCTTCAATCCTGTTTTTAAATATTTTTTCAGATTCTTCCACCATCCTTAATATACCCGGATGAGCGCATCCGGTAATTAGTGCAGACACCTCCCCGACCTTTAATACAATCCCGAGTTCCTGTGGATAGCCCGGCTGTTTAAAGAGTGAAGTAGAATACACATCATTTATAATTTGATTACATTTATTTCCAATCAATATCCATCTATGTCCGGTACTTTCCACAACTTTTATGAAATCATCCGGGAAGTTCTCCGGAATAAATACAATCGCATCGGTATTTTCTTTTAAAAATTTCACTGCTCCGTCTTTATGGTCCCAGTGGTTGTGAGAAAAAGCAAGAGCGTTTATATCCCGAGTATTCACACCTGAGAGTTTCAAATTTTTCATTAATTTATCAGGATTATCTCCTGTGTCAAAAAGCAGCATTTCATTCCTATCATTTTCAACGAGGGCAGAAAAACCCCACCCCTTCTCCCAACCCTTGACATATTTCCTGTTATCATAAATTATTGTAATATTCATGAACTTACTCGATAGAAAAGTTTTGCTCTTTGCATATGATAATGTTAACCATTATCATTTTATGTCAAAATTTTTTTACTTTTTTCTGCAACTGTTACATTCTCCATAAAAATGCAGCTGATGCGAATCTATCTCAAAATCGTATTTGTCAGACAATTCTCTCTGTATGTCCTGGATTAATTTTAATTCCCTTTCAACAAATTCCGAGTAATCCCTGACTTCCAAGCACCCCGTACATATCAAATGGTGATGGTGCTCTTCTTCACTGCTTAATTCATACTTAGCCCTGCCTTCACCAAACTGATACCTCTTTATCAATCCCTGATCCTTTAAAAATTCCAGATTTCTGTATACAGTAGCCAACCCCATTGTCAACCCTGCCCTTTTAACATGCATAAATACATCCTCAGCAGTTAAATGTTCTCCCGTTTTTTTAAAAATATCTAAAATAGACTGCCTGGAGGCCGTCCATCTGCCCGATGATTTTGAATTTTTATTTTTATTATTTTCACTTATCATAGTATGAAAATAATACTCATTATCATTGGTTGTGTCAAATACTCTAAAATATAATTGAAAATATCGACTATATGCATAACAACTTACTAAAATCATATTTCTATGTAAGAATTAGGATGTCCAATCCTGTTACCACATGCAGAACTTATAAATTTTTGCCAAATTAAATATGTTAATTTATAATTAATTTTATGAACAACCAAAAAAGAAAAAATAGAGATATATGGCAGGGGAATCTGAGCAGACGAGAATTCATAAAGCTGAGTTTTGTTATGCTGGCAGCCAGCAGCATAAAGGGTTACGCTCCCTTTAATGAAAATATTGAAAGTTTCAATTTACCCCGGAGAAGACTGGGGCGAACCGGACTGAAAACCGGTATTGTCGGCCTGGGCGGCGCCTTTGCCCTTGCAGGCGGGAAGGAAAAAGCATCTGCGGTTATAGAGAAAGCCCTAAATTTAGAAGTTAACTTTATAGATTCCGCGCCTACTTACGGAAACAGTGAAAAAAATATTGGCGCGGCGCTTAAAGATAGACGCGGCGAAGTATATATCTCCACCAAGACCCTTGAACGCAGCTATGACGGAACAATGCGTTTATTTGAACAGAGTCTCGAAAGGCTGCAGACAGAATATATCGATTTGTACCAGATCCATGGGCTCCACAACCAGGATGATTTGATAAGAATATTCGATGAAGGGGGGGCGGTAAAAGCACTAGAGAAATTAAAAGAAGACGGCCGGGTGAAATTTATAGGGGTTACCGGGCACAGAAACACGGAAGTCATGATAAAAGCAATTGAGGAGTATGATTTTGATACAATTCAGGTTCCAATTAATGCTGCCGATGCGCTATGGAATGACTCTTTTATTAGAAACGTACTCCCTATTGCAAGGGAGAAAAACATGGGAATCATAGGAATAAAGGTGCCGGCATACGGAAATATTTTTAAAAAAGGGGGCATTAATACAATGAAACAGGCATTAGGTTACACACTGAGCATGCCGGTAAGTACCGCTTTGATAGGTGTATCATCACTGCAGGAGATTCAGGAGAACGTAAATATTGCCCGAAAATTTAAACCCTTTTCAGAAACTGAGCTTGAAAACCTGCAGAAAAAAACTGAACCAAATCTGAAAGAAATAAACTTCTTTCGGCGGTGGTAAGTTCCTTCTATTTACTCTGCGCCTGCGCGTCAGGCGCCTTATTCAAAAAGATTTGTTGATAAATATCTGTCTCCCAAATCCGGGAGTATTACAAGAATATTTTTTCCTTTACTTTCCTCTCTCTGCCCTACTTTCACAGCCGCTGCAAGAGCAGCCCCTGAAGAAACCCCTGCAAAAACCCCCTCCTCTTTTGCCAGTCTTCTTGTGTATTCTACCGCCTTTTCGGATGTAATCTGAACGACCTCATCTATTATTTCCACATTAAGAACCTCCGGAACAAACCCTGCTCCAATACCCTGTATCTTATGTGGGCCGGGCTGCCCGCCGGAAAGAACGGGTGATTCAGCCGGCTCTACGGCAACTGTATAAAAACCCTCTTTTTTTTCCTTCATAACTTCTGAAATACCGGTAATAGTCCCGCCTGTTCCAACCCCTGAAACAAGAATATCCACATACCCTCCAGTGGCTTTAAGTATTTCAGCCGCTGTCGTACGCCTGTGTACTTCGGCATTTGCGGGGTTTTTAAACTGCTGGGGGACAAACGAGTTTTCTATGGACCTGTTCTCCTGCCTGGACCTGATCAGGGCGCCCTTCATGCCCTCTTCTCCGGGAGTCAGAATAAGCTTGGCTCCCAGGGCCTTCAGCAGCCTGCGCCTTTCTACGCTCATGGTATCCGGCATTGTCAAAATCAGCGGATATCCCCTTGAGGCGCATACAAAGGCCAGCCCTATTCCTGTGTTGCCTGAAGTAGGCTCAATTATAGTCGTTCCCTTTTTTATCTTACCCTCTTTTTCACCTGCCAGGATCATTGCTTTTGCGATTCTGTCCTTAACACTGCCCATTGGATTGAAAGACTCAATTTTCCCCAGGATCGTTGCCTTTAATTCGCCAGATATTTTGCCCAGCTCAACAATTGGAGTTCTTCCGACTGTTTCAGTTATATTTTTATAATTACCCAATATTCAATCTCCTAATTACTATTTATTGGCTTCCCTGCAAAACGCCTTCCATTATCTCAAGAAAGTCTTCACTTTCTCTGTACCCGGAAACATTTTCAACCACCCCGCCGTCGTAATCCAGAAAAACAGTTGTCGGCAAACCCCTTACATTATATTGCTGAGCAACTCTTTGATCTTCCTGCGTATCAATTTTAACGTTTACAAAGTTATCTGCAAATCCCACTACTTCAGGATCAGCAAAAGTATCAGAGTCCATCCTTTGGCACCAGCCGCACCAATCGGCGTGAAAATTTACCATTAAATATTTTTCTTCTTCAGCGGCCTGATTTAATCCTGCTTCAAAATCATTATGATTCCAGGATATTCCCTCATTTTCTTCAATGATTTCTTCGGATAAAACGATATCTGAATTTTCACGGCAACCAAACCCCAAAATTCCGGCAATCAGAATAATACCCGTCAATTTCAAAACCATAATATTAGTTTCCTTTCCTTTTTAACCCTTTCAAAACCTCTTTGCAATTGTTTAATCACTACCATATATCCCTGTTTTTTGTCAATTTCCCTTATTCCACCAAACAATTTCTTATATATAAGTGACATTATTATGTATTAATGTAGTTATGTTTATTTCACCTGTCAAGTATTACACCCTTGATCCTTATAATATGAGCAAATAACACCTCAGAGGCCCCATGACTTGAAAATAGTTGACATAAATACTAATATAAAAAGTAGAAAATTATAGAAAGGAATATATGAAAATATCAACAAGAGGACGTTACGGAGTAAGGTGCATGCTTAACCTGGCTATACATGCCAAAGATGGCACTGTACCGATATCAAGAATTGCGGCACAGGAAGAAATTTCACCGAACTACATAGAACAGCTTTTTCTAAAGCTGAAAGAACACGGACTTGTGGAAAGTATCCGCGGAAGAAGCGGTGGCTACAAGCTCTCTAAACCTCCGAAAAAAATTACGGTGGCAGAAATAATAACTGCAGTGGAAGGGCCTATAAAGGCAGTATCATGTGCATTTAACGGAAACTGTAAAAGATATGAAATATGCACCACAAAATTTCTCTGGGAACAGCTTTCAAGGAAAATTAACAGCCTGCTTGAAGATATAACGCTGCAAGACCTTTGCGAAATGGGCAGGGAAAAAATGTCCGGGGATCTCGGACATAAGCTGATTTTTAATATATAATCAGCCGGCTGGTTTTCTTAAAATATCCATTGCATTTACGGGGCGCTCCATACTAAGCCTGACCTCCTGCCTTGCATGTCGGGCAGAATCAATGACATTATTTTTATCATCGGTCATTTTTTCAACAACCTGCGAAAACCAGTCCCGGCCGGGCCCTATCACCTCTATTTTATCACCTACGGAGAACTTATTTCTCTGCTCAATAACCGCAACTCCCGTCTTTTCATCATAATCTTTTACAATACCTGCCAGCACATATTCAGTATTCCACTCATTTTCATAAAGCTGACCGTCATATGAGGGCCTATTATCAAAAAAAGCCTCGGTATAACCCCTGTGCCTTACTTTCCCAAGTTCTTCTTCCCACTCCTTTTTGACCTCAAACCCCCGGGTATCCTGCGCCCATGTATCAATTGCGTCCCTGTAAACGGATACTGTAGTTGCAAGATACAGCACACTCTTCATCCGGCCCTCGATTTTAAAACTCTGCACCCCGCACTGGATAAGTTCCTTTATCCTCCCAATCAGGCACAAGTCCTTTGAGCTCATTATATAGGATCCCCTGTTATCTTCATAAACCGGCATATATTCACCCGGCCTTTCTTCCTCCAGCAGCCTGTACGACCACCTGCAGGACTGAGTACAGCCGCCCCTGTTCGCGCTTCTTCCGGTCATATAACTGCTTAAAAGACAGCGGCCCGAATATGAAATGCACATTGAACCATGCACAAAAACCTCAAATTCTATTTCAGGCACATTTTCTATTATCCTTTTTACCTCTTCAAAAGAAAGCTCCCGCGCCAGAATTATTCTGTCAACCCCCGCAGCTTTCCAGAAACGCGCGCTTTCAGAATTTGTTGTATTCGCCTGTGTGCTAAGAATAATCTTAGCTTTCGGAATATTATTCTTTATTAATTCCAGTATTCCCGGGTCGGATACAATTACCCCGTCAGGAGATGCCTTCTTTAAATTCTCTATAAAATCAGGCATATTTTTTAAATCTTTCTCGTGTATTGATGCATTTGCGGCCACGTATACTTTTTTTCCTCTGTTATGAGCCCATCTTATAGACTCCTGCATCTCTCCGGGAGAAAAGTTATCGGCCGCTGACCTTAACCCGTAATCCTGTCCTGAAAGATAGACAGCGTCCGCGCCGTAATTTATCGCAATTCTTAACTTCTCAGCATTGCCAGCAGGCGCAAGGAGTTCCGGTTTAAATAATTCTTTTCTATGAATATTCAAATGAAGAATCCGTTCTATTCGTTATGAGGGATAATATACTCACTGCCCCCTATAAACTCCCGTAGGGGTGATGAAGCAGGAACAAGATCAAGGCTACCTATCGGAACAACAGCATCCAGCAGCGAATATACCCGGAGTCCTCTCACATAAGGGTCCAAAAGGCCCTTATCTCTCATGTTTTCTATGTGCTTTTTCTTAGGAAGCAGATTTTCCAGGGCTTTTTTTAATACCGGAAGTTCATATGCAATCCCGGAATTTATTACCTTATCGGTTGAAAATATATAGGGGATGATATGCTTCAGCTCTCCTTTTCTCACATAACGCCAGTGTGAAAGAGTCTTTCTTGTATTATATCCCCTGTGCTGCACATCTCTTATCATTCTTTTAAGCATTCTTATATCAGCCCATCTAGTATAACTCCCGTCAATATTTCTCAAAATGTTCATTGATTCAATATAAATGCTGAATTTGTTATCTTCATCCACGGAACGAGTCAGTCCGCGATACAGCCCGTGAAGACAGTCAATCAGCAGTATTTCATCCTCTTTCAAATTGAAATCAGTATAAGAATCTCTTTTGCCTCTCTTAAAGTTATAGCACGGTTTTTTTACAGTTTCCCCCCTTAAAAGAGCTGTCATATGTTTGTTAATGAGATCCATATCTATGGCATCGGGCATCTCAAAATCATAATCCCCGAACTCATCCTTGGGTTGATCCTTTAAATCTTTAAAATAATCATCCACGTTGAGCTGCTTTAGCTTAAGACCGTTATTACTTAATACACTGTTTATGATTACTGTGGTGGTTGTCTTGTTTGAGCAAGAAGGCCCTGCGATAATTATAACCCTGGTATCCGAACTCCTTTCAAGAATCTCCTTGGCGGTTTCCTCCACATCACTGTGGTAACGGGCTTCCGACTTTTGAATCAGCTTTTTAATATCTTTGCCGTTTTCGTTTTTCACCCAGTCATTTAGAGAAAATATGCTTTCGCACTCATTTTCAATGTTCCACTCAAGTGTTCTTCGGCACATATCATAATGTATCCCGTTTGAAGTAAACTGAAGCTGTGATATTTCCCCGTTTCTTATTTTTTTCTTTCCCTCCCTGAAAGTCATGAAAGATTCCGCCACCTCAATTTCACCGATTTCCTTCATTGTCTTCTCTATCATATCCATTATAAACTCGCGGGAGGGATATACCTGGTAATTTTTCAGTTCGGCGTTATAGTACTCAATCACTTTTCCATAAAGAAACCGGGCGGCATTATTAATCTCATCATCTGTTAGAAAAGGAAAAAGGCCTTCATCGTTTCTTTCCATAAACCTCGATTTTCTTATAATATTCCTAATCAGCCCGATTACTTCTTCTTTCTTTTTCTCAACCTCCCCTAAACTGCCCTGCTTCCTGATTTTTTCTCCAAGTAAAATGGAAAGCCTTTCAGTAACAAAAGCTTTATCCAGCCGCCCTAATCTCTCATCTTCCTTGAAATTACAATACTTTCTGAAAAAATCCTCAATAATCCACTGCAGATTATAAAAACGGTTATATGTGTTTTTACGAACAGTTTCGGCATATTTATGGGCGCGGCGCTGAGCTATCCATCTTTTTACATTATCTGTATTTGTTATGGCCGGAATGATTGAGTTTGTGATTCTTGAAATTTCAAAATCTACAACCTCGCCATATTTGTTTACAATTTTGACAATAGTGTTGGGTATTACCATCTTCCGTTTTCCTAAATTGGTCGACCGACAGGAAGAATGTATACCGGGACACCCTTTATATTTTCATTACCCAGCACATTTCCCACTCCATCATCATCAAAAGCTCCTACAGCAACCGTGCCCAGCCCCATCGCCTCTGCCTGCAAATAGACATTTTCAGCAGCATGGCCGATATCCATATAAATATATCTCTCAGCTCCTCTTTCTCCATACCGGCTTCTTACCGCATCATAGTCCGCGGCATAAACAAGATTAACTGCCGCATCAGCGATAAAACCCTGCCTGAGCGCGGCGCTGCTCAACTGATCAGAAAAATCGCCCTCTTTCAAAAGCTGAAGCTTGTGCCCTGAAGGAATAAATTCGTACACACCCGAATTCAAACCATCTACATTGCGAACCACAATATAAAGGTTTACCGGATATATCCCGCCTGCTGAAGGATATGTTCTTGTCGCCTCTGATACAGCATCCACATCCCGGAATCCCGCGCCTGCCCACACAATCTGGGAGAGTTCTTCGATTGAAAGGGAATCATCTGAAAAATTTCTTACCGACTCTCTGTTGAATATTGCCTTTTCTACAGAAACATTGCCATCGGTTTCCACCGAAGGAAGTTCTATGCTGTTTTCATTTGCATGCGCCATATTCTGTTCCCCGTTAAAACTGTTATTTCCTCCTACTATAAAAACAACCGCCAAAACCGCTATTATAAGAACACCGCCCAACAATAAACCTCTGCTTTTTTTCTCTGACATCAGTACCTCCGCTTTCTTACTTCTGCAGCAATACGCCTTTTTAATTATTCTACATAAAACATATTACATGTAAACTTTATAAAAATGCTATTATTATGTATTTAATACCAAGGACAAGTCTTAAAAACGCGGAGGATATCAGGCCGCGTTTCACAAATACGTATCCAAGAATTAAATTTATTATAAAAGTGACAATAACCCCGGAAATTAATATGTAATTTAGGCCGAATGTTAATCCGATAAAATCCAGATAGGAGAAAGAAAAAAGCACCGCAATGAAAGATGTTATAATTATGCCGGCAGTTTTATTTTTGAAAAGGCCTATGCATAAAGTTAATATCCCCAGCCTTAGAATAAGCTCCTCCGCAATAGCATTTTTCAACAGAAAGAATATTATGTAAAAAACACCGTCCGGGTAGGACCGGGGGGATATATATAACATATAACGGTCAAAAATGAAATAAGAAAAAACTGCAGCGCTGACCCCGACGGGAATAAGAACAGGAAGAAATTTTTTTAAACCCTTAAAGGTTCCCATACCCGGAAGATTATGCTTTTTTGAAAGTATAAACCCCGTAAAAGAACATATAAAACAGAGAAAAAAGAGAAGAAACAACTGAAGCGCAAGAATTCCCGTCAGGTCTTCCGCCGCCATATGTATAGACTCCGGAAATGCCTTTATCAGGTATTGAAAATAGGGTATTGATACAAGTGTTGCTATGAGGGAAAAGAAAAAAGATTTTTTTAAAACTTCTTTTATTTCAGCGCCTCCGGTTAAGGAGTTAAAAACCTTTTTTCCAAAATTCTCACTGACCATAAACTATCTTTTTATGTATAAGACTTTTAGAAATATATTTCTCCGCTTAAGTTTAACGCAAGACCGGTATTATCCGCATCTCTTGCCCCTATGCCTGCCATCGGGGTCAAACTGAAGCTGTCCGAAATCTTTATACGGCAACCGGCAGTGAAAAACATGGCGCTGTCATCAACATCGGGAATACCGGCCCACGCTATTTTTAATACCGGACTAACTCTGCCTGGAAAACCGGCATCCATACTCAATGAGCCGTGAGAACCGAGCGAAGGATAGTACCTATACGCAGCCAGTAAATGCGCAGCCCTCTTGCGGCCCCCTCTTAATTCTGCTCCGGCTCCCAGTTTTGTTTCTTCATCCGTAACGCCCACAAGAAGTTTTCCGGCCAATGAGAAATGTTCACTGATGTATTTAGAACCCGCATAACCGTAATAATAGCGTTTGGCAGCATCCTCTGCTCCCCCGGCTCCCATTAAAACTGCATAGCTTTCAAACTCATGCCTGTAACCGGCTTCCATAAAAGTAAAATCGTCATCACTGTCAATCGATGAATGTTCTGCGCTGAAATTAATACCGCTTTTTACTTTTCGGGCTGCTGTTTCTTCTTTTTCAATTTCCAGTTCCATTCCCTCTTGAACCCGGGCATCGGCAATAAGCAGGACGGATGTTTCCTCTGTAGCCGAAAGAACAGGCACGCTGTGGTCCAGCAGCATCC
Organism: Elusimicrobiota bacterium; assembly: GCA_003553445.1. Classification (GTDB taxonomy): domain Bacteria; phylum CG03; class SLGR01; order SLGR01; family SLGR01; genus PWEK01. Next base: position 10,709 of record PWEK01000012.1, read on the forward strand.
GGCTTCTGATAGTTCTTCCGTCAATGGGATGCGGAGTATAATCGATTTTATACACATTTACACTATCTCCCTCTCTCAAACCGTGTGCCATTCCGCAGTCTACATAAACTCTTGCCCCGTCAACCTTTAAAACATAATACCCCTCTGCAGAAACAGCTGAACTAAAAGATATAGTTAATAAAACAAAAAGAAAAATGAATTTCATAAAATTCCTCCGTTAATTCCCAAACTACTCATTAATTTTAATAAATTGAATTTAACACTACCGGACATGCCTCACACCTGAAAACTCACTTTTTAAGAATCTCACTGCATTTATCTAAAAGGACCTCATTGTCAAAAGGCTTAATAATATAACCGTCCGCATTTTTCTCAAAACCCTTATCCACGTCTTTCATTCCGGACTTTCCCGTAATTAATATTATTTTTATCTTTGAAGTCTTCTTTTCGTCTTTAAGAATTTTACAAACCTCATATCCGTTTATATCGGGGAGCATGATGTCCAGAAGCATAATGTCCGGTTTAACCTCTTCAGCAAGACGCAGCCCTTCTTCTCCATTCAATGAAGTAAAAACTTTATAACCGCTTTTGCTGAAAATAATCCTCAGCGATGAAAGCATCCCTCTATCATCATCTACAATCAAAACCTTTCTTTTTTTAAATAAACTGCCAAAGACCATATTGCATTATCTCCTTTTATGCGAATTTTCCAATCCACCTTTTATAGCTTTCATTATTTTATTTAATTATTGCTATATTCCAGGTTGCTTGTCAAGCAGGGAATTTAAGAAATACAAATTAGACCTTTTTTCTGAAATTTCATATAATTATGCCTATGTTAAGAACAATCCTATGGTGGGTAACATTTATACCTGCAACTGTCTTTTTTTCCCTTGCAGCAATTGCAGCCGGTTTTTTTGATAAAACTGGCAATACATCACATAATTTAAACAGAATCTGGGCAAAAACAATAATGCTTGCCAGCGGCTGCAGAATAAATATCAAAGGCCTGCAAAATCTGCGCAATAACACCGGTATGATAATCGTATCCAATCACCAGAGCGGTTTTGATATATATGCCTACACCGCTTATCTCCCCATTCAAATCAGATGGATAGCGAAAAAAGAGCTTTTTAAAATACCCCTCATGGGCCCTGGAATGAAAGCATCGCGCTACATCAGCATAAACCGGGAAAACCCCAGAGAAGCGCTAAAAAACCTTAAAGAAGCATCCCTACTTGTAAAAAAGGGGGCTTCAGCTGTAATTTTTCCGGAAGGAACCAGAACACCTGACGGCAGGCTGAAAAATTTCAAAAAAGGGTTTTTCCGGCTTGTAAAAATGGCAAAAAGCCCCGTTATTCCTATTACAATAAACGGAACCTTTAATATCATGAAGAAAAAAAGCTGGCGGATACACCCGCAAACAATCACCATAAGAATAGGAAGACCCATTTCTTATGAGGAAATAAAAAACAGAAGCGAAGATGAGATTTTAAATGTTTTGCGCCAAACCATCGAGGATAACCTCGACCGGCATAGTTAAAAATTACCTGGAAATATCAATACCTTTAAGGCCTTCGAGCTGATAATCTTCTGAAGCCATAACAAATATTACCGGATTTTGCAGATACTTTTTTGCGTTTTCTTTTATCTCTTCAGGGGTAATATTCTCCACTGTTCTTCGAAACCTGCTTCCGTCAGGATCTTCTACGCCGTATATCATATCCAGGGCTGCGTTTTCAGCCCGGGCGGAATTACTCTGGCGATAGAAAAATTCATTAAAAACAGTTTTGGAAACCGCCCTGTCAATGTCCTCCTGATTAACATATTCATTCCTTATGCGCTCCATCACTTTCATCACACGCTCTAGCGCTTCGGGAATATACTCCCGGGATGTATTAAAAGTTACCTCGAAATACCCCGGAACAAGCCCTGTAACCAGCCTGGCCCATGAAGCATAAACAAGCCCCGGGCCTTCCCCTCTCAATGATCTCTGCAACCACCCGGAAGGGAAATCACTTATTATATTTGACATAACCCTCATTTTAGGGAAATCCTCATGCCCATAATGTACTACGGGACCAAATCCGATTTTCACCGCCGCCACCGGCTTTGCGGTATCTATCTTATGAAATCCCGGCTGAGATATCTCCGGATTATATATTTCTTTATCACCTTTTGACTCAGCAGGCATATCGCCAAAATATTTTCGTGCCTTTTTATAAACTTTATCCGGCTCCACATCCCCCACTACAGAAATCACGGCATTTTCTGCATTTATCCGGTTTTGGTGGTATTTTCTTAATTCCTCAACAGTTAAATTTTCAACCGTTTCCCTTCTCCCCGCAGAAGTCAAAGACCATTGGTGATCCCTGAAATAGCCTTTCCTGAACTTCCTGCTCAACTCTCCGTACCATGAATCGTCCTGCCTGTCTATGGAGGCAATAAGCCTAGGCCGGATAATATCCCACTGCTGACTTGAAAAAGAAGGCCTTAAAACCGCTTCAGCCATAAGCCCCATAACCTCCGGCCAATCCTCACTTAGAGAGCTGGCGCGCACATAATCGGTATTATAGCCGCTTGATGAACTGATGCTTGCCCCCATGTCCTCAATTTTATTTATAAAGTCTTCGGCAGAATAATTTTGAGTTCCCCTTGTTAACATTGAAGTCATAGCCCTGGCCCTTCCCTCTCTGCCCTTCTCTTCAGCCAGAAGTCCGCCCTTAAAGTATAGGTGCATGGAAACCTTAGGAACTGCGTTAGATTTCTGAACTACCAGATTCAGGCCGTTGTTAAGCTCATAGTATTTGTACTCCCCCATCTCCGGGATTCTTCTTTCAATCTCCTCCTCCCGGGGGCGTTTTATTTCTTCAAAATGCTTTCTGTTATCCAGCTCATAAACATTCAAGGGAAAATCAGCTCTATCTAATTCCTTTTCTCTTTTAAGGGGTTCAGCGGTGTGCTTTTCAGTTTCCGGAAGAAGTTTTACCGTTATAACATTTTGAGGATCAAGGTACCTGCGCGCCGCTGATTTTAAATCCTGCGGCGTTAACTTCTTAATCTCTTTCAAATACCTGTAAATATAATCCGGGTCAGAGGTGTCAATTATATCCTCCGCCAGTCTCGAGGCGACATCCTGCACTTTCTGATTTCCCCCCTGAATTGCTGAAATAATATTTTTCCTGGCCCGATCCAGCTCCCTTTCGCTCACGGTTTCCCTTCTTACTTTATTTATATGCTCCAGGACAGCGTCCTGCAGCTTGCCAACCGCCTCCTCATAGTCCTCGACCGCAGCCACCTCGGCATCCACTCCGAAAAAACCTTCTCCCCATGAAAAACTCAGATTATAGGAATTGATAACAGTCGCAAGCTGTCTGTCATCTCTCAAATCTCGCCTGAGCCGTGAAGATTCCCCCTGTCCCATTATGGCCGATAGAAGATCCAGAGACAAATCATCCCTGCATCCCTGTTTTGTCGAAGGCCATGCAAACCTTACCCTCGGCCGGTGAATATCCGCTCTGCCTGAAACCCTTTTTCCCGAAGGGCGCCCGGGTTCATCGGGAAAGCCTATTTCCGGCAGCTCTCCCGCGGGGACATCTTCCCATATATCAGCAAGCTCCCTTACTATCTCTTTTGGGTTTATATCACCCGCTACGGAAAAGACCATATTATTAGGAAGATACATCCTTTTATAAAAATCCTTTACCTGATCATGGGTAATCTCCAGAAATTCATCTATGTATCCTATAGTAGGGTGTCTGGCCGGATGCGCATCATATCTTGCCTTCTGAGTAAGGCGCCACAGTATCCTCCCCGGCTCTCCCTCTCCCATGGAAAACTCCTGTTTTATTACTTCTCTCTCCCGCTGAAATTCACTCTCGGGCAAACTTGCGTTAATGATCCAATCCGAAAGGAGTTCTATTACCTTTGAGGAGTGAGCGCTTGGAGCATTGATATAGTAAAAAACACCATCGAGGCCTGTAGCAGCGTTTTTCTGGGCCCCGATGCGACCCAGTATTTCATTCGACTCTTCCTCGGTTCTGGTAGTTGTTGTACCCCCGGATAGAAGGTGTTCAAGAAAATGCGAAATACCCGATCCCGAATACTCCTGTTCAAATATTGAACCTGTCTGCACCCATAGCTGAGCGCTCACAACAGGCGCGGCAGGCATCCTTTTTGCAACGACAACCATTCTGTTGTCAAGACGGGCAACAACCCTGTCAGAATCCTGACGAAGAATCTCGTAATTCACAGGAGCTTTTCCAGGAAAAATTCTTTTGCCGCATCCGTAAATAAGCATACAGGCTGAAATAAATACAATCGCATTGTAAAAGTTATAATACCTTTTTAATTTAAACATTCAATAATAGTTAGATTATCCTTCTTTATTCATTTTTCCTGATGATGAAGAAGTAAGCAATTTTTTTATATCAGCATGACATTCAACGACAAGCGGACATTCTGTTTTTTTTAACCTGGATAGCGACTGATGTCCGCAGCCAAGAAGAATACACCCGCAGCCAAGCTGACGGGCCACCTCCCAGTCATGCGATGTGTCTCCTATAAAACATGTTTTTTCAGGGTCAAGCCCCTGTCTCTCAAAAAGAGCTCTTCCCTTTATAATTTTAGAATCCGCATAAAGATTATTTATGCCGGCGATATCCCTGAAATATCTTTTAAGGCCTGCTTTATCAACTGATTTTTCAAGCATATTCTGTTCCATGGCAGAGAGAACAAACTGCCTTTTCTCTCCGTAAAACTCATCCAGAAGTTCAAGGGCACCGGGATATACGCTTGTCTCGGGATTTAAAGATGCGTAATTCGCCATAAACTCAAGCCCGACTTTTTCCCAGTCTTCATCACTGAAATCAAAACCTATTTTTTCATAATAATCTTTTATGGGAAAGGAAAAAACCTCACGATATTTCTTCTCCGACATCAAAGGCATATTTCTTTTAGAAAGCATCATATTGATACTTTTAACCGAGTATTTTAAATCGTCAAGAAGAGTGCCGTTATAATCCCATATTATTGAATTAAAAATCTCCATGCTCTTCATTTTTTTACGCTGCGTGTTTCTTCCTTTGCCTCTGTTCTGCCTTTTTCACTTCATTAAATCAACTGTGAATATAGCAAATTGAATTACACTGTTCAAGTAATTTCAATACGCAGCTCTCCTTTCAATACACAACTATAACATTGAAATATCAAAAAAAAATCAAATAATTCTCAAATTTTCCTCAAATTTTTTAATTTCCCTTGCGTTTCATACTCAATAATGTTATATTTAGGCAAGTTTTTATGTATTAAAAGAAAAGATTTCTTGAAAGGAGAGCTTTTATGGAAAAAAACAACTTTTCAATAGGTAAATCACTGAAATTCGGGTTAACAACTTTCAAAGAAAACACCGGCATTATGCTTCTTATAGGGCTGGTCTCACTGCTTTTGATGATGGTGCCGGAGTTTCTTGCAACATTTGCCTTTGGGGCTGGTATCGCAGCGCTTGGATGGGTATTTACAGTTCTAAATATTATAATTACAGCCATCGTGACTTTAGGTTTAATAAAGATCGGCCTGAAATTCTGCGACGGTGAAAAAGTTTCGTTATCCGACATTTTCTCCCAGTATAATTTATTTTTAAAATATCTGGTCATAATGATCATATTTATACTTATCTCTATCCCGATTATAGTTCTTCTTGAAATACCCGGAGCACCTTCAGTAATAGGACTCATACTTTTACTACCGCTTATATACTTAATGATTAAGCTTATGTTTTTCGGATATGAACTGGTTGATAATAACGCCGGTCCCTTCGCATCAATTAAAACAAGCATTATATTGACAAAAGGATTATTCTGGAAGCTTCTTCTATTTGTCATAATAACAGTTGGTATAAATTTTGTAGGGCTGCTGGTATTAATAGTAGGTTTAATAGCCACCTCTCCCTATACCATGGTTGCAATGGCTCATGTTTATCGCCAGATCTCCGGAGAAAGCGAATCCTCACAAGAAGATGAAGAAGATTTTTTTGCGGAAGAAGAAGAATTTGAAGAGGAAGAACTAGAAGAATTCGAAGAGGAAGAAGGAGAATTCGGAGAAGAAAAAGAATAGAAAAAATCCCTTCAGGCATTAACAGTACCCGCATAGAAATATGCGGGTATTGTTTATATATCAGAAGCTGAAGTATCCGCAATAGAAAATAAATACATCTTATTCAAAGGAGGCGTGATCAAAATTGTCCAGCCTTTCAGATATTTCCTCCCATGTATTTTCAATCTCTTCTCTCTTTAAAGAACATATTTGAGGACACTCATAATCCCCATATACAACGCTGTGCAATGGTATTATCTTATGCCCGGATTCACGGTTGACCCAGGTCAAAACATATTGTACATCGTCTACATAGGCCTTCCCTGTCAACCTGTTTTTTTTCAAAATAATATTCAGAATTTTTCCGTATTCCACCTCATGCGTAGGCACGGAACGGGGCCTGTAATGCTGATTTGACAGAAAATTTCCCATTGAATAAGCTACAAAAACATCACGCTTAGCTCCGCTATTCTCTTTCTCGGTGATAAACTCCATGGGCTGAACAACATGAGGATGGCTTCCTAAAATAATATCGGCCCCTGACTCAGCAAGAGCAGCGGCCAGATCCTTCTGCGTTTGAACCGGCTCTGTCCTATACTCCTGCCCCCAGTGCATATATACAGCTACAATATCCGCTCCGTAACTCCGGCAGATTTCTATATCCCTCTTGAAAACTTCAGCGGCTTTTTTTTCTATCGGCACATCAGATGACGCCCCGATATAATTAATGCTGAACTCCTTTCCGGCTGGAACAGGTATCATGTTTGTGCTTTCCGTATATGCAAGAAATGCGATTTTTAAGTTGTTTTCTTCTACAATGAGCGGTTTTTTTTGTTCCTCCCTGCTTCTGTAAGTGCCGAATGTTTTTGCCCCGGCTTTTTCAAAAACATCTATAGTGCGGAAAAGGGCATCTATGCCGGCGTCCAGCGAATGGTTATTTGCCGTAGATATTAAGTCAAATCCCGATAAAACAAGATCAGAAGCAATCTCATCCGGACTTTTAAAGCGAGGAAACCCCGCATATCCCTCTTCTTCACCCGGAAGGGTTGACTCAAAATTACATACGGCGTATTCCGCATCCCTTATGTACTCTTTTATGTATTGAAAACTGGAACTGAAGTCATACCCGCCGCCGGCATAAGCCTGTCTTACCTGCGGCATATGCATCATAATATCTCCCACAGCAGAAATTTTTACCCTGTCATATTTATAATTTAAAAGGCCTTTTTCTAAATCTATTTCTAATTTATATGCAGGTACAGGTGTGTATGCCTGCCGTATTAAAACTGTCAGAAGTAATGCTAAAAAAACTATCCCTTTTACAGCCTTCAGAAGTCACCCTCCCAGTAAGTTTCTTATTTCATCCTCACCGAAACCGAAATAATGGGCTATTTCATGTATAACTGTCCTGTAAATATGCCCCTTCATCTCTTCAGTCAGAAAATCCCCGTATACTTCTTCGAAACTCTCTTTATAAATCTCTATGCGCGTAGGTTCATGCTGTATTGAAAAAACTCTTTTATCCTTCTTTGAAACACCGATAAACATTCCAAAAATAACCATTCCCCGGTGCTCCGCCGCTATTTCCGGAGGCACTTTTTCACGGCAGAGAACCCTGATTTCCTCCTTCTCGAGAATTCTTTTATACTCCCCGGGTATATTTCTTAAAATATAATTAACCTCTTTTTCAAATTCCTGCAACCTCATCTACAACCCCCTCAGGTATTCCGGCTTTAAAATTCCATTATCTTTCATCGCCTTTTCCGTAAGTTCAAGCAGCCTGGTTTTATCTTTAGGAAGCCTTCCCCGTAGAGGAAGATAATTGGAAGCATGATTTGACCTGAAAACTGTTCTTTTCATATCAATCCCTTTCAGTATCTCGAAGCTTTCCCTTAGAAGCCCTTTAGGGCTTAACTCCTTAAAATCCCCTCTTTCAGCTTCCTTGTACAGCTCTGTTCCCGGTATAAGCATAACCGAAAGAAAAGACAGAAAATCCGGCTGCATTTTATTCAGCGCCCTGATGGTCTCCCGGACATGCTCGGCGGAATATCTTTTTCCTCCCAGGCCGAGCAGGACTATTATCGAGGTTTTTATCCCTGTATCAGAACAGCGGCGCGCCCCTTCAATCATCTCTTCTGCCGAAGATTTCTTTTTTCTCATTTTGAGAACCGAACTGCTCCCGCTTTCCAGCCCCATGTAGATTAGGCTAAGTTTATTTTCTTTCAGTTTCTTTAGTTCATTATCGGACCTTGAAGAAATATTATACCCGTTCGCATAAGAAGAGACCCTTCTTAACTTAGGGAAACTTTTATCCAGCTTTTCGAGCACCGGAATAAGCCGCTTATTCGGCACCGCAAGGGCATCTCCATCAAGGAGAAAAACTTTTCTTTTAAAAGGATGCAGCCTGGCTCCCCGCTCAATATCATAAAATATTTCCTTCTCTTCTTTTATGGAAAATTTCTTTCCCTGATAAGCGCCGCAAAAACTGCAGGTATAAGAAGAGCACCCCAGCGTAACCTGTAAAAGAAAACTCTGCGCCTCAGCCGGGGGGCGTATTGTGGGCTCAATTATGCTCATATTTTTTTAAATAGTTCTCCGGTATTATAAGTTCTATTAAAATCCTTTGAGGCTTCCGGAATTGAATTATATTCAAATGCACCAATATATTAACCTCAGGTTAACTCCACCGGGTCCGGGCACATATCCTCCCGGTCTAAAAACAACAACAGTGTTTCCTTCACCTTTTCCCCCGTTACCTCCTCAAAAACTCTTCTGTATCTTTTAAGCTGAATTTGATAATGCCCTGTAAGTCTGTTTATGTTCTCGCGATTATGTATCATATTCGTTTTATAATCAACTATAACCCACCCGCCGGGCTCCTTAAAAAGAAGGTCGATAGACCCCCTTGTGAGATCGGCCTTAGCCTTATCATAATACGAAAGATTAAACTCGGTATATTTTTCCCGAGCTTTTTGGGCGCGCGAAAAAACATCACTTCTTATTGCATTCTCCAGGTGTTTCTTTACGGCATCAGGATTTTCATATTTATCGTATTCTATCTTTTTCTCCGGAAATTTAAAAACACTGCGAATCAGCCTGTGTACAGTATCCCCGTGTTTTTTACCGTAACCCTCTTCAGAGCTGTATGCATCATCATCCAGCCGGGAAGGATTTCTTTTTTCATAAAGCGGGGAATTAGATTTTTTGACATTTTCTTTAAACTCATTTTTATATAACTCAAATCCCCTGTCGTACGGCTTACGTTCTTTTTTCAGCTCGGGGATTTTTAAATAATTGCTGTACTCTATTTTTTCAATTTCAGTATTTTCGTCTTTTTTAAGCTCTCTTATCAAATCGGAAGAAAATGATTTTCCCCTGGATTTAGAATCGGTAACGATAAATCTATCCGAGGCCCTGGTAAATAGCACATACTCAAGCCTTTTCTCCTCCTGGCGCAGAAAATCAATTTCTTTTTCATGCAGCTCATCCCAGTTCTTTGGTTTACTCTCAAAATCCTTGCTCCATTCATAGCTTTCCGTACGGTTTGCGACAAATGTCCTGAAATATTTACCCCTACTCCTGTCCGTACATGTGTTTATGTAGCTTTTTCGGAAATTTTTAGCAGACATGTCCCCGAGAACAACCACCGGAGCCTCCAGGCCTTTAGCCTGGTGAATTGTCATGAGCCTCACCCCGGCAGGTTTTTCCTGCTCAAAAAAAAGCGGTCTTTCACCATCTTCTCTCATGTTTGCAAGCTCCTCTACCGCTGCGTACAAATCAAGAGACTTCTCACGCATCATATTCTCCATCATAGACGAAAATTTATAAAGAGAGGCGGCCGAAGAATGTTTACCGAGAACCCCGGAATACAAATGAATTAAACCGGACTCCTCTATAATAAATCGCGCAGCCACGCTCTGTGGGACACTTAAACCTATTCTTGAAAGTTTTTCCAATTTTTCAAGAGCCCTGCGAGATTTATCCGGCAGAGATGAAAAGTTTTCTGTTTTTGAATAATTAAGCCCGCCGGTTTCTCTTACAATTTCATATATCTCGGTATCGGTAAGGCCAAATACAGAAGATTTAAGCGCGCCGTAGACCGAGGCCGTATCCGAGGGCGAGGCGGCCGCAGTCACAATGGCTGACGCCTCTTTGATCTCCTCCCTTGAGAAAAAGTCTTTGCCGGATACGTTTTCAACCGGTATTCCTCTCTCCTGGAGAGCTTCTTCCCACCCACCGATATGAGTACTCCTTTTAAAAAGAATTATTATCTCCCCTGGATGCGCAGTTCTTTCAATTCCGGTTCTTTTATCCCGCACCTTCAGACTTCCGCTGTCCAGAGACTCACTCAGCCAACCCGCGAAGGTCTTCTGCTCCCGGGAAGCAAGATACCTGGCTAAGAGCTTATCGCTGTCTTTCTTTAAAACCTCCTCGGGATCACCGTCACCGGTAAGCTTCATCTCCAGCAGGGTTACACCCCCTCCGGGACCCCTGAACGATTCAATCGGATCGTATCCGGGCGAAGACATGTTATCTGTTTTTCTTATCCTTTGACTAAAATATTTATTTACCGCAGATGTAACTCCTTCAAGAGAGCGGAAGTTCTGTTTCAGCTTCAAAACATCCCTGCCTCTTCCCTTAAATAATTCCTTAAACTCCTCATACACTGTTATATCCGCCCGCCGGAACCTGTATATTGACTGCTTCGGATCTCCTACGACAAAAAGCTTCCCCGGCACTATATTCAGTTTTCTCCAGTCATCCACCGAAGCATCATCCGAACAAAGGATGGCCACCACTTCAGCCTGTATAGGGTCGGTATCCTGAAATTCATCCACCAGTACCATTTTATACTTTTTTCTAAAGTACCCCCTGACATTTTTATTATTTCGAAGAGTATCTTTAATCTTTACCAGCGAATCTACAAACGTTATGACGCTGTTCTTCTTTTTGTACTCATCATAAAAAGACTCAAAATCCCGGTAAAGATCCACCGCTACCCTGAAAAGAAAGTCAGAAATGACCCCGTTTATCTCAGAAAGAATTTCATTCGCATTCTCCGACTCCATTATCCCTATATTTCTGCCGTCTTTATCCCAGTTTTTCTTGTCCCCTTTTTTTACCTTTTTCACTTTCTTTAAGGCCGATATAAACGCCATCTTCTCCCGGTCGGAAGAGTCTTTCATTTTTTCCCATGATTTTTTTATATATCTAACCTGTCTGCAGTATTCGTCCTCAATCGGATTGTTGCATTTTCTCAAGCTTTCAGTCACCCGCCCTGCAAACCTTTCAAACATCCTGAAACATATTTTTTTTAATTCTCCCACTGAATCTATTTCAGGAACATACCCCAGCTCCAGCTCAGGATAATCGGCCGATTTAAAACAAAAATTTTTGAAATAATCCATTGATACCGAGAAGACCTCCAGGGAGTACAACAGATCCTCATACCTTTTAAAGTCAGTTATTTTCTCTTCCATGTAATAACGCCATATGTTATCCGGCGTCTCTTCGCTCTCATCCATTAACTCCACCCGGGCGTCAAGGTCCGCTTCAAGCGGCCTCTCGGAAAGCAGCCTGTGGTAGAAAGAATGGATTGTTGATATCTCACACCCGCCTATTTTTTCAACAATATTCGCTATTTTATCTTTCTCTCTGCCTTTAGCCCTGCTCTGGAGTTTGAAAAGCTCTGTCATTACCCTGGATTTAAGTTCGTCGGCCGCCTTGTTTGTAAATGTTATGGCCGCTATTTCATCCGGTGAAGCTAACTCTTCCACTAAAGCGCCTGTTATCCTCTCTACCATGCATGTGGTCTTTCCCGTGCCTGCAGACGCCTCCACCAGAAAACTGCTTTTAAAATCTTTTCTGATTCTCGCTCTTACGTTTTCATCTATTGGTTTTCTGTCACTCATCTCTTAAAATATTTAGGTACTGTGCCGTTTTACCCGCCGGTTTCTCAAGGTCTTTTCCGGGGCATACATGCCTGTAATCACAGAATCGGCAGGCCTTTCTGTTTTGAGGAAAACTGCCGCTTCTTACCATTCCCAGAAGAATTGTAAGAAGATTATGGTATAGCTCCTGCTGCCGCTTTAACTCCTTTGAAGAATACTCTTCTTTCTGAAAATCCCCCTTGAATGTGCAGAAGTAGTACGCGGACTCCAGGTTCTTTATCCCAAACATCGAGCCGCATGCCTTTTTAAAAATCACAGGGTATAAAACATGCTGCACATAGGAGCGGGATATATGGGGCTCCCTGTCATTGACCTTATTCTTCCCGGTTTTATAATCAATAAGTATGAAGTTCCCCCTGCCGTCAGAGTCTATTCTGTCAATAATACCCCTTAATGAAATTCTTAAACTGCCGAACCCAATAACAGGCGGCTTTTCAACTCTCAGCTCCGGGTCCGTCTCCCCGTCAACCTTTCCAATTCCCGCCTCGAAATATGAGGGGGTAAACCCGTCCCTGAATTTTATGCCGGCGGTATAATAATGGGAAAGAATTTTCTTCAAACGGTTCTCCGTGCTTTTATAAACCTGTTTTCCGGGGGCGGGCCTGAAACGGTTATGGCAGGCCAGAGACTCCACCCCTGTCTTTATGAGGCTCTCCCGGGTCTCCGGAATACTTCTGTCCCTGACACCCCTGTAGAACTCACTGAATATTCCATGAATAAGCGTGCCCCACTCAAGATGGTCAAACCAGGCAAATGGGTCATGCCTGGGATATTCTCCCGCCTCAAGCTTCAGAACGTTCTCAAAAAAATACTGAGCGGGGCAACTGATGATACGAGAGATCTTTGAAGGGGAGAAAACCCTCTCATCAAAATCTTTCTTTATCCCGCACGAATCAACCCTTCCCGAAAAATCACTTATATCCCTTTCACTTCTGTCGCTGCGGACCATTTCATGCCTGTCAAGGTTATTAAAAACAGCCAGCGCTCTTGATGCGCTCCCCGGACCCTTTTTAATATAACCGGAATAAAAACCGTAACCCCCGGGGATATCCCTGTCCAGCCCGGCATAATCCTCAATATCCTTTAGGCCCCCTGCCCTGCCGGAAACTGCCCTGTAAATTTCAAAAAGAAATGGAGAAGGCATAACCCCCTTGCCCGTCAACGGATCGTTTGCCGTCCAGGAAAATATTACTTTTTTCGCAGCCGCTGCAGTTAAACCCATGAATTCTTTCCTTTTTCTCTTCTCAAGAACGCTTCTGCCGGCAACCGAATTTTTTCCCGTCAACCTGTTATACCTATCCCTCTCCGACATGAGAAAGACGGGATCTACAGGAACCCGGGCAGAATATGAATTCTGGTCAAACCCCGAAAAACACACGGTTTCAAAAACTCCCCCCAAGACCCTCTCCGGTGTGCTTAAATAGCAGGATTTTCCGTCCGGCTCCTTACCCGGAGTCATTGCCCCTGAAACCCTCTCCGTAATTTTTTCCGGTAGAGACAGCGGAGAATTCAAAAAGAAATTGTCTCCCTCCAGGTCTTCCAAAAGCCCCTTCAATACAGAAAGCGCCTCCGCGTCGCCTTCATCGGCAGGGCTGATATACCTCTCAATAATATACAGCAATGGAGCGCTTATGAATTTGCCCTCTCTGTTCCCTTTTCTCACCCTCTCAAAACTTTCTGACAGCTCGCCGAAAAACTCCGCCAGGAAACCCAAACCCTCAGGCGCAACTTTTAGCTCATTTCTCTGCTCTTTAAGGAAAACAGAAAAATCATTCAAACCCCTGTTTCTTTTATACAGGGTTATAACCTCCCGGCACCCCTCCCTGTCAAGCCCCTTCGGTATATTCAGGGAAAGTGAAGACAGGGCCTCCCTGGCCGGGGCTGTCCTCATCTCATTTTCCAAAAGTTTCATGAAAGATAAAAAAAGCCTCACCGGCGCAAAGCCTCCCAGCGGCAGCCCCCTGCCGCAGGTTATATTAATACCCCGCCTTTCCGCTTCGGCCCTGTAGCGGTGGATGCTCCCGCAGTAGTTTGCAATGCCGACTGCTTTTAAAGCCCCGCTGCCGCCCGAGCATATAATGTCGAAAACCCCCTTTACCTCATCATCCGGATGGGCAAAGGCCTCCAGCCCAACAAAATCATCTTCGGGCTTTTGCCTTTTGCCCAAAAGATAAGATTTAAACCCCTCATTGCCGCATGAAAGAAATGATGAATCTATCCTGCGGCACTCATTCCTGCATGAAAGCCCGTCGATTAAACGTTTCTGTCCGGAAGTATAAACTCCGTCTTCAACAAAATAAAATTCATCCTTTTTTCTTTTTGCCTCTTCAAGCGCCTTCCTATAGACTTCATCCGGAGCTATAAAACCCCTCTTTTTATAAATGCGCTTAACCTCTGATGTAAGTCTGATTATTTCTTCCCATTTTTCGGCATTCTGAAGTTTTTCTAAAATATTCAAATCCACATCTTCAGATAGCATCTCCCTTATGACCTTTCCCAGGTGAGCAAAAAGCTCCGGTTTATCCCTGTATCCGGCGAAATAGGAACCTTCACCTATTACATTACCGGCAGCCTTATACAGAATATCGCTGTACTGGTTTTTCTGCGGGACCTCCTCCCGGAGAACTCCGGAAAGATAACGGGGAAAATCCTTAATGCTGACAAACCTCATATTTGCGGTCTTTTCATACAAAACGGCCGCAGAATCCGGATAAACAGAGGCCCTGTCCCTGCCGGGGGTTATTACAACCTTCCCCCGTGGCAAGGAAAGAATTCTTTCAAACTCTTCTTTTTTTATTTCCCTTATCACTGCAGATTAAGCATCCCGGATTCAGCCCTTGTATTTTTAAGTCTTTCTTTCAAAAAAGTGTTTCTGCGGGTGGTTTTGTTGTTTCGAATCCCTATGGCAAGAGCCTTCTTTGTTCCCACCAATACCACCAGCTTCTTTCCCCTTGTTACAGCGGTGTAAATCAAATTGCGCTGCAGAAGAATATAGTGCTGCGTAAGTATCGGGACTATAACCGCAGGGTATTCAGAGCCCTGTGACTTGTGAATTGATATGGCGTAGGCAGGAACAATCTCATCCATCTCGCTGTACTCATACTTTACAATACGGGAATCGAAACTGACCGAGAGCTCACCCAGCTCATTTTCCACCCCCGTAATCCTGCCCGTATCTCCGTTATAGACCTCCTTGTCGTAATTATTCCTGACCTGCATGACCTTGTCATTTACCCTGAAGCCCCATCCTCCCCGCTGAAGCCTCCTGCCCCGGGGGTTAAGGGCTTCCTGGAGTCTTTTGTTCAGATTCGCGGAACCGGCCGTCCCCTTATGCATGGGGGTGAGAACCTGTATGTCTTTCACCGGGTCAAAGCCGAACCTTCGGGGAATTCTTTCCCTTGCAAGCCTTATAATAATATCAACTGTTTTTTCAGGGTCATCCTGCCTGATAAAATAAAAATCCGAAAGGCCCGCCCTCTCTTGACTGACAACCGGCATTCTGCCGCTGTTTATTCTGTGCGCATTAACAACAATCATGCTCTCTTTGGCCTGCCTGAAAATCTTATCCAGCTTAATAACCGGAACAAGAGACGACTCAATTACATCCCTCAGAACGCTTCCGGCGCCTACCGATGGAAGCTGGTTTACATCTCCCACCAGCACAAACGCGGCATCCAAAGGAACAGCTTTCATAAGGTGATGCATTAATACAGCATCAATCATGGAGGCTTCATCAACAATAAGAAGGTCGCAGTGCAGTTTGTTTTTCTCATTTTTCTGAAATCCGCCCTTTGCAATGCTGTACTTGAGCATCCTGTGAATCGTCCCGGCTTTACGCCCCGTGGATTCGCTCATTTTTTTTGCAGCCCTTCCCGTGGGGGCCGCCAGCATTATATTCATATTCGCTTTTTCAAATATCCTTATAACAGAGCTTATTATAGTGGTCTTTCCGGTTCCCGGCCCTCCGGTAATAACGGTAACCTTGCTGTCTGCAGCGCGCATAACAGCATCTTTCTGCTTCCGGGCCAGCTTTATGGAGCTCTGTTTCTGCACCCATTCAATCGCTTTTTCCTTATCTATTCCCCAAAGCTTACCACGGCCCCGGCTCATTTCCTTCACCCTGGAAGCTATGCCTCCCTCGCACACATGATACTTTTTCAGGTATACAGCCTCTTCACCCTTAACCTCTTCTATGACCACCTTATTTTCCCCGGCAAGATTATCAAGGGCCCCCCTGATCGCCTTTTTTTCAACCTCCAGTATCTCACAGCATTTTTCAACAAGCTCCCCAGCGGGATAATAAAGGTGTCCGTCTGCGGAAAGCTGATTAAGAACATAAACAACACCCGACTCCGCCCTCAGTGCAGATTCCCTGGAAAAACCCATTTTCTGAGCTATCTTATCAGCGGTAAGAAACCCCACGCCGAAAATATCATCCGCAAGCCGGTAAGGGTTTTCCTTCACCACCTCAACAGACCTTTCTCCGTACTTTTTAAAAATCTTAGTTGCGTATGCGGAGCTGATATCATGGGAATGCAGAAAAACCATCACTTCCCTTATCCTCTTTTGCTCTTCCCAGGCCCCCCGTATCATACCTATGCGCCTTTTCCCTATGCCCCCGACTTCTGAAAGCCTCTCAGAATCATTTTCTATTATATCCAGGCTCTTATCCCCGAATAAAGAAACTATCCTTTTAGCCATTACGGGACCTATCCCTTTTATCAGCCCCGACCCCAGGTACTTCTCTATTCCGTGAACAGTTGCCGGTGAAACCCTTTTATAATCACGAATTTTAAACTGCCTTCCGTACCTTGGGTGATTTACCCACTCCCCCTTCATCTCCAGGACCTCACCAGGGTTCGGCGCCGCCAGCCTTCCGGCAGCGGTAACAAGGTCACTACGGTCCTCTGCTTGAACCCTTGCAACGGTATATCCGTTTTCCTCGTTGGTATAAGTGATTCTTTCTATCCGTCCTTTAAGGTATGATATACGACGGCTGGATGTTTCTTCAACCATTAAAAGAAACCCCTCCCGAATTCTTTATTATGTAAAACATTAGTTAAATTTTATCAATAAAGAGTTTTAAGTCAATAAAACTATGCTGTTATGGCGAGATAATTATAACTGCACCCTGTGCTGCGCTGTGGTTGAAGACAGATGAACCTCTCCGTTTCTCTCCAGTTCAAGTATTATTCCCACCTCTCTGTGAAAAGGCGGATCTTTTTTATTTATTTCAAATTTTTTTACATCAGAATATGTCAGGTTCCTTTCGCTACCCCCCCTCACTTCAGCTTTAACAGTCCCGTCTTCTTTCCAGAAGCTCCCCAGGGTGATAGTGCCGGTGTAAACTTTAAATTTATCAGGCTCTTCATCTTCGTCCCATCCAGAACTACCCCCCATTCTTGTTACCCATTCCATCTGATAAACTGCATGGTCAGCTTCCCTGACCAGTCCAACTTTCTCTTCCCCTTCATACCACGTCCTGTAGGCATGGACTATAAGTATAATCGCCGTCAGCAGAAGCAGTATGCTGATGATAAAAGATATCAGCAGTTCAACTAATGTCATTCCTGAGTCTTTATTTTTCATTTTTTTCACCATCTGTGTATTATTGTATTCAACCTCAAGTCCTGCTTGTTCCCATCACTTAACTCCCAATCAACCTCAACCTCAATTTCTTTGTGCCCATCGTCAACTTCAGTTACAGAAATCTTATAGTTATAATCAATTCCGGTCCCCACATTTACTGTTTTTGTCTCACCGGTCCCGGTAATTAAAGCATAGTCCGTTGCGCCTTTAATAAGCTCCATACGAGAAGAAGCAACCTCAAGGGCGGTGTTTTTTCTCCTGGCTCTTTCTATAAAAGAGCTTCCGGAGACAAATAGATAAAACCCCGCTACCGTAACCACACCGAATACGATAACCCCGACCATGACCTCCGTGAGCGTAAATCCGCCGTTTTTCATTCTATCACCTCCCAGCTTCGGGTAAGTATCCTCCAATTGTTAGGAATATTCATGAAAGGTAATCTTCTAGTTAATCCCGGAACTTGATATATTGTTCCTGGATTCTGAAACTGCTCAATATTCTTCTCAGCTCCAAATGAACCAACAAATATACTATTAGCAACTCCAGAGTCGAAATAAAGTTCTTCTCCATAAAAAAACCCCATATAGCTCATATTCGATCTAGTAAATTCCATATTCTTTTCTGATAATACCGCCAACATATTGCCACCATTCTCATCAGCAAAATCAACGGTTAAAAGCGAATTTCTAATAAAAACATCCCCGGTTGCTATAAGGACCCCATTCCCTTCATAATGAATTTCATCTCCCCCCGGTTGACTTCCAAACTCTAAGTTTCCTTGTACTACAATGGCGCCTTCAACCGTTAAAGTGCTTCCATCATGATGAAATGAATTATTAATAGTATCACCCGTAAGTGTATTTGTATCGAATTCTACACCGGTATTCGCATTAATTATAGCATCATCCTCAATAATTAATGATACCTCCTCTGGAGTTAAAGCGTAATTATTTTCCCCAAAAATATCATCATGATTCGTAAGGTCAGGTAAATCTAATTCATCATAGAAAGTACTATATCCTATCCCCCTGTCTGAAAAATATTCTAAACCCCCTCTTATACTCTCCTTTCCTTTCGGTAGATAAATCCCATCAACTGGACGTTTGTAAGAGTTGCCCTTATGCTCATCTCCTATCTGGTTATCAACACTTATTTCACCTCTCATAACCCAGACATTTGTTCTCAGAGATTCATAATAACCTCCTTGATATCTTACTCTCGGCAAATCTGGAATCCTATCTTTTAAATCTGAACCAATGCCTGCATAATAGTTTTGTATACTAGCATATCCTATAAGTTCCAATACAAGCTCATTTTCGCTGAGACCAGTTCCACCAATATAAACAGAACCACAGATAGTTGCACTTCCCCTAATTTGATCTGCTGACATACCACCGGAAAACAATGCAGACTCACCGGGATTGATATTCATACCCCTTACATCCGCTTGAATTGTTCTTGTAAAATCACCAACCGTTCCGCTTGCCCTCACCGTGGTCTCATCAGGCAAGGGATCACCAGCGGCATCTACAATAGCCTCAACCTCTGCCTCGTATGTGCCGTTTCCAAAATCTGCTTCATCTACAATTTGATTTATATTGTTTCCTCCACTGGGAAATAAATTCTCCCAGGTTCCCTCAGCCTGCATTTTTATTTTGAGCTCCTCTTTTGCCCTCTCCAGGCCCGCTTCCGCCAGCCAAAGCGCCTGGCTTCTTTTTATGTCGTTTTGAACTTCAACTCTTCTTGCCTGGCTCAAATATATGAAAGCAAAGCCTGATATAGTCAGAACTAGCACTGTTGCAATGATTGCGGGGAAGGCGAATCCCCGGTTTTGGGGGATATCAGAATTAAACAATGATGTTTTTTTTATCATTTTTTTTACCTCCGGTTTTGTTACATTCCCCCCATCATCTGTCCCGCCATCTGAAATATTGGCAGGTACATTACTATTACAAAGGCGCCTACCATAACGCCGAGTATTACTATTAAAACCGGTTCTATAATAGAGCTTAACCCTTCGACTATAGCGACTACTTCTTTTGTATAGTACTCATAAATTTTCTCAAGCATATCAGGCACATTTCCGGCCTGTTCTCCTATGGTAATCATTGTGGTTGCCATACTTGTAAACAGAGGAGCCTCTTTCAATGCTTCCGAAAGGGATGCCCCCTGGGTAACCTCTTCTTTCATAAGTTCAATACTTCTTCTGTAGGGCGCATTATTTACCACTTTTTTTGCAATATCCAGCGATTCCAGTATTGGAACCCCGTTGTCCAGAAGCGAACCGAAAGTATGAAAAAACTGCGCAAGTATTACCTTTGCAACGAAATCTCCGAAAATCGGAACTGATATAATCATCTTATCAATATTGTAACGCCCCCGCTCCGTTCTGTATATAAGATATATCCCGAACACAAGAAGAGCAATAAAAAGCAGTATTAATATTATGTTTCCCACAAAAAAATCGCTGATTCCAATAGCTATCTGTGTAGGCCTTGGAAGCTCCGCTCCGAAAGACGCAAAAAGATTGCTTAAAGCCGGAATAAGAAACAGCATCACGCCCGCGAAGACAAAAATCATAAACCCCAAGACAAATATGGGATACATGCTAGCGGTTTTTATATCCCTGCGTAAATTATTCACCTTTTCCATATAATCGGCCATATCTTCAAATACCTTTTCCAGATGCCCTCCCTTTTCACCAACCCTGACCATTGATGTAAATACATTACTGAAAACCTTTGGATATTGCGCCATTGTTTTTGAAAGAGATTCACCATTGGATATTTTTTGTGACATGCTGGTGAGAACCTTTTTCAATGCCGGTTTAGTGGTCATCCCCCTGATGCTTTCTATCGAAGTTAATATGGTCACTCCGGCTTTTAGCATAGTAGCCATCTGGCGGCAGAATATGGCAATGTCTTTCCTGCTGATGCTTCTTTTCAAAAATACGGGATTTTTCTGCTCGTTAGACTCCAGTTCTTCTATTGAAACAAGTATCAGGCCGTTTCGGTCAAGAAAACTTGCGAGATGTTCCGCAGTGTTCGTCTCTTTAATTCCTTCTACCAGCTTGCCTTCGCTGCTCCGCGCTTTGTATTTAAATACAGTCATAAAAAATTCCTTTTCATTTACTGAACCTTAACCCCTTTTATAACCCTCTGCATATCCTTTTTATCCATTGAGTGCTTTAACGCCTGCTCATATGTTATATCGCCTTTTTTATAAAGTTTTGCCAGTGACTGGTTCATTGTCTGCATAAAAAATTCGGAACCTGACTGCATTGCGGAAGGCATCTGCTCCGTTTTATCCTCTCTTATCATGTTTCTTATGGCGGATGTAACTGTAAGGACCTCTACGGCAAGGGTCATTCCTCCCCCCTGCTCTTTTCTGCGCTGAATCAGCTTCTGACAGAAAACATACTGTAGAGTAAGCGAAAGCTGACTTCTGATCTGCGCCTGCTGATGAGGAGGAAAAACATCGATTATCCTGTTTATGGACTGAGGGGCGTCGGAAGTATGCAGCGTGGCAAAAACAAGATGGCCGGTCTCGGCTATGGTAAGCGCTGAAGCTATGGTTTCGTGATCCCTCATCTCTCCTATCAGTATTATGTCCGGGTCCTGGCGCATGGCGTATTTAAGCGCATTGGGAAAAGAGTGGGTGTCTGAATCCACTTCTCTCTGTGAAATAAGGCATGATTTATGCTGATGAACGTATTCAATAGGGTCTTCAATCGTAACCACATGCGAGTTTCTGGTTTCATTTAAGTAATTTATAACCGAAGCCAGGGTTGTAGATTTACCGCTTCCTGTGGGACCGCATACAAGAACAAGCCCGGTAGGCAGTTTTACCACATCATTAATTGCCTGAGGAAGGCCGAGTTCGTTGAAGCTGTAAAACTCATTGGGTATAGCTCTCATTGCAGAGCATACGGAACCGCGCTGGTAATAAACATTCATCCTTATTCTGCCCATTCCCTTTATTCCGAAAGAAACATCAAGCTCATGGTCTTTTTCCAAAATCTCCTTCTGGTGCTCATTCAACATACCGTAAATCATATTCTGACACTTCTTCTTGGAAAGAACCTCACTGTTAAGTTTCCTTAGCTCTCCATCTATTCTGAATATCGGCGGGGCTCCTGCGTGAACATGTAAATCCGAGGCGCCCTTTTCAAACATCATTTTTAATAATCCGTCAATAAGTACAACCATGTTTACCTCTTTCTTTCAATATTTCACATATCTTCTGCCTGAAGAGAAATTTACATATTTTTATATTTTCACTTTTTATTTCTCTTCTCAAAATAAATACTAATTCAAATCCTTTATTAATTCAACATAAAACACAATTACACTTCCTTTCCCCAATACTAATGAAAACACCCTAAAATCAAATTTTAATCAAATTTTTCGCAAATATTCTGCAAAAATTAATTTAACATAAACCTTGAAACTTTTTCGGCTGCTTAAATGTCTAATAAATGAAAGAAAATAAATATTAGATCTTTCGTATAAAAGATCAAGAAAAGGCCTCCTACACAAAAACGCGCGGTGTATTCACGCCGCGCGTTTTTTGTTCAGATATGCTTCAACTCTGTCAATCTATTTTATTTTTTATATATAGGCCGGGGCTTAAATGTGGTATGCAAAAGTTTCCTGCTTTTCTCGCTCATGGGGGCTTGCAAAAACTCGCTGTAGAGTTTTTTTACCGCAGGGTTTGAATGTGAAGTTCGCAGTTTTTTCTTTTCATCATCTTTGTATAGGCCCGAAGCGCGCTTTGAACGAATTTCGTCAGTTACCCCATAGGGCTGACCGCCTCCTCCTATACACCCCCCGGGACATGCCATAACCTCAATGAAATGATAAGGCATTTCATCTCCCTTGTCCCTGGCTTGCCTGACTTTATTTAGTACTGTCTCTATATTGCCCATCCCGTGGGCAACCGCGATTCGAATCTCTTTTCCGGCTATTTCAAGAGAAGCTTCCCTCACCCCTTCAAGCCCTCTTACCGGCTTATAATTCATCTCTTTAAATTCCTCTCCGGTAATATTGTAGCTGGCTGTTCTGAGGGCCGCCTCCATTACACCGCCGGTTGTTCCGAAAATAGTGCCGGCTCCGCTGTACTCTCCCAATATGTTGTCTGATTCCGATTCGGCCAGATTTGTAAACTCAAGACCGGCCTGTGAAATCATCCTGGAGAGCTCTCTGGTTGTCAATACCAGATCAACATCATTATAACCGGAAGCTGCCATCTGATAACTTCGCGTAATTTCATGTTTCTTTGCGGTGCAGGGCATTATGGAAACCATAAAGATATCCGCTGGATCAATCCCTTTAGAGCGGGCATAGTAGGTCTTTGAAAGAACCCCGAGTATCTGGTGCGGAGATTTACAAGAAGAAAAATGTTTTATTATATCGGGGTAAAATTTTTCCATAAAGTCCACCCAAGAAGGACAGCAGGTAGTTATAAGCGGTAGTTCCTCGGGAGACGATTTAAATTTCTCCGCAAACTCAAAAGCCTCCTCCATTATCGTAACATCCGCCCCGAAATTTGTATCAAAAACAGCATTAAACCCCATCCTTCTAAGAAGCGTATAAAGCTTGCCGGTAAGATTTTCCCCGGGTTCATAACCGAAGGCTTCCCCCACCGTTACTCTCACTGCCGGCGCAATCTGAACGACACAGTGTTTTTTTTCATCAAGCAGCGCATCCCAGGCCTGCCTCGTCTGGTCATATTCAAATATAGCCCCTGTAGGACAGTGCGCAGAACACTGGCCGCAGCGTATGCATGGGGACTCAGAAAGCACAATATCCCCGGCGGGAGATATTCTGGTATTGAAACCCCTTTCCAAAAACGAAAGAGCCCAGACATCCTGCACCTGCTGACATACCTCTATGCATCTGCCGCATAGTATGCATTTCTGCGGAATCAGCTCAATATTCTTAGTTGATTTATCCTCAGGAAGATTTCTTAGGTGCTCCTCAAAATGATCTTCGCGGATTCCAAAATCCGCTGCAAGTTTCTGAAGTTCGCAAATATTGTTTCTTCCGCATTTAAGACAGTCGTTGGGATGATTTGACAGAATGAGCTCCAGCACCGTTCTCCGCGTTTCAATTATTTCCGGATCATGTGTTGTTACTGACATCCCCTCTTCAACAGGAGTACAGCAGGCACGTATCATACGTGAAAAACCCTCCACCTTGACTATGCATATGCCGCATGCAGCCGAAGGATCTATGTCCTGATGCTTGCATAATGTAGGTATCGCCACCTGCGCATCCCTGGCGGCCTCCAGAATGGTGGTTCCTTTCTCTACTTCAACTTCAATATTATTAATGTTGGCTTTTATTTTAGTCATTCTCTCTCTACGGCATTAAAACGGCAAACTTCGTAGCATTCACCGCACTTAATACACTTTTCCTGTTCTATTGTGTAACCCTCTTTCCTGTCACCCGAAACGGCGTTAACCGGGCATTTTTTAAAACATAGGCTGCACCTTGTGCATCTTTCCTGATTTATGGAATATCTCATAAGCTCCGCGCAGCTTCCTGTCCGGCATCTTCTGTCTTTTACATGCTCTTCATACTCCTGTCTGAAATACTTCAGGGTTGAAAACACAGGGTTGGGAGCTGTCTGCCCCAATCCGCAAAGAGACGCCCTTACCATAGCTTCGGATATTTTCTCCATTTTTTCAAGGTCTTCCTCTCTGCCTAAACCTTTAGCTATCCGATTGAGTATATCAAGAAGCTGATACCCGCCTATCCGGCAGGGAGGGCACTTCCCGCATGATTCATCTACGCAGAATCTGAGATAAAACCTCGCCACATCTACCATACAGTCGGTTTCATCCATTACGATCATTCCCCCGGAGCCCATTATAGAACCCAGCTTCTGCAGGTTTTCATAATCCACGGGGGTATCAAGATACTCATAAGGAATCACCCCGCCTGACGGGCCTCCTGTCTGTACAGCCTTAAGCTCTGCCCCGGTTTCAATCCCCCCTCCCACATCATTTACTATCTCTCTGAGCGTGACACCCATCGGCACCTCAATCAACCCGGAGTTTTTAACCTTTCCCGTCAATGCGAAAACCTTTGTTCCGGAAGATTTTTCTGTACCGATGCCGCTGAACCATTTGCCGCCTTTTTCAATTATGACCGGTATGTTGGCAAGCGTTTCAACATTATTAATTATAGTGGGCTTACCCCACAGCCCCTGTACCGAAGGGTATGGCGGACGAGGCCTCGGTGTTCCCCTTTTACCTTCTATTGAAGCTATCAGGGAAGTCTCTTCTCCGCATACAAAAGCTCCGGCTCCCAGCCTTACTTCCATATCAAAGTTGAAATCCGTGCCCAGTATTCTCTCGCCCAAAAAACCGTGTTCACGAGCCTGATCCAGGGCTTTCTGCACCCTCTCAATCGCCAGAGGGTATTCTGCTCTTATATAAAAATAACCTGTTGAAGCCCCCGATGTAAAACCGCCTATTATCATCCCCTCTATTACGGAATGGGGGTCGCCCTCAATAATGCTTCTGTCCATGTATGCGCCGGGATCCCCCTCATCGGCATTGCATATTATAAATTTCTCGTCGGCTTCAGCCTGACGGGCAAAATTCCATTTCATCCATGTGGGAAATCCTCCCCCCCCCCTTCCTCTGAGGCCGCTTTCTTTAAGCTCTTCTATTACCTCATCAGGGTTCATCCCTTTTAGAATCTTTTTTAGAGAACTGTATCCGCCTGCGGAAATATAGTCTTCTATTCTTTCAGGGTCAATCTTTCCGCAGTTTCTCAAAACCACTCTTTTAGTCCGTGATACATCCTTATGGAGCAGCTCTTCTATGGTGGTATTCTCTACTATTGTTTTCTCAACTATTTTCTCAAAATCCGAAGTGTTTACGTTGCTGTAGATAACATTGTTAGGCCATATTTTCATGACTACGCCCTTGTTATATATGCCGGCAAACTCCGCCCGGGCCACCTGAACTCTTTCATGCAGGTCTTTCTTCTTAAGGTAATTAAGAAATTCGGAATAAAAATCCTCTGTCCTGTCTGGATTTGACACCCCGGTATCTTTAAGAAGTACTACAACCTTATCTTCCATATTCCTCTCGCATTTCAAAACCTGTTAGTATTAAATTCATAAATACCCGAATCAAGCACCCTGCCCTTTATAATGTGCTCCTCTATAATCTTCTCGGATATGCCTTCATCCACTTTGCCGTATATAACACGCGGCAAACCTTTATACTTAATCTCAACCAGCGGCTCGGCATAACAAGCTCCCAGGCAGCCGCAGCGCTTTAACTCAAGATCAAGGTTGTTTCTTTTAATTTCTTTTTTAAGGTGTTCATAGACCTTATCGGCCCCCGCCGCGACACCACAGGTGCTCATTCCAACCCTTATCCAGTTTTCTCCCTGATCCATGCCTGAGTTTCTTACTTCCGAATTTTCGGGGTTATTCACCTGATGACTCCTTATCCATATATTCGGATATGATATCGGCAACCTGAGATTTGGTTACTTTTCCATATACCTTACCGTCAACCGTAATGGCGGGAGCGAGACCGCAACAACCAAGACACCTTACTGTGTTAAGCTGGAAAATTCCATCCTCTGTGGTCTCATCCTCCTGTATATTGAGTATATTCTTGAACTCTTTCAGCACCCTGCCGGCCCCCTTAAGGTAACAGGCAGTACCCATGCATATCGATATGGTGTACTTCCCGGGGGGATCCAACTTGAAATAATTATAAAAAGTGAGAACCTCATATATAGTAGCAAGAGGAACATCAAGCATCCGGGAAAGCTTCATGGAAACCTCGCGGGGAACATACCCGTAGGAGTTTTGAATCTCATGAAATATCATTACAAGATTACCCCTGCGACCTTCCCACTTTTTTATAAGTTTATTAAGTTTTTTTTCCATAATGTGCTATATTCAGCCAATTTTATTTCAATTTGTCAAATTCCCGACAAAGATAATCAAGGATTAGTTATTCAGGGGAGGCTTTTTACTTACCATTTAATCCATGTGCTCACGCAAAAATTCCTGTCTTTCAATAAATCGCTCTTCTATTCCGGAGTCCTCACCATACTCATTAAACCTATCTTCATCAATATGAAAAAGGCCCGTCCCGGGTGTCTTGCCCTGATAAACACCGCCTATAAGCCGCAGAGCCAAATAAAGAACACCCATGGAAATTGCAAAAAAGAAAAAGAGCTTAAACACTTTCTTAACGAAGTTATCTGATAACATGAAAACAAGAAATTCCCTCCTGGATTCAAATTTTTCAGAGATATTTATAAGAACCAGTCCCGCCATTGAAAAAAACACAATCAGATATCTATGCGGAGAAACCGGGAACTTTCTGTGATCGGCATCCCCTCCCGGAGCAGTTTTCCATCCCTCTTGCTGCGGCTCTCTTCCTATGGAAAACTCAAGAGGCTCTTCGGTTTCAAACCAGAA
This sequence comes from Elusimicrobiota bacterium, assembly GCA_003553445.1. Taxonomy (GTDB): domain Bacteria; phylum CG03; class SLGR01; order SLGR01; family SLGR01; genus PWEK01. Next base: position 37,804 of record PWEK01000012.1, read on the forward strand.
AGACATTATGAAATCGTGGGTTTTTCTTCTTTCACCGCTTTCGGTGTTTTCATACACCCGTGTAAACCTGAAATATTCAACAGGAAAGAGAAGAACCCCTATACCAATCAGGCTTAATGCTATAAATAAAAAATTTCTTATAAAAAAAGACTCAATCTGCCTTACCCTATCTTTTTGCTGAATGCATCTGAATAGATGCAGATAAAAATTCAAAAACATCTTTTATTCCATGCTGATCAACTCCTCAACCTCCCATTTATCCGAAACCCATAAACCGGCAACTTTCACCGCAGGCTTCCATTTTTTCACCCTTTTAACTGAGCTGCGAATCTGTTTTTTATGTTTTTTGTCGTCTACAGGGTTACCCCCGCAATCACTATGCCCTACGATAAAGACACTGCAGGAACCGTGCTTCTCTAATGATATGTCTATTTTATCTATAAGGCTTTCCTTTTTCGGACATCTCTGTTTTGTAAGCAACCCGTCCATCCCCGCCTCGGTAATCATGTCGACACAATCAACCCTGTAATTTTCTTTTATCCAGTTTATAACCGGCAGCTGGATTCTTCCGTCCATGCAGCTCAAACAAGTAGCAAACTTCATTTTTACCCTTCCTTTCATTAAATTTTTTTTACTTCTTTTCGATTATACATTTATCATAATTTATTTCTTACCTATATTACAAACGCCAAATAATTTGAAATTAAAAAGGGAAAAAGTAGAATGTAATAAAGAAAATTTAAGTAATAGGAGAAAAATTAAATAATGAAAAAATATATATTTTTATTAATCACAATCACAGCACTCACACCAAAAGCAGAGGCCGGCTGGGAAATATCCGGAAGTTTAAGCGCTAATTATTCGGGAACAGCTGTATCCGACAACTGGGAGGGAAGCGAATCCAATGCCAAAAACTGGATGGTACAGAGTGACATTTATGCAGATCTGGAAGAGAAAAAGTCAGATCTTTCCAATTCCCTAAAAGTGGAATACGGTGAGTCCACATCCGAAGATGAATCCTTCAAGGTTACCGCAGACCGGATTTACCTTGAAAGCGTTTATTCATACAAGGTAAGCAGATACGGCAACCCTTACGCCTCTTTTTCCGCAGAAACATATTTCAGGAACTTTTTCGATCCCGGGGAACTTACGGAAGCCGCCGGCATAAGCTGGGATGTTCTGAAAAAAGAAGAACAAACACTAAAAACAAGAATGGGAGGGGCCCTTAAACAGACCCTGTCAAAAGATGAAAAACCCAAACATGACACAGGTATGCAATGGGTAACAAACTATTCCCTTAAAATAGCTAAAAACATAAGATACATATCCGAGCTCAATATGTTTACCGCTTTCGACGGAGGCGCGGATATGAGGTGGGATAATTCACTTCACGTGGAACTGAACCGTTATCTGACCGCCCGAATAGGATACCTGGCTCTTCACGACTATGACCCGGACGGCCCAAGCCCAAAATTCCCTGATGATATACAGCACAGGCTTACATTTGGAATAGGGGCTTCATTTAACCTCTTTTAAATAATGCTGATATAAATTTTATTTTTTCTCCCGCTCCTCCTTCTCCGGTTTTTCAATACCCCATTCTTCATAGAGTTCATTTATTCTTTCTTTAATATCTTCTCTTTCCGCCCCCTCTTTCTTTAAACCCTTAATCTCATCCCGCTTTTGAGACAACTGTTCTTCTGTAAGATTCTTTTTCGACCAATATCCGGCATGCCTTCTTTTTCCGGCGCGCCCCTTCTCCTTAAACCTCTCTCTTCTTTCACTTCTCATCCCTCTTTCGTAAGGTTTTTCGGGTTCCCTGGAACCGCAGCCCGATACCAGCGCTGCTGAAAGAACCGTCCCGACTACCATTAACATAACTGTCTTTAATTTCATTTTCCCTCCTCTCATATATTTAGACAATTAACTCCGGAGTTTTGTTTCACTATATGCTCAAAACCCCGATTCGACAATTATTGACACATATAAGATAATATATAATAATAATTCCGGAACAGCAGCATAGAGAAAACGGAGGTTTTTCAAATGAACATAGGATTAATCATTTTAATTGCGGTATTACTTATCGTTATAATCATGACTGTAAAAATCTATAACGGTCTTGTTACACTCAGAAACAGGTTTAAAAACGCTTTTGCCCAGATCGACGTTCAGCTAAAGCGTCGATATGACCTTATTCCTAATCTGGTTGAAACGGCAAAGGGCTATTTAAAACACGAGAGAGGAACGCTGGAAGCTGTAATAAAGGCGCGCAACCAGGCGGCATCGGCCGAAAACGAAGCCTCAAAACATCCTGAAGACCCCCAGGCGATGAAAAAGCTGGTTGATACTGAAGGCCAGCTCGGAGGAGCCCTGGGAAGACTCCTTGTAACTGTAGAAAGATATCCCGACCTGAAAGCCAACCAGACGATGGAGAAGTTAATGGAAGAACTTAAATCAACAGAAAACAAAGTTTCCTTTGCGAGACAGGCCTATAACGATGCAGTAATGCTTTACAACACGAAACGCGAAGTTTTTCCGAATGTAGTCCTTGCGGGACCCCTGGGCTTTAAAGAAGCTGTGCTTTTTAAAATTGAAAAGGAAGAAGAAAAAGAAGCTCCCGAAGTATCGTTTTAACATAATAAAGAGACAGACGAAGAATGGATTTTTTTGAGAATCAGGAAAAAGCCAGGCGTAAAACCGGCCTTCTCGTTTTCTACTACTGCCTGGCAGTGCTTTTTATAGTAGCAGGCGTATATTCCGTACTGATACTATTGCTGAGTATGTTAAACTCCCAGGAGGGCTACGAAGTCTATGGCTTCTGGCATCCGGAACTCCTGGCCGGCGCTGCGACGGTAACACTGCTCATAATTGCAGCCGGAACCCTCTACAAGGTTCACCAGCTCTCCAGGGGAGGAAAATCTGTGGCCGAGCTGCTGGGAGGCAGGCCTGCAAATCCACAGAGTGAGGATAAAAAAGAACATATCCTTTTAAACGTTGTTGAAGAGATGGCCATAGCCTCGGGCATGCAGATTCCCCGGGTGTATATACTGGACAATGAAAAATCAATCAACGCTTTCGCAGCCGGTTTTAATACCGATGACGCCGTAATCGGAGTAACAAGGGGGGCTTTAGAAAAGTTTTCCAGGGATGAACTTCAGGGAGTCATCGCGCATGAATTCAGCCACATAATTAACGGCGACATGCGCCTTAACATTAAACTTATGGGAGTACTCCACGGGATACTGATTATCTCTTTTATTGGTTTTGCGGTATTACGCTCCACTCTCTTTAGATCAACCAGAAGAAGAAGATCAAGGTCCTCCCGGGAAGGCACAATAGCCATTGTTATATTGGGCATAGCGCTTATTATAATCGGGTATGTCGGGGTCTTTTTCGGAAATATTATAAAAAGCGCAATCTCAAGGCAGAGAGAATATCTTGCTGACTCCGCAGCCGTTCAGTACACAAGAAATCCTTCAGGCATTAAAGGCGCGCTGAAAAAAATAGCCCGGATTGCAAAAGGCTCCGAAATTGAGAATTCTCATGCCCAGGAGGCAAGCCACCTTTTCTTCTCTAACGGCATATCAAGCGCCATCATGAATCTGATGTCCACCCACCCCCCCATCAATGAAAGAATAAAGAGAATAGACCCCGGTTTTTCCGGGGAAACTAAAGCTGACCTTTCCCACCTTCAGGCGGACTCGCCCGTTAAGGGCTTTGCAGGGGGCGGCTCTTTCGCTGTAGATACAGAGAAGGTTAAATCTTCTGTTGGAAAGACCAACCCGGAAAATCTGGCGTATGCAGGGAAAATAATGAGGGGAATCAAGGATCCGGTAGTTAATGCCGCCCATAAGCTTCCGCATGCAAAGGCGGTCGTATATTCACTTTTACTCAGCAATAACCTCCCGGTAAGGGAAAAACAGCTGACATTGATAAACTCACAATCTGAAAAGCAGGTCATCGAAACAATAAAAGAAATTAAACACCAAATAACAGAACTTCCTCCTGAGTACCGCATTCCCCTGCTGGACATTTCCATCGCAACCCTTAAAGAAATGGAGCCGGAAGATTTTCCTGATTTTAAGAATACCATTTTGAGGCTCGTTGATGCCGACGGAAAAATATCCCTTTTTGAATACACCGTTAAAACAATGCTACTAAGGCATCTCGAATACTCCTTTTCAAAACCATCGTCCCCTCAGGTTAAATACCGCAGCATCAAATCTCTTAATGAAGAAGTCCGAATAATATTATCAGCTCTTGCCCATCACGGTGTTGATGATAAAAAAATGAGAGCGGAAGCTTTCTCAAAAGCCTCCTCCAGGCTGGGCTTGCCTGCATCTTTGACTATGATTCCCCTTGAGAAATGCACTCTTGAGGAGTTTGATAAGTCCCTGAAAAAAGTAGAGAAGTCCTCGCCGAACCTTAAAAGAGTTATTATATACGCCTGCGCCGAGTGCGTTACCGCTGACGGCGTTGTGACCTTAAAACAGTATGAAATGTTAAGGGCTGCAGCCGATGCAGCCGGATGCCCCTTTCCACCCCTGGCCCCCGGCAAAATAGACAAATAATTCTGCAGATTTTTCTTTTTGCGCAAAATTTGAAGAAAATTTGATGTAACTTTGATTTTCTCCTGTTTATATCATTAATGAAGGCCGGAGAAATAAAGATGAAAACCCTTAAAACACTTATTGGGATTCTTATTCTATTATGCATAAAATCAGCCACTAATGCCGCTGAATTCACCTTATACGAAACTTCTGAAGGAATAAAGACAGAGGCCGTAAAAAATGAACTTCTTGTAAGGTTCAACCCTGGAGTCACCAATATGGAAAAAAAGATTTGTTTTCATTCATATGGAATTGATAAAATCAAATCAATCCCCCGTATAAACATTAAAAAGATAAGGGTTCCTGACGGTCAGTTAAAAAAAGTAAAGCGGGGATTGAAAAACAGCCGCATTGTAGATTACGCAGGATTAAACACAGTATACCATGCTCAGCAAGACTACCGTCTTCCCGGGGAATATAATAATCTCGAAGAGATGGAGGAAGCCCAATGGGGATTAGTTAAAACCCGCCTGCCTTCCGCGTGGGATATAGAGACAGGCACTGACGTTGTAATAGCTATTATTGACAGCGGTGTTGATATGAACCATGAAACCCTGAAAGAAAACATCTGGATTAACCCGAATGAAAAGAAAAACGGGAAAGACACCAGCGGCAGCGGATACATTGACGATCTCTATGGATGGGATTTTGTAAATGATAACAATGATCCCGATGATGACAACAATCATGGAACTCATGTAGCAGGTATAGCCGCCGCGGCAGAAAACGGAGTCGGTATTGTGGGGGCTTCCTGGAGAAGCAGAATAATGTCACTAAAGGTATTGGATTCAAGAGGTTCCGGCACAGAATCCGCCCTTGCTGAAGCCATCATATACGCTGCGGACAACAACGCCCACATTATAAACATGAGTCTCGGAACTTCCGAAGAACTTGAAGCGGTAAATGAAGCCGCAGAATATGCGCGAAAAAAAGAAACTCTACTAATAGCCGCAAGGGGCAACAATAACAGCAGCGGTCCTTTTTATCCTGCTTCTTATGATAACATCATCTCAGTGGCAGCAACGGATCCCGATGACGATAAAGCATCTTTTTCAAGCTATGGCAGTGAGGAAACAGACCTTGCCGCACCCGGAACTGATATCTTCTCCGCTGATTTAAATGACAGCTACAGGCATGCCAACGGAACATCCATGTCATCCCCTTTTGTAGCCGGCATAGCCGCCCTGGCAATCTCATACATGGAAAGATGGAATATTGAATGGGATGTAGATAAAATAAAGAAATTACTGTATGAGGCCTGTGACGATATAAACAACGAAGCACTGGGACACGGCCGGATCAATGCTTCAAAACTTATGAATGAACTGGATGTTTTTAAAATAGAGGCCGAACGCACGTTTGTCTATTCAGATGAAAATACCGTTTCTTTGATACTGAGTGAAAAGATGCATGACCCCTCCGGTAAAGAAGGACTTTTCCAATACCGAGTAAACAATGGAGACCCACAGGATTTCAGCTCCATTAAACTCCATAAAGAAAATTCTTATAAATTCATTTTGGAAAAAGCCGGTGAAGAAATACAATACGGAGACCAGGTGAAGCTGAGCTACGAAGGCGGAGACATTCAATCGTTTTCCGGATACAGAATCATTCCATTTTCCGAAAAAAAAGTTGAGGTCATAGAGAGAGCGTATAAGGCAGACATTTCGGCCGAAGCAGGAGACAAGGCCGCCGGAGAAGATACTAAAATAACAATTGAAGTAAAAGACTCCGAAGGCAGGACCGATAAAACATTCAGCGGTAAGAACGCCCTGGAAGTCAGTCTTTTTAATGAATCAAAATCTGTGCCGAAAGCAAATATTGGCGAAACCCCAATAAATACGAAAACCTTAAAAATCAATTTCCTTTTTGAAGAAGGAGTTGCGATTGAAAATCTTACTGTCTATTCCGGGGGTAAACATCAGATAACTCTGCATCTGGACGCTTTAAAAACACCCGCTGAAAAGATAATATCCCTCACGACAACTCATGAAGAAGAACAAACTGAAAAAGTAAAAAAGAACGGCGAAACTGTATGCAGCTTTACAATTCCGCCGGCCCAAATTCCTATATACTTAAAAATAAGAGACTTAAACACCCGGCAAAAAGAAAAAGTCAACACCGCAAACAAAAAGCTAAATGAAAACATTTTAACAGGCATTACACCCGTATACAGTTACGCTGTGATGAGCCGGGAAGGAGAAGAAATCGAAGATATCTCATCGGTTTTAACAGAAGAGATAAAACTTCGACTTCACTATCAAGATGATGTTTTCAAATCCAAAGGCGATAATCTAATCCGTATGGTTAAGCTGGATAAAAACCACAAAAAATGGAATCAAATAAATAAGGATAAAATCATTATAAATAAAAAGGAACAATGGGTGGAAGTCAAACTTTCAGATAATCACATATGCAAACTCGTTTGTGAAACTCCCCCGCCGCTGGAGGAGCTTTACGTCTATCCAAATCCTCTTAAACCTTCCGACCCCGCACACAGAGAGGCGCCGGGAGGCGGCATAGTCATAGAAAACCTTCCTAAAAACTCACATGTAAGAATTTTCAATATAGCCGGTGACCTTATTGACGACTTTTCAAACTATGATAGCCACCGCATAAACTGGGAAAAAGCCTCCGAAATCTCCTCCGGAGTCTATATTCTCGTTGCTACATACAGGGGAAATACTAAAACACAGAAATTCTCCGTGGTAAAATGACACCCGCACACATTTAAGCGATCATTATTGACACAATTATAAATACTAGTAAAATTTTCTTTTATGAAACAGAATAAAAGATTAAAACCAGCTGCGATTTCTATTCCTTCAGAAAAAATAAATGAAGCTGCTGAGGCTATAGCGCTGGCCTTTCATACAGAAAATTTCACAAGAACGCTTTTGAACCTGGAAAATAAGCGAGTTCTCCCATACATGATAAAAGCTTTCGAGCTTCAGATAAAAACAAATATCCTTTCCGGCTTTCCTGTATGGACGGTTATAAAAGATAATAAAGTAGCAGGAGTTGCGGTTATCAAACCTCCCGGCCGAAGGAAAATTTCACTCCACAAAACAGCGCATCTTTTATATCGTTTCATTAAAATCCTCCCGATATTTCGATTTATGAGGATTAAGAACATCCCCCTTCTGAAATCTCTTTCAAGGAAGCCCTCATTTGTCCCTGAAAAACACAGCACACTGGATATTCTTGCCGTGAATCCCTCTTTTCAGGGACAGGGAGTCGGAAGAATACTCTTTGAAAAATTAAAAAATGATTCTTTCAAAAAGAACAACTGCTCAGGCATATACCTTCTGACAGGAAATGAATCGAACTGGAAAATATATAATCATATGGGATTTAAAACTATTCTAAAAAGAAAGAAAAAGAATTTTACGGCATATCATATGTTTTTGGAAAATGAAAATAATAAAGGAGATACTAATGGACATTAAAGTATTTTTAGCCGCTTTCTGGGCCATACTTTTAGCAGAACTGGCTGACAAAACACAGCTGGCGGGAATTACAATGTCGGCCACAACCGGAAAACCATTCACAGTCTGGCTGGGTTCGGTGGCCGCTTTCAGCATAGCTTCGGCTGTATCCGTAACTCTGGGAATGCTGTTGAACAGGTATATCAAACCTGAATTCATCAGATACTTTGGAGGAATTGTTTTTATTGTCATGGGAACCCTTATACTCTTTAAAAAAATTTGACAACCCTTTTAATATGCAGTAAAGTGAAAATAGATTCACATTTGTTGTTTACATTCTTCACGGATAGCCCGATGGAAATAATTAAATGTTTTTTATAAAAATTGCTTTAAGAAACATAATGCGAAACCGGAAAAGGACACTGCTTACATCCGGTGTTATAGCAGCCGCAGTCTTTGTATTTCTCTCACTTGACTCTCACCTGGCCAGCATGGATGAAATGGCATATGACAACATAATTGATTTTGAAACCGCCCACATACAGATCACAACTTCTCAATACTGGGAGGAAAAAGACGACCTCCCGTTAAAAAAGCTTTTATCTCATAACCGCGAACTTCAATCAGCAATTGAACAAACAAGCGATTTCCTTGCCTCATCAATACGGCTGGATTTCCAGGCCCGTCTTAACGACGGAAGGGAAGAACTTCCGGTTACTGCCCGGGCGATTGAGGAAGAAAGTTTCCGCGGCATTATGAAAATAAATGATTATATTATCCAGGGATCCTTTTTCAAACCGGGAGAAAAAAAGGCTCTCCTTGGAAAAGAGCTGGCTGAAGATATTAACCTTACAGAAGGAGATTACTTCACTCTGGTTTTCAGAACGAAAGACAATTTTTTTAACACACTTGAACTTCAGGTAAAGGGCCTCTTTCATTCTCCAAACCCGGATATAAATAAGAATATTGTTTTTCTTCCACTGGAGACAGCGCAAGAGGCCCTTAATGCGCATGGAGAGATAAGCCATCTGATGATAAGACTGAAGGAAAAGAAAAACACCGAAAAAGCAGCAGGGTTTCTTAAAAATAAACTTGCCGAATTCCAGAATTCCTTTGCAGTCGTTCCCTGGTATGAACTTGAAGCTGTGGGGGTCAGCGAAGCAAAAAACATGGGTAATCAGCTTATTCTAACAATAATACTTCTTATAGCGGCAATAGGGATAATAAACTCGGTTATTCTTTCCGCCCTTGAACGGATGCACGAAACCGGCATGATGAAAGCAATGGGGGTTACAGAAAAAAGCATTGTCTTTATATACATTATCGAATCAGCCGGAATAGCTATTTTAGGGATATTCTTCGGCTCTCTGGCTGCCTCCGGCGCAATAACCTACCTTTCTAAATACGGCATTGATTATTCGTTTCTCTGGGGTGAACTCGGCCGGTTCGGCATCCCTATAATAGGCCCGATATACGGGGTCTGGGTTCCTGAGTCTTTTTTATTTATCTCCATTTTCTGCATTATTGTCGCTGTTTCAGCCAGCCTTCCGCCCTCTATATGGGCTGCGCGCAAAGACGCCGTTGAAACAATACACAGAAAGAAGGCATAAATGAAAGGTAATCTTAAACTGGCTCTGAAAAACATTTCCCGACACAGGCTCAGAACCGCAGTTTCCATCTCCGCAGTAATTTTATCTGTAGCAGTTGTCGTATTTGCCAGGGGGTGGGTCAACGGGGTTATCCATAATGTCAGCGAATCCTACTTTCACTACCAGACAGGTCATATAAGAATAATAGATGAAGACTACCAGAGGCGGGAGAGGGTTCTTTCCCTGCGCTACCCGGTTACGGGTATAAACAGGGAAGACGTTTCAGAAACGGCAACAGCCTTAAAAGGGATTGAAGGCATAGATTTAGCCCTGCCGCGCATTAAATTCGGAGCCATGGCAAGCACGGATGATGAATTAATCACACTAATGGGCTGGGGAGTGGACCCTGAAAAGGAAAAGAAATTCACCTCAATAGAAAACAAAATTGACAGAGGAAGGATGATAAGGGACGGAAAACAGGAAATTCTTATAGGATACAGGCTTTTAGATGATCTCGGTATCACTGTGGGAGACCGTATTACGCTGATATTCAACACCGCCTACGGCTCAATCCAGGGAAGAACTTTAGTTGTAGCAGGCCGAATCAAAAGCACCCTTAAGCCTCTTAATGAAAAAATATTTTACCTGCCGCTGGACATCGCTCAGAATATGCTTCATATGGAAGGGCGGGCCACAGAAATTGTCATTGCCACCTCTTCAATAAACAAGACCGGGCAGTTAACAGCTGAAATCTCTTCTTTTCTAGCGCAAAATTATCCCGAAAACAACTATAAAGCAATACCCTGGTATGAATCCGGAACAATGGTGGAATCGATATTTCTCATCCGATACATTTACAATTTTATTTACATTTTCATAATCGGCCTGGCATCTTTTATTGTAGTCAACACTATGATAATGGTAGTTTCCGAAAGAACCGGTGAAATCGGAATGATGAAAGCCATGGGAATGAAGAAAAGCCAGATAATGAACCTTTTTCTTTCAGAGGCAGCCCTGAAAGGCGGCATTGGAAGTTTCGCAGGCGCTCTCCTGGGGGGAGCTATCACCTCATACTTATCGGTAAAAGGAATAGTTCTCGGAGATGAAGGCCTTCTTGGCGAAGAAATACTTATGGGGTCTGTTATTTACCCGGTTTTCTCTTATTCCAATATGATTTTCGGTTTTATCCTGGGCTCAATCATAGTAACTGCCGCAGGATATTTTCCCGCAAAAAAAGCCGCAAAACTCACCCCTACAGAAGCGCTCAGGGAATTTTAACTTCCCAGAAGTCTTGCAAGATCAACCCTCAGTCCCATTGTAAGCGAACCGTAGTTGCCCCAGTTATCTATATTTTTATTCTTCACATCCGCTCCGCCGCCAAGAAGCCGGCCCCCGAAAACCAGTTCGGTAGAGGAAGAAACAGGCAGCCCCACAGACACCCTCAGGTCATAAATGGCGCCTTCGACCGTATCGCTTAGCAATCCGAAGGTGGAAAACCCGTCGCCCTCCAGCTGCAGCCACATCCCGCTGTTGCAGGGTTCGTAACGCAATCTGCCCTTTAAAGCAAAAACAACACCTATATCATTTTCACTTTCGTATTTATCTCCCCCCACTTCCTTGAAAGAGACCTCTGCATTTCTTATCTGAACAGAACCCCCTAAATCAGCGTTTGTTTTATCACCGGGCATTACTCTGTAGATATAACTTACGCGGTAGCCGTCAAATAGATAACGGTGGTTTACCAGTGTCCCCCGGCTGAACTGAGTTCCCCTGAAAGTAATATCCTTATCCAGATTTACAACCGTTGAAACATCAAAAGGGGCATACAGAAATATCAGCCGGTGACGCTGTAGAAAGCCTATCTCCATGGATGCCCTCCTGGAAAGAACCAGATTTCTCTGCTGTCCGACATCATCGGCGCTGTATTCTGTTCCGTCTTCCCCGTACCTGCCGTCATTTTGAAAAATATAAAGAGGCCCCGTCTCGTACTCAAAAGTGGAATCATCAAAGACAGTAAACAGGCTCTCATACTCTTGCTGCTGAAATAAACCCTGGGAGAAAACCGGCTTCGCCCCTGAAAGAAAAAACACCCCTATTACCGTTATAGCCAGAAAGTATTTAGATATTTTCATATATTTCTCTTGATTACATAAACAACAAATAAGATTATATTTCTTTTTTCACAACATTGTCAAATAAAAAATATCCTTTTAACCAAAGCTTCACATACGCTTATTTATTAATATAATATAATAAATAAATGAATGAACAAAGAAAAGAAATACCTTTTATAATAACCATATCCTATCTGGCCGCTTTTCTAATAATACGCCTGGGTGTATACATAGCCGGTTCGGCAGAAAGTGAATTCGCCCAGGCCGCAAAGGCGGGGATCATGCCGGATGCGTCATTCTACATCGGAAGCAACATTATACTCTTCGGATACCACATACATCATTTTTATTTCGGCGTTCTACTAATGGGGGTAGCCGGCTGGCTATCCCTTACAGCCAGCAGGCGATTCTCCGTAAAGCAGCTTGCGGTTATTTACGGCGCGGGCCTCGGTCTCTTTTTTGACGAGATAGGGCTTCTACTTACCTGGGGGGATTACTACAGCAGCCTTTCCTATCTTTTAAGCCTTCTTCTGGCAGGAATATTTCTAAACATTATCTTTTTCAGCGGTTTCTGGGAAAGCGTAAAGGAGAATCTCTCATCATCCCGCCCGCGCACCATCGTAAGCAATATGCTGGTAAAACATACTACATTTATTAAATTTGCCGATTTCATAAGCGAAAAGACCGGCAAAACCGAAAAAACAAGCCTCATATTCACAGGATTGCTATACTTAGTTATAGCGGCTATAATAGTTGCAGTGCCCCAGACGCTAAGATACTGGGTTTCGCTTATATTCATCATACAGGGAATAGATTATTTCATAAAGTTTTTTTAGTAACCAAGGGGAGAGGACAATGAAAAAGCATGAAAGGTTCAGTTTTTTATTTACGGGCGCCGCTTATGCAGCAGCGGGAATACTTATTCTGCTCAGGCCAAAGTTCCTTTACTACTGGATAGCCGGCATTTTTTTCATACAGGGCATTGTATCCATAGTAAGGGCTTTCACGGATTCAGAAGATAAAAAAGCAAAGGCAGGAGAAAAAGCATGAATAAAAATATTCTCATATCCATAATAACGGTTATCATAATAGCCGCCGCTGTAATTGCCGCGTTAAAGTTAATTGATGCGCCACCGACCCCTGAAGAGTTAAAGGAAGAAGCCGCCGAAGAAGCCCAAAGCTGGATTGAAAACAATTCCCCCACTTACAAATTTGATGGCATGAACCTTGAACTGACTGAAATAACCGAAGTCGACAACGGCAAATTTATAGCAGTCTTTGAGTTTGACTCCCGCCAGGCGGGATACGGGGACAGAACCGGGCAGATGCTTGCGCAGGTCATCACGCCTCACGAGATTGTTATCTCTATAGAAACTGCCCGGGAGACCGGAGAATGGAAAATAACAAGCGCTGTAACAGACGGCGTATATGACGAAAAAGCCGCTGAACGACTTGACGAATAAAAAAGTATGTGAATAAAACTTTGCAAACAGAAAATCTAATTGTAAAATAAGGATATAGAAAAAAAGCATTTAAAAACAACGCGGTTTTCAGCCGCTTAAAAGAATATATAGGAAAACAAAGTCTTTAAAGGAGGCTCTTTATGAAGAAAAGTTTGATTATTGCAGCAGTTTTTATGCTGTCTTTTACTGCAATCTTAAAAGCACAGCAGGTATCGGGAGTATCAAGGAGAATGCAGGGGATAAACCCTCAACTTGTAGGAGTGGTATCGGATGAGTATTCCGACTTCATGCTGATAAACACAGCCAACATCCTTGACATTGACGGCTACAGGGTTTATACGCAGCTTTCCAATCTTGGAATAGAAGGCAGCGACACAGCCCTTTCGGGAGATGCCGCAGACAACGACTTTCTGCTGGGAGGAGTAATGCCGATGGAGTTCGGCAAGCTGGGAGGCTTTTTAATTAACCATATAGGAAGAGCAGATGCACCCATATATTACTATGACCCATCTGAAGGAAATATTCTTGACAGCGGACATTCTGGGGAATTTGAAACCATAGTAAAAAATGGTATAGATACGGAAGAATCTGGAGAAGCATATTTAAATGAAAACGAAATAATTGTAGATGCTCTTCTTGGCATGAAAAGACTTGATTTTGGACATCTTGGATTTCGACTCAGCTACAAACAATTACTAGAAGATGGTCTCAGCTCAAAATATTCTTTCACGTCTAGAGATGAAGAAGGATCTCTTCTGTCAGACATAGATGACGAAAATGAGGCAAAAAGAAAAAACACAAATATAACTGTAACTCCTTCCTTTCGCACATTGATTGATGAAACAGTGATAGGCGCTATCTTGGGTGTTTCGCTTGTAACAGAATTGGACACAGATGAAAGGATCTCTTCATTTAGAGCATCCGCAGACAACGAAAATTACGAAGATTACTATGAACATAACACTATCATAGATAGCGAAACAGAACTGAGCGGATTGGGTATAAATATTGGAGGCGGCTTGCTACATCCCCTAACAGAGAACATCAATCTACGAGGATTTGCGACCCTTGGAATAACGAACCTATCTGGAGATGAAGCAGAATATTTTGAAGAAGAAATGATTCAAGGAACCACAGATCCGGAAATTGTAAAATACTCAGAATTGTCAAAACAAGAAATAGATGAAAACATAATGGATATTTCTATCATATCGGGAATAGAAAAACAAATATCTGAGAAACTCATGTTGGGAGCTGGAATTCATTTCCACCGTAATACAAAAACAACAGAAATGGAAGAAAAACGAACGAAAACCGATGATGACGGAGTTATAACATATGATACAATGACCACAGATATGGAAAGAAAGATATCTATAACTAACTTTTCCTTACCTATCGGACTCGAATGGCAGGCAACTGAATGGATGAAAGCAAGAATGGGCGCTTCATACGTGATAAATTCATATAGCCGAACGGATAAATATGAAACCACATTTTATGAAGATAATACTGAAGAAGCGGAAAAAGAAGATGACACAATTAAAGCAGAAGAAACCAGACCGGTGATTGTTACAGACAACGTAGCATTCTTTTCCGGTCTCGGCTTTAGCGTAACAGAAAACCTGGATATTGATGTAACCGGCATGTTTGATAACGGAGCAAGCATCCTGGAGCTGGGGAACTGGGAGCTTTCGGCCACTTTGAAGTTCTAAAAGATTAACTCACCATTAAACTCCCTCTTCGGCATAAGCCGGAGGGGGAGTTTTTCTTTAAGTTCAGGTAGATAAAAATTGACCGGCGTTTGAAATAACATATAATAAAACAATGAAAAGAAAAGGAAAAAAACATGTGCGCTTATGAATTGACCGAAGATTCAATGTACAATGACGGGAATAAGCCCCCGGAGTGGAAAGATTATAAGTGGCACCTGAAGCACAGTATAACTACTGTTGAGACCTTTGAGAAGGCAACGGGAATTAAGCTTAAGAATAAACAGGAGATAAAAAAAACCCTGGAAAAATTTCCCCTTTCAATAACCCCCTATTATCTTTCCCTGGTAGATAAGGAAAATTATGAAGTGGACCCTATATATAAACAGGCCTTCCCCGATCCCAGGGAGCTCAGGGTTGCCCGAAACGACATGTCCGATCCGCTTCATGAAGATTCTGACAGCGTGGTTGAGGGAATAACACACCGCTATCCCGACAGGGTTTTATTTACGGTCAGCAACAAATGCTCCATGTACTGCAGGCACTGCACAAGAAAAAGGAAGGTCGGAGACAGGGACTATATTCCTTCAAAGAAAACCATTGAAAAGGGAATAAGATATATTGAAAAAACCCCCGAAGTCAGGGACGTGCTTCTATCCGGGGGAGATCCCCTTCTCCTATCCGATGAATACCTGGACTGGATACTTTCACGGATAAAAAAGATACCTCACGTTGAGGTTATAAGAATCGGAACAAGAATCCCGGCAGTCCTTCCTTTCCGTATAACCGATGAACTTGTAACAGTATTGAAAAAACATCAACCACTGTGGATAAACACTCATTTTAATCACCCGAGAGAACTGACGGATTCTGCAAAGGAGGTTCTCAACAGGCTTGCAGATGCCGGCTTTCCGCTCGGAAACCAGGCGGTGCTCCTGGCAGGGGTAAATGACTGTCCGAGGATAATAAAAAGCCTTATGCAGAAACTTGTTCAAAACAGGGTGCGGCCCTACTACCTCTATCAGTGCGACCTCAGCAAGGGGCTTTCTCATTTCAGAACCACAATCAGTAAGGGAATAGAAATAATAGAACATATGAGAGGCCACACCAGCGGATTTGCAGTCCCCACCTATGTGATAGACGCACCCGGAGGTGGCGGTAAAATCCCGGTTGGTCCTAACTACCTGATATCGTGGGCAACAAATAAGGTTGTACTAAGAAATTATGAAGGGGTGATTACAACTTATAAAGAACCCGATTCCTACGAGCCTGTATTCTGCGATAGAAAATGCAGAGACTGCAAACTTCAACTAAACCTTGAAAAGGCTAAGGAAGAAGAAACTCTTGGCCTGGTTAAGCTCCTTTCTCACTATGATGAAACTTACTCGCTCACCCCGCAAGACAACACCAGAAGTAAAAGAAACAAGGGGTAAAAATCAATATCTACAGCACAAAATCTGAATACCCGTCACGGATACTTGTAGTGGGAAGCTGGGCAAAAGAACAGGTTACTGCAGAGAACATTAAGAAAAACCCCGGAATAAAGGTTTACTCTTATATGGATACTGAAAACCCGGGTATCATATCGCTCGTTGACGGATATAAAAAAGGAAGCCTTACTGATATCGAATCAATTACCGAATACGCAAAGCGCATTTCATGTGAACTGGCAGTAATAACAACCGCATCCCCGCTTTCAAAAGGCCTGGTGGATAAACTTGAGCATGAGGGTATCGCGGCATTCGGACCCTGCAAAGAAGCTTCCAAACTTGAATCAAATAAAGCCTATGCAAGAAACTTAATGAAAAAGCATAACATTGACGGACTTCCTGAATTCGTCTCTTTCCAGAGCAAAGACAAGGCAGTTAAATACGCAGAAGAAATGAACTGGCAGGTAGCCGTAAAACCCGCAGGGCTCACAGAGGGTCTCGGAGTAAAGGTTGCAGGAGAGCAGCTTAGCGGCAGGAAGGAAATAATCAATTACATAGAAGAAATCCTAAGTGATAAAAAAGGCTGCAGCTCGACTGCGGTTATAGAGGAAAAAATTCAAGGCGAAGAGTTTGTCATACAGTCTTTTGTAAACGACCTGACAGTAATCCCTGTCAGAGCCGTGCAGGATTTTAAAAAGCTTCTCCCCGGAGACAGGGGTCCAAATACCGCCAGCATGGGCTCCTATTCCACAAAAAACAGGCTTCTGCCTTTTTTAAGCAAAGAGGATTATGAAAAAGGCGTAGATATCATAAAAAATACTGTCAGAGCCTTCAGGAAAGAAACGGGAAAACTCTGCAGAGGCATTTTATACGGGCAATTTATGCTCACTGACAGGGGGGTAAAGCTGATTGAGTATAACTTCCGCCCGGGAGACCCCGAATGGATGAATACCGTTTCAGTACTGAATCAAAATATTGCCGAAATCATCACCGATATTATGAAAAATAAAACCCCGGTTATCACAATGCAGCCCCATGCAACCGTATGCAAATATATAGTCCCCGAAGGATACCCTCAAAAGCTCTATCAGAAACTTGATATAGAGATTCCGGAAGAAGAGATAAGAAATTCAGGAGTAGACATATACTACAGCTGCGGTAGAAGCGACTCCGGGAGACTTATACCCGGCAGCGAAAGGGGGGTGGCATTCATCGCAAAAGATGAAACTGTTCCCCTGGCCTGCAAAAAAGTAGATTCTGCCATATCAAAAGTAAAAGGAAACTTTTTTTACAGAAAAGATATAGGAACCGAAAAGATGATTAGAAAAAAATCAACACTGAAAAAGCATTACGGAGGAAAAAATTAAGCTAAGAGTAAGCAGAGAAGATGACTTCACACGCATTCACAGTTTCGTAGAAAACTGTGAAACCCTGGAAAACTACCCACTGCATGTTTATAAAATCATACTCAGATATTTTTCTCAAACCTGCATTATTGCCGAAGATGACGGTCGGTTAATAGGTTTTGTAACCGGTTTTTTCTCTCAAAATCAGAAGAATAAATTTTTTATCTGGCAGATCGGGGTTCACCCTGAAACAAGGGGAAAAGGAATAGCCTCATTAATGCTGGATAAACTTCAAAAAATTCTACAGAAAAAACAATGCTCCCTTATAGAGCTAACAGTATCTCCCAAGAACACTCCTTCCCGAAAGCTTTTTGAAAAAAACGGGTTTAAAAACAAAAGCGGCGTAACCGGCAGCATTACAAAAATAGATGAATTAATATGCGCAAAAGATTATTACGGACCCGGGCGAGACTTCATTATATTCCACAAAAAAATATAAACTGCCTGACTTAATTAAAGAAATACAAAGACTAAATACAGATAAACACAGAACACGACAATCAGCCCTCCCCCTTCCCACCTGCTTATCATCTTTGAGGTCACTATCACCGGCAGAAGTATAAGACTTAACAAAACTAACGTCGGACCGTAAAATAGCACCTCACCGCGGGTAAAAAACGTTGCCCGGATAAATGCTGCTCCCCCTGCCACAAAAAGTATATTAAATATATTTGAACCTATAACAGTACCCAGGCTTATACGGGGTTTTCCGCATAAGCCCCCTGCAATAACAACTGAAAGTTCAGGAAGAGAAGTCCCCGCAGCAACAACGCTTAATCCTACAACAGCCTCAGATAAACCAAACGTTTCGGCAAAACCCACAGCACTATTTATAATAAATTCAGCACCAACTAAAAGCAATGCAACACCGACGATGCTTGCAAGGAGGTTCAAGCCGACAGGTCCCCGGTTCCCCCCATTTTCCTTCCCTTTCCTCTTAATAAGCGAATAAAGATAGCCCACGCCCAATGCTACCATGATTCCTCCTTCCGGACGGCTTATAAAGCCGTTTATTGAAAAGACAAAGAAAACAAGAGATGAAAATAAAAGAACCCTGTAGTCTTTTTTTATAATTGCCTCATCTACATAAATCACACTCAAAAGTGCTCCAATGCCGAGAACCACTGCCGTATTTGCGGCATTTGATCCCACCGCATTTCCTATGGATATAGCATGGTTTCCTTTAAATGATGCCGTCCAGGATACCGCTATTTCCGGAAGAGAGGTCCCTATACCTCCCCCTATTAACCCAACTATGAGAGACGATACCCGCAGGTTTTCTGCAAGCTCGGAGCTTTTTCTGACAAAAAGTTCTGCTCCGTAAACAAGCATTAGTATACCTAAGGTAAATTTCAAATATTCTACAAACAAACCACTGCGCCCCTTTTTGTTTCTACTTTTCCAGTAATCGCAAGAATTAACATTATAATAAATAAGAAGATTCTTTCCACTCAATCATAATCTCCGGAATTGCTCATTTTAATGCTTCAGCTTTGTTTTCGTTTTTCCATCAGCTATTTGACAGTCCATATTTTATATTCTAAAATTTTGCTATGAAATCTATAAAGACCATACTGGGCCTTTCTTTAATATTACTGGCAGTCATCTCTTCCAGGCAAGTCACACACTCCGGCTCAGAAAATTCACGCCCTGTATACCACATCCCGATAACCTCGGAGATAAACTATGGGGAATACGGATTTGTTCGCAGAGGAATTGAAGACGCCCTCCAGGACAGCGCGGCGCTTATAATACTTCAAATCGACACTTACGGCGGTCGGGTAGACGCCTGCATCGATATTGTAGGAGCCATTGACTCCGCCGGGGAGGTTCCCGTTTACGCATTTGTGGAAGATAAAGCCTGGTCCGCCGGCGCCCTTATTGCGCTGGCGTGCGAAAAAATTTACATGAAAGACGGCAGCACCATTGGTTCAGCAACGCCCGTGACGGGAGAGGGAGAAGAACTGAGCGAAAAATATGTTTCAGCCATAAGGGCTAAATTCCTGGCTACAGCCCAAAAAAACGGCCACCCACAGAACATTGCGGCTGCAATGGTAGATCAGAACATAAAGGTCTCAGAGGTTTTAATTGACGGTGAAAAAAGATACCTCACACCCGAACAGATTGAAAAGGCGGCTGAAAATAAAGATGTTACAATTAGCGAAACGGTAAGCGACAAGGGTCAGCTCCTTAATCTGACTGCCAGAGATGCCGCCAGATTCACCCTTTCGGAAGGAACTAAAAACAATATTGAATCAATACTGGAAAAAGAAGGCATGAGGGAATCACCTGTGGTAAAGATCACAAAAAACTGGGCAGAACACCTTGCCTCATTCTTAACCGGAGGCATGGTAAGCTCCCTGCTGATGACCCTGGGTTTCTTGTTTCTCTTTCTGGAATTTGAAGAGCCCGGACTGGGAGTCCCGGGCATTTTGGGAATATGCTGTTTCGGCCTTTTCTTTTTCGGCAGGCATATTGTGTACCTGGCTGATTGGATACATGTTCTGCTGTTTGCAATAGGGGTTTTACTGATTCTTCTGGAAATATTTGTCATCCCCGATTTCGGCCTCTCGGGAATCGCCGGAGGAGCGCTGGTGCTCCTGTCGGTTTACTTTGCATTAAGCCCCTTTAGTGTTCCCAGGCAACCCTGGGATTTTCAGACATTCCAGATAAATCTTCTTATGATTATGAGCAGCCTGATTGTAAGCATAATAGGCAGCCTTGTAATCATTCATAATATGGACAAGATACCCGGGTTAAACAAAGTAATGCATGCGGGCAATCTTGTAACCCCGAAAAGCTCCTGCAGCGGCGTTCAAAACCAGAAACAGCCTGAAAAAGCCAATATCAAAATAGGAACCGAAGGCACCGCAGTAACTGACCTGAGGCCGGTAGGAAGAATCAGATTCGGGGAAAGAATATTTGACGGCGTTTCTCAGCAGGGATTTGTTGAGAAAGGCACAAAGGTTAAAGTGATAGAAACAGGAGACAACAGAATCTTAGTAGAAAAAAAGGAGACATGATGGAAAACACAGGAATTCAGGCATTACTTATTGTTTTAGGTTTTATTTTACTGGTCATAGCAATAATCGTACTTTCATTTTTCGGACTCTGGTTTCAGGCCCGACTGTCAGGCGTAAAGATAAGCATAGTTAATTTAGTCGGCATGAAGCTGAGAAAGGTTGCCCCCACTGTTATAGTGCAGGCAATGATAATGTCAACAAAGGCAGGGCTGCAGCTTTCACCCTCGCAGCTTGAAGCCCATTACCTCGCTGGAGGAAACGTAACGGCAGTTGTTAAGGCGTTGATAGCAGCAAACAAGGCGGGAATACTTCTTAATTTTTCAAAAGCAACCGCCATCGATCTTGCCGGGAGAAACGTCCTGGAAGCCGTCCGCACAAGCGTAAACCCGAAAGTCATTGACTGTCCCAGCCCGGATTCAGGTAAAACGAAAGTAGAAGCCGTCGCAGGAGACGGAATTCAGCTCAAGGCAAAAGCCAGGGTAACGGTAAGAGCCAACATTGACCAGCTTATAGGAGGGGCGACTGAAGAAACAATAATCGCCCGTGTCGGAGAGGGAGTAGTCACCACCATAGGCTCTTCAAAATCCCATAAAAACGTTCTTGAAAATCCCGACATCATCACCAAGCGGGTTCTTGAAAAAGGCCTTGATTCGGGAACCGCCTTTGAAATACTTTCAATTGATATCGCTGATATAGACGTTGGAAGAAATATCGGCTCCGAACTTCAGGCAGCCCAGGCAGAAGCCGACAAGAAAGTTGCCCAGGCAAACGCCGAGAAAAGAAGAGCCATGGCCGTCGCCCAGGAACAGGAAATGAAAGCCAGGATAGAAGAAAACCGGGCGAAGGTCGTCCTTGCAGAAAGTAAAATACCCGAGGCTATAGCCGAAGCCTTCAAACAGGGAAATCTGGGAATAATGGATTATTACAAAATGAATAACATAAAATCAGATACAGACCTCAGGGATTCCATTTCCAAATGGACTGAAAAAAAAGATGATGACGGGGAAAAATAGTATATGGAATATCTAGTACTTATAGCCTTTGTAATAGTTGTAATAGGCCGGCTATCCAAATCTGATTTTTTTAAAGAGCTAATGGATCATCTTAAAGAGGACTTTTTCCCCGAAGATGAGAGTAGTCGAAGCCAGCGTGACAGAATCCGCACGAAAAGAATAAACCAGTTAAAAACGGCTGGCGGAAAAAGAAAGATAAAAAGGGTAAAAAAAACCCCACCGAAACCTGAAAAAAAAGTTAATCACGAAGACATAAAGGCTGTCCCAGAAAAGAAAAAAGAAACACCTAAATCCACGTCCAGGGAAAAAGACATTCTCACTGCCATAGTCTGTTATGAGCTTCTCAGAAAACCAAAATCAAAAAATTAACTTTACATACCTCTAAAAAAATACTGCCCGGAACTTAAAACAAGTAACCGGGCAGTATGAACGTGACTGGTTTGTCAGCTTAGAAGTTTATGGCATACTCCAGAGCTGCAAAATCCGAGCCTTCATCGGCAAACTCTGAATCCGGCATGAACCTGCTGTATGTCACAAAGACGCTGCTTGCGTCATTTATTGTATAAGCAAGTTTCAAACCGACTTCATCACCGATATCATCACCACTGACCTCTTCAGCGAGCATATAGTAATGAGCCATCAGGTTCAGGTCTTCACGGGGGTTAATGCTGAATCCCGCACCTATAGATTCCAGATTGCTTATATCAGCAAAAGTTACAGCTGAACCAAACGCATCCAGGTAATAATCATACCAGAAAGTATCTACGAAATACCCGTAGGTGACTGAAGAGCCGAATCCTTCATTATCATCGGTCTCCGGATCATCTCCGGTAGCCAGAAAATAATCCGCTTTCAGCGACAGCCCGTGAAAATCCGGCACATCATAGTTCAGCGCTGCGTATAGCAATGAAGCGTCATAATCATTCTCATTATGGTCATTTCCCATCTGCATGCTGTATTCAAGATAGTGGCGGAAGTTTTGAAAACCCCCGTCAGCAATCAGTCCCGCAAAATTCCTCTCATCGCTATCTTCTTGTCCGAAATCATCCGTGTAATCAACAATATAGTATCCTGTCAGGTCAGTTTCAGGAAGAGAATAAAAAGCAGTCAAACCGGACATATGCCCTTTGCTGTGTTCATCTTTTCTTACCCAGTCTGCATCAGCTAACCTGTAATTGAATGCTTCCAGACTCAGGTCATCATATGCGTAAGATGCCTTTACTCCGTCAAGGCCTGCCCAGTCAGAAGTCAGGACAAATCCGCGACCCAGAAAAATATTCTGGCGCCCCACTGTAAGAGCCATGTCATCTACAAGAAAATCAGATATTTTCGCATATCCTGTCTGCAGTTTAAAAGACCTTCCATTTGTAGCCGGTCTCCATCCGGTATCGCCCATAGTGTTCTCAAACTCAGCGACGATATTAACATAGATGTCATCGGTGACATTCCCGTCCATACCCAGATGAATACGATTTCTCATGAACTCATAAAAATCCCCGGCATCATCTTCTCCCTCAAGATTATTCATCATCTGCCAGCGCAATCGATACTGCCCTGAAAAATTGAGGTCTTCCATATCGAATGCATAACCTGACGCAGCCAGCATTAAAACCATCATTAATGAAATGATTTTACTCTTCATTCATTTCCTCCTTTTCCTTTACAATCTTCTTTCAACCCAAAAGCAGTATTTACTGCAGCCACTGATCTACCCTGTTCGGGTTTTCTTCTATCCATCTTACGGCATTTTCATAAGGGTCTGCGCCCTCTTCTTCATTCCATGCCATAATTTCATTTAATTCGGCACTGCTCATATAGAAATTATCAAGAAAGCTGTATGCTTCCGGGGAATCTACACTCAAGTTCTGTCGAGTGATGGTGTGAATATCTTCATCTTCGCCGTATACCATCTTCGGATCTTCAAGTTCCTTAAGATCCCATTCACCATACTTCCAATGAGGTGTCCATCCTGTTACAACGATCCATTCATTGTTATCAACTGCATCAGCAAGCGCAGCAGCCATTGTTGCGCCACTTCCTTCAACAAGAGTGAAATCACCAAGGCCATATTCTTCTATAGCCTCTTCCGTAGCGCCCATTATCCCTGCTCCGGGATCAATACCGATGATTTCATAGTCGAACCTGTCCGCGTTTTCCGGCAGCTCTTCAATTGAGTCAATATCAACATATGTCGGAACTGTTAATCCTATAGACGCTCCTTCAAGATTAGCTCCCAGGTCGTCTATATCAGCTTCCGTTTCCTCATAATACTCAGCATGTGTTACCGGAAGCCATGCACAGGTAATCGCATCCACGTCCCCTGCTCCCAGGGCTGTCCACATTGCTGCAGCAGATACAGCTACGGTATCTACATCATAATTCATTCTCTCCTGTAGTACAGCTTTTGCCAGATTGGTGCTTGCTGTAGCGCAAGCCCATTCTACATATGCCAGTTCAATCGTTTCATCTGGTGTTCTGGCGCAGCTCAATACTGCAAGTGCCAAAACTCCAACAAGAAAACCATTAATTTTTTTTCTTAGGTTCATCTAAACCTCCTTTTTTCCTTCAACCTTCAATACCCTGCTCTTTATCTTTTATTTATATGTTTAAATTGAAATTTTAGTGTGTGAGCACAGGATTAACCCTTATTCTTTTTTATTATGTTCTGAGTGATCCTGTCAAATATCATAGCTATTATAACAATTGCTATGCCTGCTTCAAACCCCATCCCCATCCTTAATCTCTGGATAGCTCTCCATACAACACCTCCGAGACCGCCTGCCCCTATCATAGCGGCAATAACCACCATTGACAATGCAAGCATTATTGTCTGATTTATTCCTCCCATTATAGTCGGCGCTGCAAGGGGAAGCTGAACATTTATCAGCTTCTGCATTTTTGTAGCCCCGAAAGAATCGGATGCCTCCATTAATTCTTCGGGAAGCTGCCTTATCCCCAGAGCAGTGAATCTTATAGATGGAGGAATGGAGAATATAACCGTCGCAAATACCGCGGCAACCTTGCCCAGGCCGAAAAACGGTATTGCCGGGATAAGGTATACAAAAGCCGGCATTGTCTGCATAAAATCAAGCACAGGCGTTATCAGCTTATAAAATTTATTGTTTAATGCGGCAATTATGCCCAGGGGCAGTCCTACAATAACCGCTATTACTGTTGAGGTAATAACAAGCGCAAATGTCGAAACAGTAGGATCCCAAAGACCGAAATTCCATATTAATCCTAAGCCAAGCATTGATAGAATACTTCCCTTTATCGAAATAATCCTCCAGGCAATTACACCGATTATTAAGATCAAGAGCCATGGGGGGAAGAACTCCAGGACATTAATCAAAAGAGAAATCATTGTATCGATAATTTCTGAAAAGCCCCTGGTGACCGCTGAGAACCTCAGCGTTAAGAAATCAATTCCCGAATCTATCCATTCTCCAAGCGGTAATCTATACATCAAACTCTCCGCTTTCCGCTAAACCTGCAATTATTGAACCTTTTACAATAACCCCCTTTAATACATTATTATCATCAATTACAGCAATCGGATAGCGGTTATCTACAATAACTTTAAATAAATTTCTGACCTGCACATCAAGAGTTACCTTCTGTTTATCATATTTTTCTATTATAAGTGATATGTCTTTTTCATGCTTTTTTGCCAGCTCCCCCGCTTTTTCTGCTGTTACATACCCCTTTAACTTATGCTCTTCATCAACAATAAATATACCGGATTTACCTTCCATCCTCATTTTATGAAGAAGCGTAACCGGTCCATCCTTAATAAAGCCCACTTCCTTAGGTTTTACCATAACATCTGAAGCACTCAGAACCTTGGTAAAATCAACATTTTCAATAAATCTTCTTACATAGGTGTTTTCCGGACTTGTCAATATTTCTTCAGGGGTGCCAATCTGAACAATCCTTCCGTCTTTCATAAGGATTACTCTATCACCCATTTTTAAAGCTTCGTCAAGATCATGAGTTATAAAGAGGATTGTCTTTTTCATCTTGGCCTGAAGCTCAAGAAGCTCATCCTGCATCTCTGTCCTGATAAGCGGATCCAGAGCGCCGAATGCCTCATCCATTAACAATATTTCAGGGTTGATTGCAAGTGCGCGGGCAAGCCCCACACGCTGCTGCATGCCTCCGCTTAACTGGCTCTGATATGAGTTTTCCCACCCTTTCAGGCCTACAAGTTCAAGGGCGTCCTGGGCGCTTTTTCTCTGTTTTTCCTTTGTTTCCCTTTTTACTGAAAGCCCGTATCCGGCATTTTCTAGTACTGTTTTATGAGGGAAAAGTGCAAACCTCTGAAAAACCATACCGAAAATATTTCTTCTCATCGAAAGCAGTTTTTCCCGTGAAACCTCAGTTATATCTTCATTTTTCACAAATACTTTCCCCGCTGTTGGCCTAATCAATCTGTTTATGCAGCGTAAAAGCGTGGACTTACCGCTTCCCGAAAGTCCCATTACAACCAGTACCTCCCCCTCGTATACCTTGAAGCTCGCATCAGCTACTCCTACCCCGCAGCCGGTTTTATCTAAAATTTCTTCGTTAGGTATCCCCTGCTTCAACAGACGCAACGCCTCTTCGGAGCGATGACCGAATATTTTATATAAATTTTTTACTTCTATTTTAATATTACTCATAAATACTTTTAACCATATTACACTTCATCCCGTTTTTTTGCCCGTCCGGATTATACAATTTTTCCTGATATTACTATCGATTGGTTTATATAACCATACAACTTAGACAGCATTTGTCAAATCAACATCCATTTTGCTCTTTTTAATATTATTATTACAATTTTTGACATATACGGCCATATTTGATAAGTATTTAACAGTTACTAGGCTGGATTATTCAGAAGAATGAAAAGGAGGTGATTTTCTTGAAGCTGAAAAATTATTTGTTTTTAGTTATTTCAGTATTTGTTCTTGGATTGGCAGTAGGATGCGGGCCGACAGACCCGGTGGAAGACCCGGGTGTATGGGAAGAAGAACCTGTAGAATACGAAGAACCGGAAGAATATGAAGACCCGTTTCTTGAAGAATATGAAGAACCGGAAGAATACGAGGCTCCACAGGAGTATGAAGAAATAGAAGAATTCGAAGAAGAAGACTTCGAGTGGTAATATAAAACATATTGCAAAAGGCCCTCGCTAAAAAGGGCCTTTTGCATACATTACTACACATAAACGAAAGGAGGTGATTAACTATCAAAATTAAAAAATTAGCAGCATGTATAGCGATTGCTGCTTCTTTTATGTTTATAATCGGCTGCGAACCTCAGCCCGAACCCATAGGTGAACCGGAGCCCGCGGAAGAAGCTCCGGCATTTGAAGAACCTGAAACACCCGACCCCTGGGATGAAGAGGCCTTACCGGAAGAGCCCGAAGAAGAATGGCCTGAACCGGAAGAGTATGAATGGGAAGAGCCCGAACCGGAAGAATATGAACAAATAGACCCGGAAGACATAGAAGAAGTAGATCCTGAAGAATACGAAGAAGAAATACCCTGGTAATAAGAAACACCGGGTTATCTAAAGAAAAAATAGAAAAGAGCCCTTTTCTGCAAAAGGGCTCTTTTGAAATTTTAAACAAATTCACCACAAAACATAATTTGGATTTGACATTTTACAATTAAATAAACTACTCTATCAAATATAGATTTTTTAAGATAAAACCACACATGAAATTAACGGCAATATTCCTAACATTATTACTTTTTAGTGCAAATCAATATCTTGTAAAATACGCAGCCGCCTCGGGCAGTTTTACATTTAAGATAGAAACGGAAGAGAACAACCGCTCTTTCGCATTCCAGGTGTATGAATGCGAGAACTTTGAAGTTGACTGGGGAGAAGGAAGTGGGTACGAAGAACCTGCAGACGGAACTAAACTCTTTTCCTACGAATATAAATCTCCCGGAGAATACAAAATAAAAGTAAGGGGCAAAACAGAAAGAATATCCTTTTACGGTGAGGGGAAAGGAACCCCCGGGCTCCTAACCGATATACTTACTCCCGTAACTGACGGAGTTGAGGGAATAACCAGCGCTAAAGAAATGTTTCGGAGCATATCATCTTTTGACGGATATATAGGTAACTGGGATGTGTCAAACTTAAAAAATTTTGCCACCTTTTTAAAACCCTCCAAATTACCTACTGAAACTTATAATAAACTTCGGGAGGTTCACCTCTATAAGGCGGGAAGAAACTGAACGTATAGACTCAAGCATATACATTATTGTAGTAAACCATAATGGAGATCTGAAAAACCCAAAAGTTTTTAATAGAAAAATAAATTAAGTGAGGAAACAATGAAAAGAACATCAAAAATATTACTTTTTATATGCATTTTTTTAACCTATAGTTCGGCTTCTATTGAAGCCGGAGGCTCTTTTAATTTCAAAATTGAAACGAGTGAGGAAAATCAGGAGTTCTCTTTTTGGGTAGATAATGCGCAGGATTTTGAAGTTGACTGGGGAGAGGGCTTTGAAGCCCCCTATAGCGGAAGCAAACTTTTCACCCATGAATACAGCTCCCCGGGAGAACACACCGTAAGTGTAAAAGGTTCCGCTGAAAGAATATCTTTTTATGGGGCTGGCGATGGAACCCCCAGGCTTCTAATTGACATACTTACTCCCGTATCAGACGGGGTCGAAGGAATAACCAGCGCTGAAGAGATGTTTCGCGAAGCAACCAATATTACAGAGTTCACAGCGGAGGACTTCTTTGATAATACATCAGGAAACGTTACGGATATGAGCGAAATGTTTCGGAGCGCATCATCTTTTGACGGAGACATAAGCAACTGGGATGTGTCAAATGTTGAAGATATGAGTAGAATTTTTTACCTCACTTCATCCTTTAATCAAGATATAGGCGAATGGAAGACTGAAAGTGTTACGGATATGAGATCTATGTTTGGTGGATCTCAAATGTCACAGTCTTCTTTTAATAAAGACATTGGAGAGTGGGATGTGTCAAATGTTGAATATATGTTTGGTATGTTTTCATGGGCTACCTCCTTTAATCAGGATATTGGAGATTGGGACGTTGGCAATGTAAAATATATGCATTTAATGTTTCACCGGGCTGATTCATTCAATCAAGATCTGAATTGGAATGTTACAAGCGTTATAAGCATGCATATGATGTTTCACTCAGCATACTCTTTTAATGGATATATAGGAAGTTGGGATGTTTCAAATGTTGATTCAATGGGTGCAATGTTCTGGAATGCCTCTTCTTTTAACCAGAATATCGCAGACTGGAAATTTAAAGAAGGTGTTGATATAAGCTCAATGTTTGGCAGGGCCAGAAATTTTAATCAGGACATCTCCGGATGGGATGTTTCCTCAGTGGAGGATATGTCAAGTCTTTTTTTTAATGCTTCCTCTTTTAATCAGAACATAAATGATTGGGATGTATCAAGTGTTGAAAACATGTCCGGAATGTTTTGGGGCGCCAGTTCCTTTAATCAAAATATAGAAGATTGGGATGTGAGCAATGTGACTGACATGAGTAACATGTTTCGCCAGGCTGA